>JBNAVB010000006.1:0-42737 GCA_049699715.1 Candidatus Pacearchaeota archaeon | reverse complement strand
TGGATGGATTGATCAGCGACGGAAGCTGGGGCTTTTAAGCCCCAGAGAATGTCACGTTAACACAACCTTAATAATGGTCAAGCTAATGATAAAGAATCAGCTTGAGCTCGCGTTTGTCTCGTTCTCTGGCGTTTCTTGAGTTTCAGGCGATTCAGGCGCGCGCTTCATTGTGTCTAAGAGCGCTAGAATGAGCCTTTCTGTTGTTTCTGTTGTTTGGCAGTTGGCTATCTCCATTATATAACATTGCCCATCCTGATGGAGATAGCTTTTATCAGTGTCGCTTTTCTTGAGCAAGATGACACTCCAGTCTTTTGTGGCATGGCTACAGTTTCTTACTTTGTAAGTGTTGTTGTTCTCTTCTGCAAGAGCCTCGTTAGCGAATGTCGCTTCTTTGTAAGCACCCAAGGCATCGAGAAACTCGCCAATCTTGTAAGAGCCCAGAATAGAGCCGTTACATTCAAGAGGATACCTATCAAAAGAAACATAGAATTTTCTTGTTGGTTTGTCTGTGATGTTAGAAACAATGTTCTTGTCAAGGACGCGAGGGTCATTTCTCAACTTGAGCATCCAATAAAGAGTGTTGTTCTGTATCGGCCTGTAAATTACGAGAGGGGTTTCGTACATCAGGATTTTGCCAAAATAAGTCTTGTTGAAAGTCATGCCATGATAAACAAAGGAATTTTCTTCCTTGGCAGTAAAAAGTTTCTTCAAATTTTCCCTAAACACGGTTGCTCCTAGAACTACAGCAACAATGACAACAAGGATTGCTAGAGCTATAGCAAATCGTTTCTTGTTCAATCTTTTTTTGACTTTTTTCCCTTCAGCCATCTTTCTTTTCTTTATTAAATTATCCCGAAAATCATGAAAAGTGCTTTTTCATTGGCTTTTACAAGCTCTTCTTTCTTGCCTTTAATCTCGAGACAGGAGTTTTTATAGTTTATTGTGGCAGAGTCATTAGAATTCTCTCCTAGCTCTTCGAGCATGATTATTACGGTTTGCCAGTCAACATCATCACAGCTTTTTATTGGCAAGTTATTCTCGACGCAGAAGGTTTCATTTTCATTCTTTTGAGAGCAGGCTAGCTGTATTCTCAACGCGAATTTGCCCAAGGCATTATACTCTATTGCAGCTTTCCGCTCTTCCTGGCTAGCCGCCACGATATAAATCACTTTGTTCATGAAATTCGCGAGAAGAGGCGAGCCTTGTGTTGAAATATTTTCGACATCTTGCGGCAGATTGAATGTGTTCAGCGCTATGTCTTGATTGTTAATCTTAAGAGAGGTTTGCCAGCCGGTTTCTGTTTTTTGGAAAGTGTAATTGTTGTAACTTGCAGTTCCTTGTTTCTGGCCATGTTCTCTTTCAAGTACGGCATAGCCTATAGTAGAAGCAATCATCAGAACTGCTATGATAATGCCAACGATTATTTTGAATTGCTGTCTCTGCTTTTTCTCTTGCTCGCTTTTCGTTGTCAAGGGCTTTATCTCCGGCATAGATAAGTAAGAGAATTTTGACTTAAAAATCTTATGAATTATAGCTTCCGATAGATATCAAATAAATCTTTTAGAAAAAAGAAAAAACAAGAATACAAAAAAACAAGAAAACAAAAGAAAAGAAAGAAACAAAAAACAAGCTTCTTTTTGCACCTAGACTTATAGACTTAAGCTGTTATTACTGTTACTGTGCTAGTAGTGTCAAGCAAGACGCTTTGGCCTGATATGGCTAGAGTTCCTTCTTTCAAAATTGTTCTTAATTTACAGTTGGTCACTCCATAACTCAAAAAAACTATAATTTGTTTTTTCGGTTGATAAAAAATTTATAACTTTATTAGCATGCTCTATTGGCACAATGAATGAAAGAGAGGATATTTTTCTCCCGCTAAATTCTTCTATCATGCCTTTTGTCGAGTAGTTTTTTTCTTTTCTTCCAAATAAAGCCCTTGCTACTCTGTTTCTTTGGGCAATGTTCTTTATAGGACTTAAATTAAAGAATACCCAATGGTGCAGTTTTTCTGGAAGTTCTTTATATTTGCCATAAAGTAGAATTCCTTCAGCAATCAAACTTCTTTTCAGCTTCCAGTTAGCAAGCGAACCAACTTCAATTTTAATTTCATTTCTAATTCCCTTTAAATACCATATTTCTGCTATTCTTGATTTTAGAAATTTTGTAAGCTCTTTATGAATTATAGATTTTATCTTAGCACTGTCTTCCTCTTTTTCTATGTTAAAAAATAAGTCAATGTCGCTTCCTGCAGTTGCTTCGCCTCTTGCAACTGAACCGAAAAGAATAATTTCCTTTACATCTATTTTTGGTAAGATGAAAGCTACGAAGGCTGAAGCATATGCTGTTAATTCTTTATATTTCGATTCCAACATTTTTTAATAAACTAATGAAAAGCTCTTTTAATTTCAAAAAAGTTTCAAGAACAGCCTTAATTTGTCCAGGTTCTGATTTGCCATACATTAATGTATTTCTATTCTCTTCCAGCTCATAAATAAAAGAATAGATCTGCTGTTTCTCTGGAAATTCAACCATGAGTTTTCGTTCAACCAATGGCTCTTTTTTCTGTTCAGGCAGTGGTTTTTTGAACCATTCATGTTTAATTATCTTGCCAATGGATATTTTATTTATGGCATGCAAATAAAGTTCAAGAAACTGAATAGCACAAGCAGAACAATGAAATCCTATTGTGATGGGCTTTTTTTCTATACCTTCTTCTATCGCATCGTTTATTTCTTCAAGATGCTCTATAATTTTTTTCTTATGCTCGTTAATTGATGTCATTTTGGTAAAGTTTATACCATAATTAGGTATAAATTAATCCTTATAAGCATTTCGGTTAGGATCAGTAAACTATACCTTAAAACTATACCTTAAAAGGGTATATTTTATACCATAAAACAACAAACAACCAAAATCAAAAAACACAAACAACAATCAAAAGAAAAAAGAAAACAACAATCAAAAAAAGAAAAAATAAAAAAAGAAAAAAGAAAGAAAAAAATAAACTAATAGTTAAATCTTCTTTCATAGTTTTTGTGATCCATCCATTCAATTATAATGGAGATAACCAGGACTTTTCCATGAGCCACGGTATAAAGTAATCTCCAACCTTTAGGCAAATCATATTTCCATAAGTTGTCTATTTTGTATTTTTGAATGTAAGGTATAGGAATAATTTTTTTAGGAAGCTGGATTCCGCAGAATGCATTTTCAGATAGGTCATTAATTGCTCTTATTATCCACTTATAAAGCATTTGATCTTCAGTTTTAGAATTTTTTAGTTCTTCAAAAGCTTTCTTGATCTTTTCATCTGCAAAGTAAACTTTAGATTTCATCTTGCTTTAAGGAGTGGTTTGCTTAGATATTTCTTTACTAATTCAGGATTCCAAATCCACGCTATTTTTCCTTCTTTGTCAATGGCTATTTTTCCCGATTCAATTAAATAATCAAAGATGACACAAAAAGTCTGATACATCACTTTTCTAGGGAGATTTTCCCATAGCATTCTTTTTTTGAATTCGCCGCTATGCGTTCTAATAAATTCTTCTACCATTAGAACAGTATCTAATTGGGGATAGTGCAGTATTTTTTTTTCTATTAGCAATGGCATTTTATTTAGTTATATGAATATATATAACTATTTAAACTTTTCGATTTGAGTTGAGTCAAGCTTTATAACAAATCAAAAAACACAAACAACAATCAAAAGAAAAAAGAAAACAACAATCAAAAAAAGAAAAAATAAAAAAAGAAAAAAGAAAGAAAAAGAAAAAACAAGCTTCTTTTTGCACCTAGACTTAAGCGGTTATTACTGTTACTGTGCTAGTAGCAGTATTCAACAACACGCTTTGGCCTGATATGGCTGGTGTGCCTTCTTTCAAGGCCTTTGCTGCTCTTTCTGTGTCAACTCCTTCCCAGCCTGCAACTAACATGGCAAATTTGCCTGTTGTGTAAGGCGAATCCATTAGCTTAATAATGGCTTTGCCTGCCATATCAACTTTTGTAGCGTTCTGCCATGCTTCATCTGATCCATAGGTTGGGAATGTTACATCGAGCATCTCTGCAGCAACCCTGTTAATAGCACTTCCGCCAACAACAATCAAGTTCATGTCCTTGACGTCATTGACATCAGTGTCAAGAACTGGAGTTGCCGCGCCTGCAGCACCGCCTGTGCCAAGTTCTGGGATTGTAGTCAATATCTCTGACACGTAGACTTTTGCAGCGACCCTTTCTTCTGGATAATCTATTTGGATTTTGTCGTTGTTGTCTGACCATAGTGTGAAGATAGCTCCCCACGCCTGATCGCCTGTCAAAGCACCATCCATATCTGCGATATCAATAGCTTTCTTGACATCAGAGCCTCTTGTCTCTGGAAGCCAGTCCAATCCAGCCCATCCTACTGGGCTTTCAAGGGTGATATCGCCGTCACAGTCCAAGTCTGTGGCATACCATCCGCCAAGATAGTTGCCATCGTCGCTTTCATTAAAGTTAAAGTATGTATCCTTTAAACCATCTCCATTCGCATCAATTAATCCTATGTCAACTTCACCATCTCCTGATGTGTCGAATAAAGCGGTTCCAGATGTTCCACCTCCATGGCCTGCTCCAGTGCCATAGAAGTTGATGTTTGTGAATTCTAAACCTGTAGTTCCTGCCCCAGTAAGCTGAGTCAATACAATAGGGTCTGCCATAAATCTGACATCAACAGTAAAGACGCCCCCTGCAGGGACTAGGTCTTCAAAGTCTCTGCCAGCAGTTATGTCATATATATCTATTGTGTCATCAGCACTTCCCCAGATTGTGTCTGCTCCGGCATATAAGCCAGTCAACTCAAACAAGTGCGCTTCTCCGGTGCTTGAGACAACCAAGAACTTTGTCCTTTTACATAAAGTTGGATTGGTTCCTGCATTGTCATAACAGGCATCTCCATCAATAAGAGCAAACATACCAATGTCTGCCTTATTTACTCCATCTTGGGTGATGTCTACTCCTGCTCCGGACAGCCTGTCACCGAACCAAACCTCGCTGTTAGCATCTGCGATTATTGGTATCTCCACTTCCTTTTTGTTCAAGTTTTTGAAAGTGAATTTGCCATCGTCGCCTGATACTGTGGATGTTATTGTTTCGGTTTTCTTCTCCAATCCCTGGAAAGTATATTTGAATCTTCCAAGCACTGGATCTGTCCAAGCTTCGCCAGTCGCTACATAAGCAGTGTTCTTAGGGGCAAAGGTGACTTCGATTTCATCTAACTCGCCAGCGCCTCCGGTAAAGTCCACATTTGAGTACTTCACCCGTTCGCCGTTGATTTCGATGTCTTTCCCTTCTATGAGCTCTATCTTCTCAGCTCCAAGATAGAAAGTAACTAAGTCATTACCTTCTGCTGTGCCTGTTGACTTTTCAGCTCCTTCGTTCGGGATAATGTCCAAGATTCCGACTCTTGTGCCATCTTCAAGGGTATATAGTCTCCCCTCTTCCAAAGCGTCAGTCTCCTCGCCATTAATGACAAGGACTACTGTAAGAGCTGTGTCTGAGATGATTTTAGCCTCTACTTCATAGGTTTTGCCAGCAAGAGTGTATGTTGCCTTGCTGTACTCCCATTGTGAAGCTTTCAAGGCTCCGCCCATAAGCACCATATCTGTTATCTCGTCTGTTACGCCCACATCTGCAGTGGCATCGACAATGTAATAATCTCTGCCTAACATATTAAGCTTAGACATCTCAAAGTCTTTTTTCGCTTCAGTTGGGTCGAACTTGACTGATTTGTCAAATTTGAGCTCATAAGTGTAAGCTGGAGCTGTCAAATCATCGTCCAGATACAAGTAAGTGTCTGCTTCTTCGTCTCCTGTGTCTTTCCTGTCGAATAGGATGTTGTCAGTACCCGCTGTAAAGACTAGCTTTTGCGCGTAGGAAACATCATTTTCTTTGGCTCCCCTGGTCTCTCTGTATCTGCCTTCTGCTAAAAGCGTGGGCAAATCATCGTCAGCAAGAGAACCTGCTACATTAGCGAAGCTTTCGCCATAGTTCAAGACATTTCCAGGAGCTGTGATTAGAGCAGCTCCTTCTACAGGGGCTTCGCCTCCGCCTGAGACGCCTAAAGCATTAGCTATGTGAACTGCTCCAAGAGTGTCTTGGGCTGCTGCGCCTGCGCCAACAACTATGGCTGTATCAGTGCCTGGAAATGAGGCCTTCCATGAAGCTAAGTCAGCTGCTGCTACGGTTGCTCCACAAAGTATAGTCATTACTGCCAAAGGTGCAATTTTTCTAAGTAATTTCATTTTTTAACCTCCTTTCATTCATATACTGAATATTGGCCAGCTTTCTCAGCTTTTGAAGCCTTGAAAACCGCTGGTCGCTCACAACCTCAATTTTCTATTGAGGTTGTTAGGCCGTAGCCATAAACGATAGCGCTAAAATTGTTGCGCATACATTTATGTGTGTCGTTATTCAGAAACGATCACTGGCCAGTTTTACAGTTTTCAACAGTTTCTTTTAAACTGCAGTTAAACTGCAAAAATAGATGGCTTGGAGGCTTTTTAAAGCTTTCTTTGAGCCGTTCAAAAGAACTTTTGTTTTGGAGATTTGTTTATAAAGGTTATGTTATTATTTTGTAGTTAATTTGTTTTCTTATTGATTATTCGGTTTTTATGGACATTAATAGAAAGGTTTATATATGGGTTATGATATAACATATATGTATAAAAATATCATATATATTTAACTAAAGTTTTCATTCACGACGATATTTTGTCACTAAATTGTTGTAAAATCTTTGAAAATGGCAAAAAAAGCGAGAATCAAAAAAATCCTTGTAAGGATTGGCACAAGGGGCCTTGGAAAACTGGATGAAGAGCCAATAACAGAGAAAGAAGGCAAGCTTGTTGAAAGGTTTTTTATACCAATGTTAAAGCCGTTCCAGCTACAGCCATTGCCAGTAGAGCCTAACCTGCCAAAAATCGCTCCTGGCTTGGCAGGGGTTGGCAGCGGGCATGGTTTTGGTGTTAAGGAATTGAGGCAGCTGCTAAGTGATGAAAAGGCAAGAATTTTAGCAGTAATCAGGAATAAGAAGCCAGTTTCTTTATACAAGCTCGCAAAAATGCTTGGAAGGGACTTCAAGGCAGTAAGGCAGGATGTTAATCTTCTTGAAAGGGCAGGGTTTGTTAAACTTGTCCGTGAAAAGGATCCTAAAACAAAGAAAAAGAGGCTAAAACCTGTGCTTGTGTTGGATAAATTAGAGGTTACAGTTGAGTTTTAGTCTTTTAGGCTTCTTTGCTGTAGTAGAACTTGAGCTTGACTGTAATGTCTTGAGCCTGGCCTGTTGGTATGAAAGTGGTTGATGTGAAATAATCCCCTTCTTGAGTGCCTTCTGCAATGTATGTTATCTGATGTGAGCCAGTTATGTTAAACTCATAGCCATGGATATAAGAATTGGCGATTTGAGTTCCAGCCCCTTGAAGTTTTTCAAACATATCCTTAAGGGTGTTGTTGAGAAGATCGCAGACTTCTTGGTTGTTGCCACATTTCTTGTTTGGATTATTGTTGCACTGTCTTGCAAGCTCGCGGATGGTTTGATTTTTCGCGCTTATCTCGCAGTTGCTTGTATAAACAAGCATTGAGTTGATAAAATCATCGAGCTCAGCTTTCTCTGGCTCGACAACTGTCCCTTGCCTCAATGAAAAAGCAAAGAAAACAAGGCCTATAATAATGACAAGCAGGATTATAATCACAAAACCCATTACCTCTTCCTGAGCTTTCTTGTTTGTGTTTTTTATTTCCATTTTGCCGAGCTTTTAGATTGCTGCTTTCCTTAGCTTCTTTCCTTAATTTCTTTTTTTAACTCTTTTTGTATTTATCTTTTTTATTCTTGTCTAAGTTTTTTTGCGATATCGCCACAATTATAAACTATTCTTTCGAGATTTATCATGAAATCCGAAAATGGCATTGCAGAAGAGGACTCTTCCTTTGAATTTTCAAGCCTTCTTTGATAGAGCTCTTTGATTTTATTAATCTTTTCTATAATTTCCTTTTCTTTTTTGGGATTGTATTTTTTTCCTTCAAAGATAGCAATGCAGTCTGAATTAAGCGAGACAATCTCATTGCTTACCTCTTTCATTAACCTTAGAATTTCTTTTGATATCTTTTCTTGGTTCAGGTACTTATATCTTGAAATTTGTGCTATGTTCAAGGCCCTGTCACCGATTCTTTCTATTGAGTCTACGAGCAAGGAATAACTAACGAATCTCTTTAGCTGAGGTTTAGTCAAGGGGTTTTTTCTGGATAGCTCGTCTAAGAAAGAAGCAATCTCGCCTTGTAAGTTATTGACAGCTTCTTCAAGATAGTTGACTTCATTGAACTTTTTGCTTTCAAATTTCTGTATCAACGGAAGCGCTTTTTTTAACATTCTTCCTGTTAAAATGAACTCTCTTTTTAACTCTTTTTCTACCAAATCTAAAGCAAGTTCAGGCTTTTTTATGAAAATTTTATTTATATAGTGGGGCAAGAGGTCTATTGAATCATCTTCTCCTTGAAGAATCGTTGTTATGAACTGCGAGAACGGTTTTACTATGATTAAAAATATAATTGCAGTAGTCAAGTTGAATAAAACATGGAAAAGCGCAGCTTTGTTAGCCAAAGGAATTTCCATTAGGTTTAAAATAGAGTGGAACTGCCAAATGAAAGGCAAGAAAAGTAAAGATCCCCCAACATTAAAGAGAAGATGTGCGAGAGCAGTTCTTTTCGAGCTTAAGGAGCCTCCAATCGAGGCGACGAGCGCGGTTATTGTGGTTCCGATGTTTGCACCGATTATTATTGTCATAACAATCGGGAGTCCTAGCAAACCTTGCTGGCTTAACAAAATAGCGCTGCTGATTGTGACAGCACTGCTTTGGATTATTACAGTAAAAATTATGGAGGAGAGTAGTGCTAAAAAGGGATTATCTGTTTTTGACAACACACCTAGCAATAGGGGATTATCTTTCAATGAGGCTATTGCTAGAGAGACAAGAAACAAGCCAAATAAAACAAGCCCTGTGTAAAACACAATCTCGCCCGCCTTCTTTGTCTTTTTTATGAATGAGAGAATAAAGCCCAGAAGAACAAAGAAGAAAGAGATTTTTGTGATGCCTAAAGCCACAAGGTTAACGGTTATTGTTGTTCCGATGTTCGCGCCGAACAAGATCCCAAGAGAGCTGTAGAAACTTAAAAGTCCAGAGCTTACTAAAGCGACAGTTAAAACACTAGTGGCAGTGCTGCTTTGGTTAAGAGCAGTGAGAAGAAAACCAAAGAGCGTTCCTCTGACCGGGCTTTTTGTTATGTTTCTCAAATAAAAAACGATTTTTTCCTTGACTATTGTTTCTAGTTTCTTGCTTAAACATAAAATTCCATACAAAAACAAGACTATTCCTGTGATGCAAAAGATAATCGCGAGATAGGTTTCCATTTTTTAAGGCACGATTGTAGTGATTTTTATTTTGGCTATTTTGCATGAAGTGCCTTGCTTTGATTCGCTGCAAAGCGGAATGAAAGTTGAATAGGTTACAGTGTTCCCGGCCGGGGTTTTTTTGTATATAGTGTAGTTCACAGCCGAGGCTTGGGGATAGACTTCTTCGACAATTATCTTTACAATGTCTGATGACTGCCACAAGGGCGCGTATTTGTTTTGGAGAGAAGTTGAGGAATTGAAAGCTTTTAGCTTGTCTTCATCTATACAGATTGCTTCTTCCCTGCAAGAAAGCTCTGGCATTGATGCCACAACTCTGAGCATAGTTATCGTTCTCAGCTCTTTTATCTCTGTGGCGGCTTTTTGCAGTGAGCTCATCTGGAATCTTGCGAAAAATAAGAGAAGCAGGCCGCCAAGAAAGATTACAGCTACTAAGACAAATGCCATCTCTTGGATTTTCAGTTGCGCTTGCTTATTTGTCTTATTGCTTTCTCTCATTTTTTATTATTTTAATATAAGCTTTAACTTAATCTAAAACTTAATATAAACTGCAGTCTGCTATTTCATTTTGCTGCTCTATATTCTGGGCATCTTGCCATATTTCTGTGACTTTGGATTCGCTGATTGAGGAAGCTTTGGCAAGAGCATCAGCACCTGTCTCTATGGCTTCGAGATTGAATGTTGAAGAGCAACCCTTGCCTGCGAGCGAGGTTGCTTTGCTCTTGTATACAGCTGTTTGGCCTGCGAGCCTTGCCATTAATCTTTGAAGGTTGCAATTATACAATGTCTTGTCTGAAAATATTGATGCATACATTAAAGCATCGCCTATGAAATATAGAGTCGAGCCTCGTTTGGTTGTTGAGCCTTTATGCCCTAAAGAACTTTGGGATTGGATAGTAACGCTGATGTTGCAGCCTGTGCCAGGAAAACAGACAGTTATACTATTTAATGGACAGGAGTTTTTATTTGTTGTGAAGTGGATGCTTGAGATGTTCAATCCTGTCGAGCTTGAGTTGCCTAAGTTCTCACTTATGAATGGAGGTGCTGAAACAAAACAATAGCTCTGGTTGTAGGGCCACAAGATGATTAAGTCTGCAACACGCCATGGCATGCCAAAAGGAGCGCTTAACACTTGAAACTCTTTTGAATCTAAAGATTGCTCGGCGAAAATGTATTTCTCATAAGTATTCCTTGGAATGCCTGCTTGGCCTTTTTGTGTTAGCGTTATCTCATTGTAGCCAAATCCTTGGTTGCTCTGGCTGTTGCATGCGATGCTTAAGGTTGAGCGTTGTGGCAGTGCAATCTCGTCTTTGCTGAGAATCTTTATCTCGCCGAACGAAGAGAAGGGGTTTAGCAAGACATCTAAACTATGAGCCTCAATCGTTGCCTGCTCATATCTTTGGCCTATGAGCTTTGTGCCTACGAAATAGAAAGCGAGGAAAAGTATCATTGCGCCAACTATAACAGCGAATATCCATGCAAATTCCATCTGGCCTTTCCTACTGCTATCCATTTTATTTTAATTATTCTATTTTTTGTTATGGTCTAGAAATTAGCACAAGGCTCTGGCCGCTCTCTTTTGTGAGCTTTATCATAACTTTGCCTTCTATCACTGGCAAACATAATGGATTTGATGTAAAGTTAATGCACTCTTTTGCTCCACATTTAATCTGCCAGGCTGTGTAAGCGTTATATCTCTCTGCCATGCCCATCTCGCCATCTTTCCCTATGAGGAACATGTTGTCCTTGTCTGTTCTTCGCCAAAATTTATAACCTGTAGTTCCTGTAGTGTCGCAGAATCCCAGCGGCGCATTGTTTGAAATACAGGGTTTAGACTGATTAAAAAAGCAAACTTGTTCGAAGTTTTTACTCAGCTTGAAATCTGTAGTTTTTTGTGAAGAGTCTGCTCGCCACTTGTTTTCTACCTCTGATGTTAATTCTGTGACAAACAAGTTGATGTTTGCTTGTTCAGCTCGCTCTAGAAATGCCTTAATGACAAAGAATCCCACAAATATCGCTACCGCTACGAGAATCAAGGCAAAAATGAACTGGAATGGCATGCCCATCACCTGAGCTTTCTTGCTTTTCCCTCTTTTCTCCATGAATCTTTCAGTGATTTTAATCTTATAAAACTTTCTTAGACTTTCTTAACTTTCTTAGATTTTCAACTAAGCCTCAATTTTCATGCTCTGTAGAAAGTTTCAGTGCTAAGCCATAAAATTAAACCCTTTCGACGATAAAGTTCGACGATAAAGTCAAAATAGAGCTGAAGACCCTGAAGACCATTTAACCTCTTATCAAGAAATCATTTATCAAATAGAAATGGGAGTTTACTTTCTACAAAGCCCAATTTTCAGAAAGCTTTATAAAGCTCTTGAGTTTAATTTTATTGAGCGTGAGAAAGAAACGTGAATTTAAAATTAAATTAATATTTTAAATGGGGTTTTTGTTAGCACTGACTTAAAATTAATTTAAGTAATCTAAGATAACTGATTTAAAATGGAAATGGAAATGCAGCATCAGGTGATGGGTTACGATAGAGCATCAACCATGTTCTCGCCTGATGGCAGGATTTTACAAGTTGAATATGCCGAGAAAACAGTGAGGCTTGGAAGCGCTAGTATTGGGATTGTCTGCGAAGAGGGTGTTATAATAATTGCGGACAAAAGAGTCTCGGATTCTTTAGTTGTACCAGAATCTTCGATGAAGATATGGGAGATTGACTCGCATATTATTGCAAGTGCAGCAGGGATTTTATCTGACGCGAGAGTTCTCATAGAGCGAGCACAAGTCATTGCACAGCAGCATCGCGTTACTTATGACGAACCTATTGACACAGAGACAATAATCAAGGAAATCGCGAACATCAAACAAGCCTATACACAATATGGCGGCGCAAGGCCGTTCGGCATTGAGGCTATGATTGCAGGAGTTAACCCAAACAACGATTCAAAACTCTATGTGAGCGATGTTACAGGGAATTATACTGGTTACAGAGCCACTGCGATAGGTGAAAATGATGAAAGGATTAAAGAATTGCTTCGAGAGGAATACCGTGAAGGATTAAATATGGAGCAAGCAATAAAACTTGCATTGAACGTGTTCAAGAAAGTCCTTGGCAAGAACTTCAACATCTCAAGATTCGAGGCAGCATTAGTCAAGAAAGAAGACAAGAAAGTCAAAAGAATTGCGAGTGAGATGTTAACAAAATACGTAAAATAAAATTATAGATTAGTAAAAAAAGAATAGGCTGAGATTATATTTTTCTAAAATGGTGGATGTTGTTGCAAGATTTAAAGCCAAGGGCAAGGACTATGAAATTATAGTCGATTGCGATAAGGCCCTTGCGCTGAAAAAACAGGGCAAGATAGAAGGGAGAATGTTAAGAGAGGTCTTGGCTATAGACACTATTTTTACAGATTACAAGAAAGGCTTCAAGGCAAACACAACTGATTTAAAGGACGCTTTCGGAACTGACAATGTTTATGATGTCGCGGCGAAGATTCTTACTGACGGAGAACTTTTGCTGCCCCAGGAATACAGAGACAAAGCTCGCGAGCAGAAGATGAAACAAGTCATTGATTTTCTTGCGAGAAACTGCGTTGACCCCCGGACTAACGCTCCCTATACTGCAGAAAGGATTCTTGCAGCCATAAAAGAAGTGGGCGCTCGCGTTGATGAGTCGAGAAGCGCTAGTGATCAGGCGCTGGCGATTATAAAAGAACTAGAGAAAGTCTTGCCGATAAGAATCGCTGTCAAGAAAGTCAAAATCACGATTCCTCCGGCTTATGTTGGAAATATTTACGGCTTGCTCAAGGCTTTCAACAAGGAAAAGGAAGACTGGCTTAATGACGGCTCGCTGTCATGCGTGATTAATCTGCCTGCAGGCATGCAGCTCGAGTTTTATGACAAGCTGAATAATGTCACGCATGGCTCGGCAATTACAGAGGAGATAAAAGATTAAATTTAAATACTGACAATCAAAGAAATAAAATCCCAAAAAAATGATAAAAGGAGAGAAACAGACAAAAGAGGGGGAACAGGTTAAAGTAGAAGAGGTTGAGAATCACAGCGCTGCGGAGAAAGAGCGAGTTATAGTGGCTCCGGGCGAGGTTATTGCTGAGGGCAAGGAATTCTTGCCAGGTGAAGGCACTAAACGCGAAGGTAATGAGATAATCTCGCTTAAGTTCGGATTGCTTGAGAAGCAAGAGAAGCTTGTTAAAGTCATACCATTGAGCGGGGCATACATCCCCAGAGTTGGAAACACTGTAATTGGTGAAGTGATAGATGTGACTTTCAATGGATGGATTATTGATATAGGCTCGCCTCAGCTGGCATTTCTACCTGTCGCAGAATGTTTCGGATATATCAATAAGAAAGACTTGACCGAGACTTTCAATTTCCATGACATTATAGTCACGAAAATCAAATCTGTGAAATCAAGGGGTGTTGATTTAACAATGAAAGAGCGAGGATTGAAAGTCTTGCAAGGAGGAATGCTTGTCAAGGTAAACCCCACAAGAGTGCCTCGGGTCATAGGAAGGGCAGGAAGTATGGTTAATATAATCAAAGAAGGGACAGGGTGCAGCGTGATTGTAGGCCAAAATGGGATAATCTGGCTTAAGGGCGCCAGTGTGGAGCATGAACTTCTTGCGAAAGAAGCAATTGAGTTAATTGTTGAAAAGCCTTTTACAGAGGGCCTTACTGAGAAAGTTAAAGCATTCCTTGAAAAAAATAAAAAAGAAATAAAACCAAAGACTGAGAAGAAAGAAGTCGGGGAGCGTAAGGAGGAGAAATAAAATGACAGAAAAAACATACAAGCGCGGAGATGGAAGAGCGCCTGATGAAACAAGAAAAATTGAAGCAAAGGTAGGAGTTATTAAAAACGCAGACGGAAGCGCTTTTTTTAGCTTTGGCGGCAGCAAAGCTATAGCGGCAGTTTACGGCCCGCGGCAGCTTCATCCACAACATCTGCAGAATCCTGAAAAATGTTTACTAAGATGCAATTATGATATGATTTCTTTTAGTGTTACAGAAAGGAAAAGGCCCGGACCTGCGCGAAGAAGCTCGGAGATATCATATGTTACAACCAAATCTTTAGAACCTGTGCTGCAGCTTGAAGGACTGCCTAATACTGTTATTGACGTTTATATAATGATAATTCAGGCAGATGCAAGCACAAGATGTGCGGGAATCAATGCAGCATCAATGGCTTTGGCCAATGCCGGTATCCCAATGAATGGGATTGTGAGCGCGGTTTCGATAGGGAAGATAGGGGATCAGATTGTGGCTGATCTGACAAAAGAAGAAGAAGACTTTAAAATAACCAAAGGCGGCGAGGAAATAAAGGCCGCGACAGACATCCCGATGGCTTTCACATCAAGAGGGAATAAGATTAGCTTGTTACAGCTCGATGGGAAAATAAAACCGGAGGAATTGAAAGAGGCTATAGCATTAGGAAAAAAGGTCTGCAAGAAAATTGCAGAAATACAGACAGCTGCTATAAAGAAGATAGAATAAAACAAAATAAAAAAGGAGAAACAAAAAGAAAAAAAAGAAAAAGGAGAAATAAGAAGAAAAAAGGAAAAAAGAAAAAAATAAAAAATGGACACTTCAAGTTTAACAAAAAAACGAATAGAGGAGCTTTTGCAGGAAGGCAAAAGGTTTGACGGCAGAAAGCCATTAGATTACAGGAAGATAGAAATTGAAACAGGCGTCTCAAAGAATGCAGAGGGAAGCGCCAGAGTCAAGATTGGCGACACAGAAGTGCTTGTAGGTGTTAAACTAGATGTGGTAGAGCCCTTCACAGACTCGCCTGATAATGGGGCGCTGATAGTGAATGCTGAACTTTCGCCATTAGCTTCGAGAAAATTCGAGAGCGGGCCGCCGCAGATTCAGGCTATCGAACTCGCGAGACTTATTGATAGGGGCATTCGCGAAAGCGAGTTCATCGAGCTCAAGAAGATGGGGATAAAATCCGGCGAACAAGTCTGGGGCATTTTTATTGACATATATCCTTTGAATGACGATGGGAATATTATCGATGCTTCGGCACTGGCGGCAATAGCTGCTATAAAATCCGCGGTTTTCCCTGTGCTCAAGGATGAAAAGGTGCAGTATGGCGAGTTCACAAACAAAAAACTGCTTTTGAAAGAGCCTCCAATAACTGTGACATGCTACAAAATAGGCAATTCATTTGTCCTGGACCCTACGGCTGAAGAGGAAGAAACAGCTAAAGTACGGGTGACGGTAGCAATGACTTTCGATAAAGAAACCCATATTCACGCGTTGCAGAAGTCAGGCGATGATGCTTTAAGTGAAGACGAGATTTTTGAAATAATAAAAATTGCTGAGACAGAGGGGAAAAAACTTTTAAAAAAAATCGAATAAATCTTTTAGAAGAAAAATGACAAAAGCGTCTGAGAAACTAGAAGAGCAATACACAAAATATGAAAAAGCAAGAATTCTTGGCGCGAGAGCATTGCAGATTAGTGCTAATGCCCCTATTCTGATTAGGCTTTCTCCGGCAGAACTTCAGAACCTGAACTTTGACCCTATCAAAATTGCCGAGTTAGAGTTCGAACAAGGGGTTTTGCCGATAACAGTCAAAAGGCCGTTACCTAAGAAAGTAGAGAAAAGAGCAGGAGAGTTCCGTGAGATTGTTAAAGAAGAGAAAGAGGTGAAGGAAGTGCCGAAAGAGGAAAAAGTTGTCGAAGAAAAGGCAAAGGTCGAGGAGGCAGAGGAAATAGAGGCAGAAGAAGCCGAGGCAGAAGAAGCTGCAAGCGAGCTTGGATTAGGAATGCCAGAGTTTGGAGGCGAGGAAGAAGTTTCGGAAGAAGCTGTAGTTGAGGAATTCAGTAAAGAGGAAGAAGGCGAGTGAAAACTGAAAAACTTTTTATATGGCGGGTTCTTAAGAGTTTCATGCAGTTAACTAATGTAATTGCCCGTAAGATATATAATTCAAGAAAAGAGGCGACAATTGAAGTGACAGCTTGTTGTGGCGATATGCGAGTCGCAGCAAGCGCACCGAGCGGAGCTTCGAAGGGCAAATATGAAGTTAGAGATGTTTCTGCAAGAGGAATTGATTTTTCAATATCGTTTTTGAATATCCTCGGCAGGAATCTTGTCGCGAGCAAGCTCGGTTTTGAAACTTTCGAGGATTTGGCCAAGATTGAAGAGCTTGTAAGGAAGCAGGATCATACGAAGAATTTGGAATTTGTAGGGGGTAATACTTTATATGCAATTGAAACTGCTGTACTGAAATTAACGGCTTTAACACAAGAGAAAGAGGTATGGCAGATTTTGATAAAGGATAAACATCCATTTATGCCGATGCCTGTTGGCAACGCCATAGGCGGCGGCTTTCATGTTAAGCAACAGAAAAAGACAGACTGGCAGGAGTTTCTGTTTATTCCAAGGGTTACTAACTTTTTCGATGCTAAATTTATCAATGAAAGCGCTTACAAAGAAGCAAAGAAACTTGTCGAGATGAAAGGCTCGTGGCAGGGCAAGCTGACCGACGAAAATGCTATCGCGACGACACTTGACTGCGAGAGTGCTTTAGCGCTCGCGGATTCTGTGAGAAATTTAATTCAGGACAAGTTGAATGTGTCTTTAAATATCGGCTTGGATTGTGCGGCTACTAGTTTATGGACCGGATTGAGATATAGATACAATAACTTGTCTCCCACAATAAAGCAAAAAGATTTCACCCCAGACGAGAACTCGGCCTATATAGTTGAGATGGCACGGAAGTATAATCTATCTTATCTAGAAGATCCTATGCATGGCGAGGATTTTAAAGGATTTGCGAATGTTTTGCGTAGATTAAAGAATTGTTTTGTTGTTGGTGATGACTTGATATGCACAAGAAGCGAGAGACTTGAGAAGGCAATCAAAGAGAAGGCAATTAATGCAGTAATAATCAAGCCGAATCAGGTAGGTTCCTTACTTGAAACAAAGAAAACTATTGATTTGGCAAAGAAACATGACATTGTTACTATAATCTCGCATCGTTCTGGCGAGACTCTTGATAATGTGCTTGCGCATTTTGCTGTGGGCTGGAGGATTCCTTTCATTAAAACAGGTATCAGCGGTACGGAACGTTTAGTGAAATTAAACGAGCTGCTGAGAATTGAAAGAGAGATTAAAGAGTGAGAAGCAAAAAAAGGAATGAAAAAAAGGAAAAAGAGAAAAGAAGAAAGAAAAAAGCAAAAAAGGAAAAAAGAATGAAAAAGAAGAAAGAAAAAAGCAAAAAAGGAAAAAAGAATGAAAAAGAAGAAAGGGGAATATAAGGAAGGGAAGTTGAACGAGGAGCTTGAGTTAATGTTGAAAAGCATTAAGTTCAACAATCCTGGCATTAGTGATGAAATTCTCGAAGCGTTTAGGATTTGTGACAGAAAGTTTTTTGTCAGGGGCAAGGGCATTGGGGTTTATGATGATGTCCCGCAGCATGTGGCTCATGGCCAGACAATTTCACAGCCTTCAACCATTGCGAGAATGATAAGGCTTTTGAACTTAGATAAGGGACTGGATGTTCTTGAGGTTGGTGCTAATACAGGCTATCATGCTTCTCTCGTGGCTTATCTTGTTTATCCGGGAAATGTCACGACAATTGAAATTTTTCCCGACCTTGTAAAGATGGCCCGGCGAAATGTCGCTCTGTTGAAAAAATCTAAGAGGGTCAAGATGAACATTGAGATTTTTGCAGGAGATGCTCTCGACAAAACACAGAATATATGGCAACACAAATATGATAGGATTTATTTCACTGCCGGCGTTGAGCAAGATAAGATTGATGAAGTTAAGGCAATGGGCAGGGAGCTATTGAGAGAAAATGGGCTGTTGCTTTATCCAACTCGAGAAGCATGGGACTGGGGCGCGCTGGAAATATGGCAGTTGCATGGCCAAAAGTTGAGACTTGTCTCGAGAGAAACGGGATATGCTTTTGTGCCATTGCTCAGGAAGCAAGAGCTTAAGGATTTTTATGAGAAAAAGAAAAAATAAAAAGAGGTTTATTATTTTTTCAGATTTTTTCTGATTTTTTTAAACTTTGCTACTCGTTGGTTAAAACTTTTGAAAAGTAGCGAAAGATTTATAAACAAAAGTATGTGCTGTAAAATAACCTTTATAAAATAATAATCTAATTTTCGAAAATTTTTAAAAAATTTTAAATTCAATAAAGGTTGCTAAGGGAAAATGGTTAAGGATGCGTTTAATACGTTCTTCAGAAAGAAACCAGCACTGATTCTCATCGCATTGCGCAAGAGTGTAAGGGCAAGATATGGCTCATTGCTAGCCAAGGAAGTCGATTGCACATACAGTCATGCAGTGAAGATTCTACAATCCTTGGAAAAGTTTGGATTGGTTGCATTTGAGAAAAAAGGCAGGATTAAGCTTATCAAACTGACAAACAAGGGCCAAGATGTCGCAGAATCTATCCAGAAGATCAAGGACGTGTTTAATTAAAATTCAATATTCTTTGGAGTCATAGAAAAGTTTAAAAACTGTAGTAATTTCATAATTACAACAAAAATAACAAAAGCAATAAAATGAAATATAGAGAATTGTTTTTTGGTGGAATTTTAGTTTTATTATCTTTAACATTGATTTTTTCAACTGGAGCAACAATATTAAGCATAACTTTGAACTCTCCAGCAAACAATGCCTGGACACCGAGCCTTGCGCCGGTATTCAACTTCAGGGCGATTAGCGATTCTGATGCTACTTTCAGCTGCAATTTAGTCGTCAATGGAAGCGTGGTGGCAACTAATAACAGTGTTGCAAATAACACCAACACTAATATTTCTCCTATGCTTCCTTTACAGCAAGGACAATATAAGTGGAATATAACTTGTGCTGATTCTCTTGGATCTAGAACAAGCGAAACAAGAACATTATATATAGATTCTGAAGCCCCCGTTGTTACATTAATTTCCCCTGCAGATGGTTACAACTCAAGCTCAACAAAAACTGATTTCCAATTCAAGGTTACAGACAATCTTGACAGCTCTCTTGAATGCACTCTTTACATAGACGGTGATGATGAGGAAAGTGGCAATGTTAACAATGGATCTACAACAACATGGACAGTAAGTGGTTTAACCAGGGAGGATCATGAATGGCAAGTCAAATGCAAAGACAATGCCCAAAATGAAGGCACGAGCGAGACAAGAGATTTTACTATAGAGGAAGTTGGCTACTGCAAATACGGCGAGCAAGGAACTGGCTTAGCGTTATCAATTGAATCGCCGGAGTCAGGTGATGAGATTTATGCAGGCGATAACGTTTCTGTGAAAGTCAATGTTGAGAACAGCGCTAATGACGATTTAGATATTGTAATTAAAGTCGAGCTTTACGATTTGGACGAAGAGGATTCTATTGTAACAACAAGCTACGAAACCACAATTAAAGAAGACGATGAAAAAACTTACACTTTATATTTGAAAATTCCTACTAATGTTGACGAAGATAATAATTACGTAATTAACGCTAAAGTATACGAAGATGGCAATGAGGAGGAGGAATGCAAAGAAGATTCTATTGATGTTAGCATTGACAAAAAAAGCCATAGCGTTGTGATAAACTCTTTCTCGTTAAGCCCGACGACTGTGGAATGCGGAAAAAGCTTCACAACTAATTTTAAGATAGAAAATGCAGGTTCCAATGACGAAGATGTTAAGATTACCATTAGGAATTTGGCGTTGGGGGTAAACTATTTGAAAGAATTAAGTTTAGATTCGGGCGATAATTATGAAGGCACAACGACCTTTAATGTTCCTTCTAACGTGACTGAAACCGAGTATGAAATTGTATTGACTGTCTATTACAACCTATATGACAATACTTATGAATCTCAAACTAGCGATACTGAAACGGTTCTAGTTCGTGGAGGCTGTTTCGTAGAGCAAACAGATGCTATAATATCAGTGCAACAGATAAGCCAGGCTTTCAACGGCCAAGAATTCGCACTCAAAGTAACTGTAGTAAATACTGGAAATATTCTAACTACTTACACTGTAAATGTTTCAAACTATGATTCTTGGGCGAGTTTGCCTAGAATGGACTCAACCACACTTACGCTTAACAGCGGCGAGAGCGGTTATACCTATATTTATTTGATACCTTCAGAAAATGCTACTGGCATGAATACATTGAAAGTAAGAGTCACCTTCGGTTCAACAACAAAAGAAGAGAGTGTGACAGTAAACATCCAAAGAGCAACCTCGGCCGCTTCATGGTTAGATCAGATAGTGTTCGAGCTTAAGAGAAACTGGCAGTGGATTTTTGTTGATGTAGTTCTTGTTGCTGCTATAATTATTCTTATTGTAGCCTTAATGCATCAGGTGAACAAGAATCGAGGATATATGAACAGCGAGCCTCCCGAAATAAGAGGGAGGACAATCAACGACAAAGAGTTCAAAGGAAAAAGAAAAAGAAGCAAGTAGGCTATTATAATATAATAAGGTTTTTAAAATCTCAAGACTAATTCATTAGATGACACATGAAAATGAGGTTGAAGCGATTATAATTACTCTAAGCCCTCTTGAAAGACAAGTAATCCCTTTTTTGCACAGCAAAAACATCGCGAAGATAATTGAGGGAACTAATTTGACTGAAACAAGCGTCAATAGAGCCTTGAAGTTCCTTGAAGCCAAAAATTTATTGAAAATCAAGACAAAGAAAAAACATATCGTAGACTTGGACATCAATGGGATTTTATACTTGAAGAAAAATCTTCCTGAAAGAAACCTCTTGAATGTGCTGCTTGAAGCTAAACATCTCCTAAGCTTAGAAGAAGCCAAGAAAAAGAGCGAATTGAGTGATAATGAGTTTATGGTTGCTCTTGGAGTGCTGAAAGACAAGGCATTTGTAAATGTCATTAATAACAAGATTGAACTGAAGGCGAACAAGGAAGAAGTGACAAAGAAGTTTCTTGAGGAGAAATTCCTTGAGGCGTTGCCTATAGAGAAAGAAGCGATGAGCGAAGAGCAAAAATTCTGTTACGAGAAATTAAAAATCAGGAAGAAGATTATCCATCTTACAGAAAAACAGGAGATAGAATTTGAGATTACTGAGCTTGGGACCAAAGTCATTGAAGAGTTGCCAAAGTTCAAGCACGAGCTTATTGAACAAGTCACGCCTGAAATGTTGCTTAAAGGCTCGTGGCAGGGCAAGAGGTTCAGGCATTACGATATCCACAGCAAGGTTCCTAATATCTATGGGGGCAAGAGACATTTTGTCAATCAAGCAATCTTATATGCAAGAAAGATATGGACTGAGATGGGCTTTGAGGAGATGCGGGGGACTCTCGCACAAACAGCATTCTGGAATTTTGACGCTCTCTTTACTGCACAGGATCATCCTGTGAGAGAGATGCAAGACACATTTTATGTTCAGGATATCAAAGGAAAGCTTCCTAAGGATAAATTTTTAGTAGCAAGAGTAAAAAACGCCCATGAAAAAGGCGTGCAAGGAAGCAAAGGATGGCAGTACAAGTGGAAAGATGAAGAGGCAAAAAGAGTTGTTCTAAGAACCCACACTACATGTTTGTCTGCTCAAACATTAGCTAGGTTAGCAAGTTTAAAGAACAAAGACAAAAAAGAAAAACGCGGAAAATTCTTCGCGATAGGGAGATGCTTCAGGAATGAAACAGTTGACTGGAGCCATGGTTTTGAGTTTAACCAGACAGAAGGGATTGTAGTTGACAAAAATGCTAATTTCAGGCATCTTCTTGGCTACCTGAAAGAATTTTTCAAAAAAATGGGTCATGAAAAGATAAGGTTTAGGCCAAGCTACTTCCCATATACCGAACCTTCTCTGGAGATAGATGTTTTTATGCCTGAAAAGAACAAATGGCTCGAGCTCGGAGGCGCTGGGATTTTGCGCCCTGAAGTTGTTGTGCCTTTGCTTGGTGAGTGGGTTCCTGTATTGGCTTGGGGCCCCGGATTTGACAGGATAATAATGGATTATTATGAGATAAGGGACTTGAGGGAGACTTATGCTAATGATTTAAACAAACTGAGAGAGATGAAAATGTGGTTGAGATAAAATGGCGCTAGTAAAATTTTCAAGAAAAGAGTTCGAAAAGTTTGTAAAGATTGACAAAAAAACTGAAGAAAAGACAGCGATGTTCGGGACTCCTATCGAATCTCTTGACAACAATGAGATCGCTCTCGAAGTTTTTCCTAACCGGCCTGACTTGCTTTCATTGCATGGATATATAAGGGCTTTCCTCGCGTTCCTTGGAAAGAAAACCGGATTAAGACAATACAAAGTGAATAAGCCCGAGGCGAAATATGAAGTAAAAATAGACCATTCTGTACGTGATGTAAGGCCTTACACAGCATGCGCTATCATTAAAAATCTCAAGTTTGACGATGAAACGATTAAAGAGGTTATTGATATACAAGAGAAGATTCATGCAACTTTGGGGAGAAACAGAAAAAAGATTGCCATAGGAATTTACCCTCTTGAGAAAATTGTTCTCCCTATCAAATTCGAAGCGAGAAAGCCACAGGACATTAAGTTTATTCCTCTGGAATTTGAGCGTGAGATGAATGGGGCACAAATATTGGAGCAACATCCCACTGGACGCGAGTATGCTCATTTGTTACAAGGGGCAAAAAAATATCCTGTTTTTGTAGATGCCGCAGGTGAGATATTAAGCATGCCGCCTATAATAAACTCGCATAAAACAGGCAAGATAACTGAAAAGACAAGAGACATCTTTATAGAATGCTCGGGATTTGATTTCAATGCGCTCAAGAAAACGTTGAACATTCTCGTGACAATGTTCGCGGACATGGGTGGCGATATTTATCAAATGGAGCTTGTTTATGGCTTGAAGCGTGAGATAACTCCGAATTTGGAGCCAGAAAAATTGAAAATTAATTTTGGGAATATCAATAAGTTGCTCGGGCTAGAACTGAACGAAAGAGATATCAAGAATCTTTTGGAGAGAATGGGTTATGATTACAAAAATCCGGAAGTTTTTATTCCGGCATATCGTGCAGACATACTGCACGAAGTGGATATCGCTGAAGATATTGCTATAGCATATGGCTATGACAATTTCGAGCCAGAAATTCCCGAGATCTCAGCTATAGGCGAAGTTGATAAGAAAGAATTGCTTAAGGAAAAAATCGCTGACGTTTTGTGTGGGTTAGGTTTTTTGGAAATCTCGTCTTATCATTTGCTAATGAAAGAGAACTTGAAGAAAGCCAATATAAAAAGCGCGATCGAAGTTGAGAAGAGCAAGACAGATTACAAAGTTTTGAGGCCTAACTTGTTGTGTTCTATGCTTAATGTTCTTGCAAATAATGTTGATTCTGAATATCCACAGAAATTGTTTGAAATTGGAACTGTTTTTGAAAAAAACCCGAAGGAAGAAACAGGACTAGAGGAAAAAGACAAGCTATGCATTGCATTGACGCCTGGAAATTTCACTGAGCTCAAGCAGGTTTTAGAGTATCTCGCTAAAATGTTAAGGGTTAAAGTTGCTCTTGAGGAAACAATTGTGCAGAATTTCATTGAGGGTAGGCTTGCTCGAGTTCTGATCAATGAGAAAGATGTTGGGTTGATAGGGGAGATACATCCATCTGTGTTGAAAGCATGGCACCTGAAGATGCCTTTAGCATTATTAGAAATTGATTTGAAAGAAATCTTGTATTATCCGAAGTAGCTTTTTCCTTTTTTCTCGCCCGATTTTTCCTGCACTCTTAATATTGCAGTTGTAACTTCTTCTAGTTCTGGTTTAAGTTCTTGCCATTTCTTAAAAACCCGTAAAATCGACTGCGCCTCCTTAGATTCATCGTAGCTTATGTCTCTATTAACTGCCGCAAGCTCAAGTTCAACTAACTCTTTATATGCTCTCTCGATTATCTCTTTTTCTTTTGATGTTAGGTTCTTAAGAGAAACCAAAACAAACACTGGCGCTGCTTGTGGATTGACGAATAGCTCAAAAAAGCGTAAGAATGCAGAAATTTTATCACTTATTGCTCTCCGGATCTCTCGCAACAAGAAATCCGTTTCTTTTTCTTGAATTTTTTCTATTTCAAACTCTTCATTAAGCTTAGAGAATTCCGGCAGTTTGTACTTCCTTTTGAGAGGTTCGTATTGTTTTTTTATTTTTTCTAGGCTATTCTCTGGCATTTTCATCTCTTTTAATGATAAGTTAATAAACAAAGAGAAACCATTACTTTTAAATATTATTGTGCTTGTTTGTGGCAATTAAGAAATATATTTCGCCAAATCCATGAAAAATTTTTCGTCTAATATTATAGGCTCTTTCAATTTGTGGAATTTCAACATTTTTTCTATCGGCTGGTTTTTGTTATAAAAAGCTATCTTATACTTTTTTTTGTTACAATTTAATTTAGCAAAGCTTTTCAATATGTCCTCTCTTTCAACTTGCTCTAAAACCAAATCCATCAAATCGGCTTTAGCCCCTATAACTGCTATCGAGCTAATCTCTCCGTGTTCAATTTTATAAACTGGCATAACTTCCTCTTGCCTTACCTCAAGAAAACCGGTTTTGTTTTTTATTGTCTCCTGCAAAAGGGGTATTAAGTAATCGCTTTCTAGAATCAAAGATGCAACGTATCCAAAATCTTTTAGTGTTTTTGGCATAATAGCTATAAGAACAGGCGATATATAAATATTTCTATTGTTAACTATCTAATAGTGACGGCAAAAATCTCCAGAAAAACTCGGAATTAAGAAGCCAAAAAACCGAAAATCAAGAAACTCCAAACTAAGAAGCCAAAAAACCGAAAATTACAAAGCCTCGGGCGGGAATCGAACCCGCGACCTTGTCCTTATAAGAAACCATGGTTTCTTAACATCCTCTAGTTTTACCAAGGACACGCTCTACCGACTGAGCCACCGAGGCACAATAGAAAGCAAAACTTTTAATATCTTATAAATTTTTTTATATTGAAGCCCTGTAGTCTAGCGGTCAAGGATCTTTGGCTCTGGCCCAAAGGACCTCGGTTCGAATCCGAGCAGGGCTATGCGCTCCCGTGGTGTAGCGGCCAAGCATGCGAGCCTCTCGCGCTCGCGACACGAGTTCGAATCTCGTCGGGAGCATTTTTATTTTAAGAAAGAGAAAAGGGAAAGAAAAGAATAAAGGTAGATGAAACTTTGTAGAAAGATGATAGATTACGAAAAAGTGGGGCTTAGAGCAGGAATTGAAATACATCAGCAGCTTGATAGTCATAAACTTTTTTGTGAGTGTCCTTCAATATTGAGGCAAGATGAACCTGACATTATTGTCAAAAGACATTTGTATGCGCCGGCTGGCGAGATAGGCAGGGTTGACATTGCCGCGGCTTATGAACAAAGCAAAAAGAAAACTTATATTTATGAGGCTTACAGTGACACAACTTGTCTAGTTGAGTTAGACGAAGAGCCCCCTCATCCAATAAATCCTGAGGCTCTGAAAGTTGCATTACAGATTTCCTCACTTCTGAATGCAAAACCTTTGAATGTGACTCAAGTTATGAGAAAAACTGTCGTGGATGGAAGTAACACGAGTGGTTTCCAAAGGACTTTACTTTTGGCAACAAACGGCTATGTAGAGGTTAATAGAAAGAAAATTAGAATTGCTTCAATATGCTTAGAAGAAGATGCTGCTCGAATAATCAAACAGAGCGAGAATGAAACTGTTTTCAGACTTGATAGACTTGGCATTCCTCTTGTGGAAATTGCTACAACTCCTGATATTGCCTCGCCAGAAGAAGCTAAACAAGTTGCTTTGAAGCTCGGGGAAATTTTACGAAGTTGTAAGGTCAAAAGGGGTATTGGGACAATTAGGCAAGATGTTAATATGTCTATAAGCAACGGCGCGAGAGTGGAAATAAAAGGTGTTCAAGAGCCTTGGCTTATTGCCAAAACAATTGAAACTGAAATTGAAAGGCAACTAAAACTCAAGAAAGAAAAAAAGAAAATCGTGCCAGAAGTTAGAAAAGCCGAGCCTGATGGAACAACAACATTTTTGAGGCCATTACCAGGAGCATCAAGAATGTATCCCGAAACTGACTTGCCTTTAGTTAAAATTCCTAAAGAAATGATTGAAGAAATAAAACGCTCATTGCCGAGATTAAAACACGAAATTAGAGCAGAGCTTGAAGAAAAGATGCATTCTGAATTGGCTTCAGCATTGCTCAAAGAAAATAAGCTGGAAGATTATAAAGTCTTGATTAAAATTTACAGTAAGCCCGGCACTATCGCTAAAATGTTGACAATATTGCCTAAAGAAATAGCAAGCCATGAAAAAATTGACATTGATAAAGTGAATAAAAAGCTAAATCTTGATGTTTTGGAAATTATTGCTGAAAATTTAAAACAAGGCAAGATTGATGAAAGTAATATTAAAGAAATAATGGCCAAGATTGTTAAAGGCACAAGTATTGGAGAGGCATTGAAGATTGAAAAAGTTGAAATCAGTGAGATTGAAAGTGAGATTAAAAAACTTATCAAGGAAAAGCCTGGCTTGAGCGTCAATGCTTACATGGGTTTAATCATGCAGAAGTACAAAGGAAAGATTGATGCTGCCAAGGTGATTGAAATAATCAAAAAAGAGATGAAACAATAGCGCCATAACAATGCACTAACAATTATCAGTGACTACTTTATAATGATTAAAAATAGAAAGATTTATATATAAGTTTTTCTTTGAAAAATAGCTTGAAAATGAAAACAATGAGTGTAGAGGATCTAGTAGACGACCTTTTACCTAATAAAATCGTTTTGGTTGGAGAAGAAGACCATCAAAATCGAAATGTCTTTGAAAAAGAAAAGACAATCATCTCCAAATTGGCTGAAAAATCCAACAAATCGTTAGTAATCGCTATGGAATATCCCCCTGATACCGAAGAAGGCTCCTTTAAAAATTATGTTGATACTGTAGTTGATTTTTTTAAGAATAGGAAGTGCGAGGTAGTCTCTATAGACGTCGGAAGAGGGGGGATGAGAGGATTAAATATGGCAAAGAAAATTATAGAGTTATTCAATAAATACCCTAATTCGATAATTGTTTCTATAGTTGGAGCAGAACATTTGAAGGCTTCTGGAAGCGAGATTCCTGCGAATATTAGGCAGGAGTTTCATAAAAATTATGATGCTTATCTGCCAAATGTTTCTCGTATTATTTTGAAGGACAATTTCTCAAGAAAAGAAGTTTCTATAGAAAAAGATATTTTGGGTTTCTATTATACTTTATAACTCCCCTTATGATCGCAATGTTTTTCGATCTTTTATTACGATTTCTTTTGCCTTACTACTTTTTCCCAACTCATATATCTTTCTTGATGCATTAGTAGGTGTTTCATAAGGTTGTGTAACTGATATCCCTCATTTTTTAACTGTTTTTTTAACCATTCTATCTCCCCTATCATTCCGTTAAATTTAGCTTCATAACGGTCGGCTATACCAACCGCCATCTTTCCAGGCCCTCTAAAGAGATCCGGATCGTTCATGCAGGTCTTAAAGAGGATATGGTCCCTTTCGTAGATTTCTTTAGTTTTTATTCTTAATTTATAATCTTTGATGCTATTTATCTCTTTGATAATCTCTTTTGGAACTTCACTTGCTTTAAACATATTCCTTTTAAAGAACCTATGTTTAAATATCTTCCTTTTTCGGTTTTGTTAAGCGAACGGGTGATGATTTTTTTATCATCGGAAAATTTATCGTCGGAAAAATTTCTATTTTTGAGTTTATTTCTAAAAGTTCGTATAATAATATCTCTTCGATAAATTCGATAAAAAGGCTTATCACCCATTAAGTTTATAGAACCAAAGTTAGAAAGAATTATAAACTTGAACCTTTCACATTCAGAATAAAGGAATTAAGGAATGCAAGGAATTAAAAAACTTAAAGGAAAAATTCGTTTCTAATGCGAGGATTATAGCTTCATTCTACAAAAAAATTGCATTCCTCCTTCCTTACTTTCTTCTTTCAATAAATTTACTTAAGTAGATTTAATTTCTCTGATATTTTAATATGATACTTAATATGATATGGATGTTGCTCTCATTGGGAACTTCGTTTAGCCCGAAGAGGACGTCACTTTCATTTGTTAAATTTAATTTAAAGTGGTGAAGAACAAAAAAACTAAGTAGCGATAATCAAAAAGAATTTAAACACCTAAACACAGTTAGTTAATATAAAAAGAGGACAGAAGACGAAATGAAAGCAAAACTTGAAAAAATTAGGTATAGGAAGGCATATGAAGCAAAAGCAACGCAGGCGG
This sequence comes from Candidatus Pacearchaeota archaeon, assembly GCA_049699715.1. GTDB lineage: Archaea > Nanobdellota > Nanobdellia > Pacearchaeales > UBA284 > JAVZYK01. The sequence continues at coordinate 14,046 of JBNAVB010000006.1, read as the reverse complement.
TCAAAGAGTTTAACCAAGAAAGAAACAAAAAGCTAGAACTAGAGAAATTAAAGTTCAAGCTAACACCCTATCTTAAGAACATCATTAAAGCAGCTTGGATTCACAATGAGATGCTTTATGTTATATGCTTGAACAAGTATATTGTAGCGTTGACAAAACATTTTTCTCAAACATATAAATTGTCAGAAGAGAAGGTCCGTGTAGGCTCGGTTGAGGATTTAATTAAAGAGATAAACGAACACAATACAAGAGTTTTGATAAGTATCAGAGATGGCAAGATTATTTACGACCCTCACAAATTGATAATTTCTTTGAAAATTAATATTAACAAGGGCCTGATGACAGGAACAAAGGAAGCAATATTGCGAAAGTTTCTAATAATTAAAGATTATATAAAAGAAATTGAAAATATAAAATTACAATACCTTGATAATATCTACACTTCTACTGTAGAAGCAGCTCAAACTGCCTTGGTTTTAAGAGGCCATGCTATCTTGATTCCAAGACTAATGCCTGAAATGTTAAAACAACATTTACAGGGCAGGGGTTTAGAAAAGACCCATGTTGCTTATGCTACTGAAATTATTAGAACTTTCAAGGCTTTTGAACATAAAGAAATCCAATTGCCAAATGGCAGAAAACTTGACGACTTGGCAAGAAAAGCAGAGTTGTTCAGAGAGGCTGTTAAAAAATTGAGGTAAAATAAGAAAAACAAGAAAATGGTATTCCATTTAAGCCAAACTGAAATTGAAATTTTGATTAAAATCTTTTTTGCAGTTGTAGTAGGTTTTGTAATTGGTTTAGAAAGAAAAGCGAAACAATATGGCTTAGGTTCAAGAACTTCTATGTTAATTTGCGTTGGTGCTTGCTTATTTACAATTGTTGGATCAAATGTTTTGGATCCTTCGAACTTTGCCAGGATTGCACAGGGGTTAGCTGCGGGAGTAGGTTTTATAGGGGCTGCGATTATATGGCAACAGAAGCAAGATCATATGTGGATTCATGGATTAACAAGTGCAGCTTCTGTTTGGGTTTTAACAGCACTGGGGTTTGCAATCGGGGCGGGCGCTTATTTTGTAGCAATAGTTGCCACAGTTTGTGTTTTGATTATTCTATTAATAAAGAGAATAGGGTTTGAATAAAATGAGAGTAAAAGTTAACAAAAAAATGCTTGAAAATTATTTGAAGCCTTTACTTAAATTTAAAAAATTTATTGAGGCTATTTACATTTATGGCTCTGCTGTAACAAAACAAGAAGCTAATGATATTGACACTTTAATTATAATTAATGATTCTGGTGTTCCTCCGGCACCACAAATCATTGACTCGATTGAAAAAACCTGCGGCATGATCGAGGAACAAGGCAAAAAGCAAGGATTGACTTTTCATTTCCAGCCTTTGAAGACATTAAGCAAGTGGTGGCATCTGGTGCTTGATGGCGAGCCCTGGATTGTGAGTTCTTTAAAACAGCCATGGATAATTTATGACAAAAAAGATTTGATCATTGAAGTTTCTCGTTTAGTTAATAAAGAATTGCTTTTCAGAAAGGAGGAAAGGGCAGAAAAATTAATGGATAGAAGTGATGCTTATTTTGTTAAAAACAGGCGATTGCTACTTGATAGCCTGAGGCTCCTTGCAGATGCCGCAACAGAATCAGCCCAAATCCTGTTGCTTTTTGATAACAAGCTAATTTTGAACAAGAAACGCATTGTCGAAGAGCTTGAAAAAAGTTATGTCAAGACTATAGGTGATGAGATTGTAGGCAATTATAAAGAGATCATTGACTTGGAAGAAAAGATGGAAAAAGGCGCTCTCTCAGAATTTACAGCAGAAAACCTTGACTATTATCTTGACAAAACCAAGAGGTTCATTGTTAAGGTTGAGGAAAGGTTGAGCAAGAAGTGAAGTGGTAAAAAGTGAGAGAGAAAAGAAAGAAGAGGAAAAGACAGAGGAAGAAAGAAGAGAAGAGTATTTTCTTGGACCTAATCTCACCTAATCCCAATTAAAATCTTTGCACTAAAAATACAAAGATTTATAAATACTTTGCATCTATAATTAATATGATAAATACAGAAGAAATAAAGACAGCAATAGTGGAGAGGGAAGAAGAGATAAAACAGAAATTTGAGAGAGAGAAGATAATAGAAAGGGAAGGCATGGAGTATGTAAAAAGACTTATTTCAACAGACGCGGCTTTGATAATTACAGGTGTAAGAAGATGCGGCAAATCGATTCTTGCCGTTATGCTCGGGAAGGGTGAAAAATATGGTTATGTAAATTTTGAAGACGAGCGTTTAGCAATTGAAGCAAACGAGCTTAATAAAGTGCTGGAAGCAATTTATTCTTTGAAAGGAGATATTGATTTTTTAATATTCGATGAAATTCAAAATATTAATGGATGGGAGAGATTCATAGCGAGATTAATTCAGAACAAAAAAGTTGTGATAACTGGAAGCAATGCAAGGCTCCTTAGTAAAGAACTAGCCACCTATTTGACCGGTAGGCATGTAGATTTTACACTGTTTCCTTTCAGTTTTAAAGAATTTTTAGAGTTCAAGGAATTTAGGCCAAATATACATTTGACAAGAGATATCGCTAAATTAAAAAATTATTTGAAAGAATATCTAAAGAAAGGTGGCTTTCCTTTGGCTTATAAAATAGGCAATATTTTTTTAATAGAAAATTATAAGGATGTGATAGAAAGGGATATTCTTCAGAGATACAAGATAAAATATGTTAAAGTCTTGAAAGATTTAACAAAATATCTTATTTCAAATATTTCAAATGAGATTTCATACAATCAGTTAAAAAATATTTTTAAGATTAAAAGTGTTCATACTGTAAAAAATTATATTACTTACCTACAAAATTCTTATTTAATATTTGTTTTAGAACGCTTTTCTTTCAAGTTGAAAGAACAAATGCTGGCCCCTAAAAAAATTTATTGCATTGATAATGGTATTGCTGACAGTGTTGGATTTAAATTCTCAGAAAACCGAGGAAATTTTTATGAAAATGTAGTAGCTTTACAACTTTTCAGGAAGACTTGCTTTGATAAAAAAATGGAAATTTATTATTGGAAAGACCACCAACAAAACGAAGTTGATTTTGTTATAAAAAGAAAGGAAGTAGAACAATTAATTCAAGTCACTTTAGCAAATAGCGAAAATGAAATAAAACCACGAGAATTAAAAGCATTATTAAAAGCAAGTAAAGAGTTAAAATGCAAAAATCTTCTTGTTATAACCGAAGATTATGAAGCTACTAAAGAGCAAAGTTGGTTTGGAATAAAAAGAAAAATTAAATTCATGCCTTTATGGAAATGGTTGTTGAAGTAAACAAAGTCAAAAAAAGTGAGCAAGAAATAAGTAATTAAACAAGGAAACAGGTAATTAAAACAAAGGCTTAGCAAAACAAGCCAAAATTTATAAATTCAAGTTCTTAGGTTAATATATGACTGAAATTGAAAAAGAGAAAAGCATCTATATTGATGAGATAAAAAAAGGGAAGGTTGTTTTGGAGGGATGGGTTCATGAGTTGCGGGACTTGGCTAATATTAAGTTTTTATTGTTGCGAGACATGAGCGGCATAGTACAGTGTGTTATCAAAGATAAGAAACTGTTTGGTAAGTTTAAAGAATTGACACTCGAGACAGTTGTTGCTATTGAAGGTGAAATTAAAGAAGCCAAAGTTAAAAGCTCTGAAGTGAGTAATAAGAATATTGAAATTGAAGTTAAGAGTTTAGAAATTATTAATAAGGCTGAACCATTGCCAATACAAGTTGTTGAGAAAGGCATAACTACTGAATTAGCCAAAAGGCTTGATTACAGGAGTATTGATCTGAGAAAAGCAAGAGTCAAAGCAATATTCAAAATTCAGAGTGAGATTACTAATGCCTTTAGACAGTTTTTCAGGCAAGAGGGCTTTATCGAAATACAGCCACCTTGCATTATTGCAACAGCGAGCGAGGGCGGCACTGAACTTTTCCCAGTGCAATATTTTGAGAAGAAAGCATTCTTGGCACAATCGCCACAGCTCTACAAGCAGCTTGCGGCCATAGCTCTTGAGAAAGTGACTTGTGTTGTTCCTGTATGGCGAGCAGAGAAACATAACACTATAAGGCATCTTAACGAATCAAGGCAAATGGATATAGAAGTGGCTTTTGTTGATGATATGGAAATTATGAATTATCTAGAAAGGTGTGTACAATTTGTTGTCGCCCAGGTCATTGAGAATTGCGAAGAAGAGCTTAAAACATTAAACTTGAAACTAAAAGTCCCTAAAGCTAATTATCTGAGTTATGATGAAACTATCGCTCTGCTTCAGAAAAAGAAAATAGACATTAAACATGGCGATGATTTGAGCCCGGAAGCTGAAAAAAAACTTGAAGAGCTTTATCCCAATGCAATTGTTTTTGTACATTCATGGCCAATAAAACTGAAACCCTTTTATATATGGCCTAAAGATCTTGATAAAGGGATTAGCGCAGGATTTGATGCCCTGTTCGGTGGAATTGAAATTTCATCAGGCGGCCAACGAGTGCATAAGGCTGATATTTTAATTAAACAATTAAAATCGAAAGGGTTGAATCCAGAGCATTTCAAAGCGTATGTTAATTCTTTTAGATACGGTGCACCATATCATTCTGGCTGGTCAATAGGATTAGAAAGATTTACAATGGCCCTGCTCAAGCTTGATAATATTCGCGAGGCATGCATATGGCCTAGAGACCGCGAAAGGTTAACGCCTTAATGCTGCGGCAGAAGATGTCGTTGTTTATTATCACTTGTTAGTAGTTAAAAATAGAAAAATATATAAACTTTCATTGCTCCTTATTTCTATGAAATCCCTCATTAAAATAATTTTGAGTTTGCTAGTTCCAGTTGTAATTGGAAATTCACAGAAATTATATTTCGGCGAAAGCATTATAAATGATATAATAAACATTAATCCCAAACAAGTTGACATTTATTATGCCGAGCCCCATTTTGATTTAAGGGATAAAAAAGTAAAGTTAGTTGAGCCTCATGATTACATTGGCTATGTTTCAATGATAGATCCAGAAGCAGAAGAAGTTCAGGCAATTGCATCTAATATTAATAATAAAGGTAATTTAAATTTCGCTAAAGAGATATATTACTTCCTAAAAAATAGAAAAATAAGATATTCTTACGACCCAGGAGACTCTAAAGAAACTTTCCTTGAGAGACTTTATCTTGAAGCTGAACTTTCTTTATTGGGCAGAAGCCCTATAGAGGCTTCATTGAAAGATTATGTGAAACATCCTGAACAAACTTTAAAGGATAAGGGTGGCGATTGTGAAGATATTTCTATTTTGTACACTTCTTTACTTCTTGCTAAGGGGATTTGGGCAGGACTAATAACCTTTCAGAACCACGCTATGTCTCTTTTTAAAGTGACTGAGAAAGAAATTAAAGAAAATAACTTAGAACATTATTTGAAAGATGCCGAAGGAAATTTTTGGCTTCCTATTGAAATGGCTTCTATAGAAAAAGATAATTTTAACGAAGCTTTGAAGCAAGGTTATGAAAACTTTTTGCAAGGATATCCTTGTTATAGAATTGTTTTTAATGCAAATGGTTGTCCAATTATCTTTGAAAAACAAATTGTTAAACAGTTTGATAATAACAGAAAAAAATAAGAAAACCTTTTAAAATCCCCTTTGTTTTGATACTATAGCCCTGCGTAGCTCAACGGTGGAGCACACGGCTGTAGTCTTTCACTTGTGCTATGCTAGTGTTAGACAATCGCAGGTGTTCGGCAAAACCCGTGGGGTTGGCGGTTCGAATCCGCCCGCAGGGATTCATTTTTAGGACAAGAGTTGAGACAAAGGGATAAAAATGATACAAGAATCATTGTTAGCGTTGTTTCTTGCCTCACAAACATCAGCGCCTCCTTATTGGCCCAATAATCGGAAACCTTCTTTGCAACAAATATTTCTCCAGCAAGAGGATTCTACAACCCCCAATAAAGTCAATAAAGCCAAAGAGAAAGAGGTAAAAAAATCCAACAGGCCAAGTATCCCTATTCTTAATTATCATTGGGTTGTGCCCGAAACTCATAAAATGGCTTTCAAAAGATATTTTCAGACAGAATCGGAGTTTAGAAATACAATCAAGAACATGAAAAAGAAAGGATATAACTTTATAACAGTAAGCGAGTTAGAGAAAATTATTTCTGGTTATGATTCAACTGAAGCTGACACGACAAAATACGCTTTACTTACCTTTGACGATGGCTTAGAATGTTTCTATAAGTATGCTTACCCTGCGCTCTTGGAAGAAAAGGTTAAAGCAACTTTGTTTATTGTTAATTCTTGTATTGAAGATAGTGTTTCTGGGGCTTATCTTTCTTGGAGACAGATTAAAGAAATGTATGAAAGCGGATTGATTGATGTCCAAAGCCATAGTTATAATAGTCATGCAATAAAGGGCAATAAATCTATAATAACGACCATGAGCACGAAAGAAGACAGCACAGAATATATGTTAAGAGTGTTCGCAGATCTCTTGAAATCTAAGTGGGAGATTGAAGAGCATATAGGCAATAAGGTTATTGCGATTGCATGGCCCTTCGGTTTGAGTAACGATGTTGTGAGATGGGTGGCATCAGTTGCAGGCTACAAGCTATATTTTACAGTAAACGGGGAAAAGTTTAGGCTCGGTGGCAATTACAAGGATTTGCCGAGGATAGAGGTAAACAAAGACAATAACTACAACCCACAGAAAGGTTTATAAACAAAAATGCTTGAGTTTAATAGAGGAAAAGTTCTAAATCAGTTAATTATCATTTAATACTTTGAACAACAAAAAGGAAAGAGGAAAGGTTGAAAAAATGGATGAAGAAATTAAAAGCAAAATTGCAAGAACTGGAACGACTACTGTAGGAATTGTTTGCAAGGAGGGTGTAGTTCTGGCTGCTGACAAGCGGGTTACGATGGGCGGAGAAGCGCCCTTTATAGGGCATAAAAAGTTCGACAAAATTCTGTTTATCACTGACAATATAGCCGCGACAACAGCAGGAAATGTTTCTGATGTGCAGTTTATCGTGAAGTTGACTAAAGCTGAATTGAGAATAAAGCAACTTCGAACTAAGATTGAGCCTGGCGTTCGCGAGACCGCGAATTTGTTTGGCATGTTAACTTATGAAAACATAAGAAAGTTCAGCCCGATTATAGGAATTTCAGCATTTCTTGTAGGTGGAGTTGATGAAAAGGGATTCTGGCTTTTCGAGGTTGTTCCTGACGGCTCGGTTGTTGAGCATAAAGATTATGTTTCAGATGGTTCGGGAAGTGTTGTAGCTTACGGTGTTTTAGAGGATGCATATAAAGAAAACATGTCACTGGATGATGCAATCAAGCTAGGGGTGAGGGCTGTGAGCGCAGCGATGCAAAGGGATGCTGCTAGTGGCTCTGGCATTGATGTTGTTGTGATTGACAGGAAAGGAGCTCGCAAGTTCCTGGAAGAAGAAGTTAAGAGTGTCTTGGTTAAGAAATAATCGGAAGAAAGCCAATTAAAAAATCAGATTATATTGTCATGCTAAATTTTCATTTTAAAGTTTTTATCCAATTCTGAAAGATAGAATAGAATCTAATAAAAATGCCGGATATTTTGAAAACAATTTTGGATGAATTGCCTTCTAAGGTCATTGACTCGGCGAATTTTGAAGGCGCGAATATAGTTGTGTATACAAAAGACAAAGAATTTTTCTTAGAGGGCGAGGAGAAAATCATCGCGGTTGTTAACAAAATCAAAAAGAGGATTGAATTACGCGCTAGCAAGGAGCTCTTGCTTGAGAAAGAGAAGACAGAGAAGTTTATTAATGAAATTGTGCCAAAAGAAGCTGAGATTCAGGCGATTTTGTTTGACGAGAACCGAAGCATTGTTATTCTTGAGGTCAAGAAACCAGGAATCACCATAGGAAAGGGCGGCGAGCTACTAAAACAAATCAAAGAAAAAACTTTCTGGATTCCGCAAGTCTCAAGAAGCCCTGCAATACAGTCAAAGATTACGGAAGCTATAAGGCACACCTTATTTGTTAAAGAAGATTACAGGAAAAAATTCCTTAATTCTATAGGAAAAAAGATTTACAAGGAATGGAACCCTGAGAAAAAAGAGGAATGGGTTAGAGCAACTTTTCTTGGCGGAGCAAGACAAGTTGGAAGAAGCTGCATTTTGCTGCAAACGCCAGAATCTAAAATCTTGCTAGACTGCGGATTAGATATTGCTGCGAGCAATTCGGAGAAGTTTCCTTACTTTAATGTTCCAGAGTTTGATTTGAAACAGATTGATGCTGTAATTATCTCACATGCACATCTTGATCATTCTGGATTATTGCCTTATCTTTACAAAATTGGTTATAGGGGGCCTTGTTACATGACTGCACCTACGCGAGATATTGCAGCTTTGCTTGCACTTGACTTTATAGGGATCAGTTACAAACAAGCTGTCGCGCCTCTTTATAGGATTGCCGATGTAAAGACGATGATTAAACATAGCATCGAGCTTAATTACAATGAAGTCACTGATATCACGCCTGATGTTAGGCTTACTTTTTACAATGCAGGTCATGCTCTCGGAAGCTCGATGATTCATCTTAATATAGGCAATGGTTTACACAACTTGCTTTATACAGCTGATTTCAAGTTTGCGAGGACAAGAGTTCTTGACTTGCCAATTTTTAAGTTCCCTAGACTTGAAACAATGATCATAGAGAGCACTTACGGCGGCAAAAATAATATACTCCCCCCAAGAAAAGACGCTGAAAATGTTTTCATTGAGGCAATTAAGAAAGCTATTGAAAGAAAGGGCAAGGTTCTTGTGCCTGTGTTAGGAGTCGGAAGAGCGCAAGAAATAATGATGGTTGTTGATTCTGCTGTAAAGGAGGGATCGCTCCCTGAGGTCCCGATATATCTTGATGGCATGCTTTGGGATGTTACCGCGGTCCATACAGCTTACCCAGAGTTCTTGTCAAGTAATTTAAGGACACAAATTTTCCAGGACAAGAATCCTTTTATTTCGGGAATATTCAAGAGAGTCGGCTCGGCGCAAGAGCGCAAGGAAGTCATAGAAGGGGGGTCTTGCATTATCTTAGCAACGAGCGGAATGTTGACTGGCGGTGCTTCTCAAGAATATTTCAAGGAGCTTGCGGATAACAAGAGAAACGCGATTATCTTTGTGAGCTATCAAGGCCAGGGCAGCTTGGGAAGACAAGTTCAAGAAGGATTGCAGGAAGTCTCGTTCACCTCGCAAGAAGGAAAAGAAGAGAAGGCTAATGTTGAACTTGAAGTAATTACGATAGATGGCATGTCTGGGCATGCCGGAAGGAATGAACTTTTGAATTTTGTAAATAACATAAGCCCAATGCCAAGGAGAATCATAGTGCAGCATGGCGAGCAGTCAAGATGCCTCGACTTAGCATCAACTTTATACAAGCTGCACAAAGTCGAAACAAACGTGCCAAGAAATCTTGAAACATTAAGATTGCGTTGATATTAAACTAACTATCACAAACACTTTTTATGATATTTCTTATAGAAATTGATTATCCGATTCTGATAGCCCACAGTTTCTTTTATGTAAGGAATTCCATTTGCTCTTTCAACAGGCCTTTGACCGCAGTTGTAAGCAGAAATACTCATCCTAACATCCCCCTTGAACTTCCTGAACATCAAAGCATAGTAATTTACCCCTGCAGGAATCGCTTTCTCTATGATAAAACGTTCGTCAATTTTTTTAATAACACTGTCGGGCTGGTTTTTTATTTGGGAGAGCAAGTCTTTTCTATAATATGAGAACAAACTGTCGGCTTTCTTCTGCTTTTTTTCATATTCAAGATATGTGGCCTTGGCAAGTTCAAATTCTTTGCTCAGGAAAAGCGAAATTGAGTTTCTATAAAGGTTGTTTGCTTCACTGTTTAATTTGTAAGCTTCTTTAAGATACTCGGGATAATAAACTTTCAATCCATAGCTTTGGGCTGTTGATGGCATTAATTGTGATGGGCCCCCTGCACCGACACTTGAAATCACGAATTTTTCAAATCCCGATTCTGCCTCTATTTTTCCTAGAACCAAAACAGCATCAAGAGGAAAAACATGTTTATTGTCTTTGATTGCTTGCTGAACTATAGGAATATAGTCCCTTGCTTTGGGATAATCTTTTGCTATGGCATCAAGATGATTGTATTCAGGAGCGTCTTTGAAAATAAAAAATTCCAAGCTTAGAGTTTCTGGTTGAATAGGCTTAAACCATCTGTTAAATGCCGCATCAGTCAAGGAATCTAAAGAGCTTGATTTTTCAGTTTTTCTCGGCTCTTGAGGAGCTTGGATTAATTTAACTGCGCTTAATGTTGCCCCGCCAATAAGTGCTATAAACAAATATTTTTTCCAATTTTCTCTTAAACTTTCTACAATATCCCTTGCAAAACTGTTTTTCATGCACGAGAGTAGAAAACCCTATATAAATATCTTTCTAATTTGTTATCATTTTATAATGACATTAAAAGAAAGGTTTATAAACTGGCTTGAATTGTAATCTCTTGGGAACCTTTAAAATGAAAGGAATAATGTTTACCATAGGAATATTAGTCCTGATTTTAATAGCTATAATTTCTGTCCTGTTGCTAAATTCAACTATTGAAAGTCCTATAACAATGGTTGGCATGGCAGGAAGCTCGCTCTTTGACAAGCCTTCTCCTGCAAACTGGATCCAAGAAAAGGATATCATTATTTATCCTGACCGGGTTGTTATTATGGTTGAGAATGCCACGCTTAGCAGATATGCCAATACAAAAAGCATGGATCCGTTGATTGATATTAACGCTAATGGCATTGAAATAAAGCCGAATTCGCCTCAAGATATCCATGTTGGTGACATAATCGCTTATGAGACGCATGGGAATTTTATAGTCCATAGGGTTATAAGGACAGGGATTGATGAACAAGGGTGGTATTGTATTGTAAAGGGAGACAATTCCGCGCTTCCAGACGAGACAAAAGTAAGATTTGAACAAATTAGATATATTACAATTGTGATAATTTATTAAATATAAATAAGAATAAAAAAGATAAATAAAAAAATTAAAATGGGCTTTATATATAAGGTAATTTCTTATTTGCCTAGAATAAATGCAAATTTTTATTTCACTTCCCCACTTTTAGATACTGATATGCAAGTCAGGTGGCTACATAAAAAAGGTTTGAATGTAGAAGAAATAGTTAAGGACTTATGTTATGATAGGGATTTTTGTGAAAGTTACGGAATAGATTATTGTAATATAACTAGCAAGGATATATTAAAGATAAAGAAATATGTAAACGAAGTCTTAAATGCTTAAATTTATGATGGCTGAAGTAGAAAGTTTTATAGAAAATTTGATACAAAAAGTGCAATTGCCCTATCAAGTGACTCAGTTGAGCAAAGAAGAGCTTGGCATTCTTGAGAAGAAGTTTTATGAAATTTCTGGCGAGAACCAAGCTACAGTTGTAAAAATAGCTGAGGAGATATTTGATTCAGAAATGCCCCTGATTGTAAAGGATGGCAGATGGTTCTATTGTTTGATATACGGCGTTATAGAATTTTTACAAGAGAATTATAAGCAGCAATCCGAGCAGACATCCGGCGGTTAAGAAGGGCATTGCAGGATAGAACTTTCCTTTTTCTGAGAATACGAATAAGAGCAATAGAGACAGGGTTGCGCATAAAATTGTTATTAACGCTGCAATGAAGCCATAGGCCATAAGAATCGTGCCTGCGAATATTAAAGGGAATGCCACATCTCCGCCGCCTAGCGCAGCAATCTGTACAGGAACTTTTATCTTTTTTAATCTTATATTCTTTCCTCTTGCTTTCTCCTTTTTCGCCATTGCTTTAAGCTTTTCGAATTTTGCCCTGTCTTTCGGCTTCATGTAAGGCAAGAAAAACCCTGTAAATATCTTGAGATGCTGGATCTGGAACTTGGCGAGTCTAACCATATACTTAGTTTTCCACACAGCTATTATATCATAGATAGAGATGCCTATCAGGAGAATCGAAGCTGCTATAACATTCAGCAATGGTAAGAATATAACAGCAAGGCCAGGATAAATAAGTACTTCTGTTATGTTATGAATAATTATATTTCTTTTGATTATTTTGTAAAATGTCAAGATTATTGCAAGAGGAACTGCGATTAGCTCTGCTACAGAGATGCTTTTTCCTAAAATCGTGAAAAGATTAGTGCCGAGGACAGGATAGATAAGCAGGGCTATAGCAATTGACAAACAGATGAACACAACAAAGGAGAACCAGGCCTTCAACAGTAGTGTTATCCGGATTTTCGACAAGAGGAAGAACAGTAACGTTGCTATGACAATAGCTATCCCTATAGAAACAAGAACCTGGACAATGTCAATAGGTTTATTTAACTCAACTTCGGGCGGCACTGTCTCCTGCACAACTGAGACCTCTGGCTGTACAAGTTCGCCCCTCTCTATTTTCTCTTGCGCGCCTTTGCCAAAATAGTTGTAGTAGGAGTCAATTACAAGCAAACCTATAATCTGCGATAGCAGGAACATTGCCAAAATTATTATTGTTATCCTAAGATTGTGTTTCATTCTGAACTAAGAAAAGTAGAAGAAAAAGCTTTATAAAATCTTTTGTCTTGCGCATTGTATGAAAAAAGAAAAAGAGATGAAAGTAACCCCCTATGAAGTAAGGGGGGAGGTTACAGAAAGAGATTATCAAAATTTGATAAAGGAATTTGGAATTCGGCCAATAACTCTAGAACTCCTCAATCGTATCAAGAAACATACAAAAGAGTTACATTTTATGTTACGCCGGGGAGTGTTCTTTGCCCATCGAGATTTGAATTGGCTTCTCGATGAATATGAAAAAGGAAACAAGTTTTTCTTGTACACGGGGAGAGCACCTTCGGGTGAGACACACATAGGGCATCTCTTACCTTGGGTTTTTTGCAAGTGGCTCCAAGACAAGTTTCAAGTTGATTTATGGTTCCAGTTTCCAGACGAAGAAAAGTTTATGTTTAAGGAAGAACTAAGTTTCGAGCAAGTCCAACGCTATACCTATGAAAATATGTTAGATGTAATCGCTCTTGGTTTTGATCCGAAGAAGACTCATTTTCTGATTGACACTAAACATGCAAACTTAATGTACAAAGAGGCCTGTAAGGTTGCAAAAAAAATCACTTTTAGTACAGTCAAGGCAGTTTTTGGTTTTAGTAATGAAACAAACGTGGGGAGCATTTTTTATACTGCAATGCAAGCGGTTCCTTGTTTTTTGCCGAGCATATTGAAAGGCAAAAACATGCCTTGTTTAATCCCTCTTGGTGTCGATCAAGATCCTCATTTCAGAATTGCAAGAGATATTCTGCCGAAATTGGGCTACTATAAACCCTCACTCATACATGCTAAATTTTTGAGTGGTTTGAAACAGTATGGAAGCAAAATGTCAACAAGCGATCCTGATTCGACGATATGGACTACTGATACACCAGAAAAAGTAAGAGAAAAAATTTTGAAACATGCTTTTTCTGGAGGCCGTGGAAACTTGGCAGAGCATCGCAAGTTGGGCGGTAACCCTGATGTTGACGTTTCTTTCCAGTGGCTTTATTATTTCTTTGAGCCGGATGATAAAAAAATAGACCAAATAAGACAAGATTACAAGTCAGGCAAGTTGCTTACGAGTGAATTAAAGCAATATCTTATTGACAAGATTAATACATTTTTGAAAGAACATCAGAGGAAGCGAGAACTTGCAAAAAAAGAAGTTAATAAATTTCTTAGGATTTAGAAATTAGATATATAAACCTTGCATAGACATGGCCCCGACGGGATTTGAACCCGCGACACCTTGCTTTCTTCCAGGCTGCAGGATTTTAAAAACCCACAGGTGGTTTTTAAAAGGCAAGTGCTCTAAACCAGGCTGAGCTACGGGACCTCAACTCAATCAAGAAAAAAAGATTTATAAAGTTTCTTAATGTAATCGCAAGAAATCTACAGCTTTTAAGCTGTGGCTGAATTGCGCTTTT
>JBNAVB010000005.1:0-47019 GCA_049699715.1 Candidatus Pacearchaeota archaeon | reverse complement strand
TTGGATTTAAAGGACAGGAGTGCTTTTTTCTATAAGAAACTTTCTACAGCGCCGTCGTTGTAGAAACCTTTAAATACCTCTTAGGTTTTTATACATTATCAAATATCACAAATAAATCAAAAATCATTTATCACATATCATAAATCAGAACTCACATATCACACATCACAAATCAACATTCAACCTATAACAATTATCGTCAATATTCAAATTTAATTTTGGATAAAATAGGTTTGATCAACAGCTTGTTAAGATTTGTTTATAAAAGAAGTGTAGATTATGTGGATTCTGTGGTGAACTTGTGATTTGATTAGGAGAAAGAAATGGGAAAAGTATCCCCACCATCGATAAAATATATCATTTATGCAACCTTCACAGCAGAAGGCGTTGTTGAAAAGCCAGATGTAATCGGCGCTATATTCGGGCAGAGTGAAGGTTTGCTAGGCGAAGAGCTAGAGCTCCGAGAACTGCAGAAGAAAGGCAAGATAGGGAGAATTGACGCCACTTTAGAAGTGAGCGATTCCAAAACAACAGGCACAGTTGAAATCCCTACAAGCATTGACAGGGCAGAAACCACAATAATTGCTGCAGCTATTGAGACTATAGATAGGATAGGCCCTTGCGATGCGAAATTCGAGATAAAAAGCATTGAAGACGTGAGAAGCTCAAAGCGTGAGTATATTGTAGAAAGGGCTAAGAAGCTTATGGAGAAATTCCAAAGGGGCGCGCCTGAACTCAGGGAAATGCAACAAGACATCATGAGTCACGCCAGGGTTGCAAAGGTCCGCGAATATGGTAAGGAGCTGTTAGCTGCTGGCCCCGATATTGAAGTAAGCTCTGAAATAATTGTTGTCGAGGGAAGAGCTGATGTAATGAACTTATTGAGGGCCGGCATCAAGAATGTGATAGCAATGAATGGCACAAGCATGCCACAGACAATAAAAGACTTGAGCAAAGAAAAACAAGTAACTCTTTTCTTAGATGGCGATCGTGGGGGCTTGCTGATAGCGAAAGATGCCTTGGCTACAACTCAAGTTGTTGCAATAGCAAGGGCGCCTGACGGCAAAGAAGTCGAAGAGCTCACTGAAAAAGAGATAGTAACTTGTTTGAGAAACAGGATGACTGTAGAGGAATTCAAAGACAAATACCTAAAAACAGAAAAAACAGAAGGAACATACCAGACATATCGAACCGAGAGAACTTCAAGAACTGATATGGGAGAGCAGAGAAGCCGCAGAAGAAATTACAGAAAAAGGAGAGAACAAAGGGAAATAGAACCTTTGGCATTGGCAAAGATTGAAGTCAGTGATGAAACTCTTGAAAAAAATTTAGCAAACTTACAAGAATTGCTTTTCGAGATTGATGGGACAAAAAGCGCATTGATTCTTGGGCCTAATGGCGAGATTGGCGAGTTTAAAGTTTTGCGGAGAGTCTCGGCAAGCGAATTGCCTAGAGCATTATTAAGAACCAGCGAAGCTATAGGTCTAGTCATCGATGGTACTGCAACCTTAACAATAATCCGTGCTGCAGAGAAACGCGGATGCAAGTTTATCGTTGCGAAGAACTTCACAACAATAAGCAGAACTCTGAAATTGATAAGTTTTTAATCTAAGAGCACGTCTCTTAAACTCTGGCTTTAGTTTTTTATTTTTTTCTCTTTTTCTTTTTATTCTTTTGATTAGATGAAATCTTGCGCAGTGTACTTTCTTTCTTCAAGCCTTTTTTCCTCTGTCCTTATTGCTGTTTTTGCCTGCGCAGCTTCCCGAGGCCTTCCAACACGCTCATAGAGTTCAGCAAGTTTCAAGCAAATTTCATTATGCTTTTGCATAGGCAAGTTTAACATCAAGATTCGGTTGTAGGCAGCAATAGCTTTGGTATATTGTTTATCTTTCTCGTAGCTTTGGGCATGTTCAAGATAAAGCGCTAGAATTTTTTGTTTTATGGATTCTTTGTCTTTTGATGCAGCCAAGACAAGAACTTTCCGGAAATAATCATCCGCGCTTAGGTAATCTGCCGCTCTTAAATACAACACAGCACCCTTGAAGTATAAATCCATCTTCTCTCTGAAGGTATTCGCCAAATCGCCGGCATAGCAATAGTTCCTCGCCCCTAAGCCAAACATCTTCTTGCTTATGAAGAGATCTGCGAGCGCAAGCAAAGCTGCCATTTTAACATCTGTATTGACTTGTTTTTTTATTATGTCCTCAATGAATTCCTGTTTTCGTGCTTCGCTTGTAAAACTTCTTAACTGTTGCAGAAACTCATCTTTTGTTATCGCCATTTTTTTATTTTGTTATATTGTTTTTGTCCTATTTTATATTTATATTCTTTTGTATTCTAAACTATATATTGTTGGCTAAACCATATATTCTTAAAAAAGACTAAAAACAGAGATTGAAAAGGCCTATGCAGGCACTCTTTTCACTGGCTTCGCAGTTCCCTGGCCCCACTTCTCAAAATAAATTATCTGTTTTAATTCTGGCTTTTTCTTAGTCGCGGTTTTGCCAGCAGGTATTCCTATAGGGAGTATTACTTCAACTTGGACCTTGTCAGGGATTTTTAATATTCTCCTCACTGCCTTTTCTTCGAACGCGCCAACCCAGCAAGTAGCTACTCCTAATTCTACGGCTTTCAAGAACATATTCTCGATAACGGCCCCTGCCTGTTGTCTTGAATAAACCCTCTCACCCCTCTCGCCATATGAACGCGTCAAGTTAGTTAGGTCAGAGCATACCACTAAAACATAAGGTGCATCTTTTATGAATTCTTGCCCTAATGCCGCTTCCGCGAGCTTAGCTTTAGTCTCTTTGTCGCTTACAATTATTAATTTTATGGTATAGATATTGCCCGCCATCGGAGAAAATCGCGCGGCCTCGCATATCGCCACAATTTCATCGAATCTAACTGGCTTGGAGGAGTAGTGCCTAACACATTTCCTTTCTTTGAGCAATTCATCAAAATACATAAAAAAATAAATCTCTTGGCCTATAAAAAGTTTATGAAGTTGCAATAGTTACGAAGACAGCATTGTTACATTAGTATGATATATTTGTAATTATTATATAATGGTAACTTTAGAAAAGTTTAAATAATTAGTTTCCTTGCAATTATCATGACACTGCCACTAATAGAATCTGACCTGATTGATTACACACTCGCACTTACATTGAGATATCCAAAAGAATCACGAACTAAACTTGTGGAAATATTAAATAGCTTAGATAATTCTCAATTAAATCTAATTCATAAATTAGAATATTATCATCCAGGAAGCCACAGGCATTCTATAAATGTGGCAAAAGTTTGTATAGATTTTGGTATAGAAACCGAGTGTCGGTCTTATTCTGAAAATAAAGGGTTATATATCCTTGGAGAGGCAGGCCTATATCATGATGTAGGAAAATCCGAAATTCCGAAAGAGATTTTAACAAAGCCCGGCAAATTAACAGAGGAAGAGTTCGAAGAAATAAAAAAACATTCGAGGATTAGTTACATTGAAGCTAGAGAAGCTGGCGTTTCAGAAGATGTCTTGAAAGTAATGATGCTAACTCATGAGTGCAAAAAAGATTTTACTAAAAACTATCCAAGAAATGGCTGTGACCGAAGAAGAGAACAGCGCGGCGATTCCAAAGAACGCCGGGAATACGATCCAAGGATAATCAAGATGGGGCAGATAGTCGCTATTTCTGACATGCTTGTCGCTTTGAGAGAAGACAGGGATTATCATAAGGCGATGCCCAAATCAAAAGTACAAGAAATCTTACAAGCTACTTACGCGGGCGATCCCGAATATATCCAAATGGCTCTGGAGAGATGCATTGATTGGGAATATGAGGGTACTTTTTAGATAACTATAAACATTCATTAAAAAACGGAAAAGAATAAAAAAGCATTTTGACTTCTATATTTATGCTTTTTTCACAGCTAGCAGAGGTGTTTGAGAAGCTCGAGACTACCAGCAAGAGGCTCGAAATGTTTGATATTCTCAGTGAATTCTTCAAGAAAGTTTCGAAAGAAGAAATAGACAAAGTTGTTTATCTTTGTGAAGAGCAGTTGTTGCCTCCATTCAAGAGTTTAGAAATAGGCATGGCAGAAAAGATGGTTGAAAAGGCATTGGCCCAAGTCTCAGATAAATCTACAGAAGAGATAAACAAACTGTACAAGAAGCTCGGAGATTTGGGATTAGTCGCGCAAGAGGTCTTGGCAAAGAAACGGGCAACATTATTCTCATCAAAAGCTCCTGCGATTTCAGAAGTTTACACAGTCTTGTTCAAAATCGCGCAGACAACCGGCTCGGGCAGTGTTAATAGAAAAATTAATGAGCTTTCAGGATTATTGATAAGGGTCTCGGCAAAGGAAGCAAAGTTTATCGTAAGATTTGTTTTGGGAAGTTTAAGATTAGGGATAGGCGATCCAACAATAATGGATTCACTAAGCAAAGCATTGACAGGCGACAGAATGAAACTAAGGCCAGAAATAGAGAGGGCATACAACTTATGTTCAGACTTAGGACTTGTTGCAAAAACTTTAGTTGAAAAGGGCGAGCACGGATTAAAACAATTCAAGGTTCAAATAGGCTCGCCAATTCGCATGGCTCTTGCAGAGCGCCTTCCTAGTGCAAAAGATATAATAAAGAAGATAGGAAAATGCGCTGTAGAAACAAAATATGATGGCTTACGTTTGCAATGGCATCTTGATAAAGGCAAAGTTGAAATCTTTTCTCGTAACCAAGAGCGAATGACCCCTATGTTTCCTGATATTATCCAAGGCATTAAAAAACAAATCAAGGCTAAAAGTGCGATAGGCGAAGGCGAAGCAGTTGCATTCAATGAAGAAACCCAGGAATTTTTTCCATTTCAAGTCACAATAACTCGCAAGAGGAAATATGAAATTGAGCAACGAGCAAAAGAAGCTCCTCTTGTTCTCTTTACATTTGACTTGCTCTATCTCAATGGAAAAGACCTGACCAAACAGAGCTACGAGGAAAGAACCCAATTATTGAGAAAGATAATAGGGAAAGGCTTTACAATCCGTGCAGCTGACAAGATAATCACAGATAATCCGAAAGAACTAGAAAAATTCTTCGAGGAAAATGTTGCTCGCGGTACAGAAGGGATAATGGCAAAGCGCCTTGACTCGCCTTATCAAGCAGGCGCCCGCAATTTTAATTGGATAAAGTTAAAGCGTTCATACAAAGGAGAGCTTCGAGATACAATCGATGTTGTTATTGTTGGTTATTTCAAAGGCCGGGGAATGAGGGCAGAATTTGGCATTGGAGCTCTCTTAGGGGCAGTTTACGATGACAAGAGCGACTCGTTCAAAACAATATGCAAGATAGGGAGTGGTTTGAGCGAGGAAAAATGGGTTGAGATCAGAAAGCTGCTCGATAAAAATAAAATTGAGCACAAACCTGCTCGCGTAGATTCAGAAATCCAAGCAGATGTATGGACTCAGCCCAAGTATGTTTTTACAGTCATGGCTGACGAGATTACATTAAGCCCGATGCACACAGCAGGCAAAACTAAAGAGCACGCGGGCTTTGCTCTAAGATTTCCTCGAGTTCAAGGCTGGATTCGCGAGGACAAAAAACCAGAGGATGCCACAAGCGTCAAGGAAATTGATAAGTTGTTTAAAATGCAAAAACGAGTCGAGGAAAGATGAAAAAACAAATAAGATTTGGCCCGAGCGGCATAGGTGGAGTGAAAGAAGCTATCAACAATCTGAATTACTATAAACAACACGGCATAAATGCAGCAGAAGTAGAATTCACTTACGGAGCTTACATCAAAAATAACAAAGATGCTGAAACAATCGGCAAGGAAGCCAAGAAACTTGATATCGCGCTGAGTATTCATGCACCTTACTATATTAATCTTGCTTCAGAGGACAAGAAAAAAAGAGAGGCAAGCAAGCAAAGAATTCTTGAATGCTGCGAGCGTGGGCATTATCTTGGCGCTAGAGCAATTGTTTTTCATGCAGCCTATTATGGAAAGTATTCTCATGAAGAATGCTACAAAATTGTAAAACAGGCAATAATCGAAATGAAAAAAATTATTGAAAAAAACAAATGGCAAGTTTCTTTAGCTCCTGAAACAACAGGCAAAGAAAGCCAGTTTGGCTCGCTCGATGAACTGATTAAACTTGCGAAAGAAACTCATTGCTCATTTTGCGTTGACTTCGCACATCTCGAAGCAAGAACCAATGGCAAGATAACCTACAAAGAGATTTTTGACAAAATAAAGAACTTTTCACATATTCACTCACATTTTTCCGGCATTGAGTACACAAGCAAAGGCGAGAGAAGACATAAAGTCACGCCAGATTTCAAAATTAGGGAGTTACTATCATTTGTTAAGAGATACAACCTTTCAATAACAATCATAAATGAAAGCCCCATGCCCTTGGATGACTCGCTGAAATCCATAAAAATCTGGAAACAAATTTCCCGTAGGTAAATCGCTCATTTTTTTTGATTACCCACTTATAGTAATAATTTTTCTTCAAGTTCCATGAATTACTCAGGATTGGTAGCAACAGTTTTGGTAGCACACAAAACTTTTTAAATAGATTTTAGCTGTGAAAAACAATTTAAATGCATTTCGAAATGCGAATTTAAATAAATAAATTTTAAAAAATGAAAACCAAATTTTGTCTGCTTTTTGTTTTAGCTTTTATTGCAGTAATTGCATTGAATGCCATGGCTCTTGCAGACCAATGGTACGAATACAGCGAGCCGGATATAAATGAGATGACAGTCTATGTCGATGGCGAGATGGTCTGGTATGGTTACTGCATGCCCGATGTTGTGCCGGATAGGTGGACATGTTACACATATCAATATGGAACACCTAGCCTGGAGAGGGGCTCAACCACAGATGTTAGGGTTAGCTTTATTTCCAATGTGGACTTGCTTGAGGAAGTGACTGTCCACACTTGGATTACAGGCTATCATGAAGACATCGAGGCCGAAACGCCTCAATTCGACGTTTTTGGTGGTAACTTGTACACTCGAACATTGCATCTAAAGATCCCTATTGACTTAGACGCTCGAGCTGAATATACATTATACGTTCAGATTGAGCATCAGCAAGATCTTTCGGGAATTGATGAGGCAAATGTTGATACAGAAATTCAGAGAATCTCCAACATCATCGAAATATTGAGCGTAGAGTTATACAATTCTGAATACAGATATATGAACAGTTTCAAGGCAGGTGACACTGTCTATATTGATACTGTGGTTAAAAATCGAGGCAACTACGAAGCCGAAGACGTTTATGTTCGAGCAAGCATAAATGAGCTTGGCATAGAGAGAACGATTTATGTCGGTGATTTAGAGCCAAACGATGATGACGACGATGAAGATTCAAAAGAAGTAACTGTTGCACTATTCTTACCATCTAGTTTAAAAGCAGGTTCATACACCCTTGAAGTCAAGGCTTACAATGATGAGGTTTCTGACGATGAAATCAGAAGCATCATTATTGAAGGTTACAAAGGGGGGGCTGAAGAAGAACAGCCTGAAGGCAAGGTTGACATCACAGGGCAGATCACAAGTAACGAAGTCGAGCAAGGTGAAGGTGCAGTTTACACAATACTTGTCGCAAATTTTGACTCTATAACACAAAATTTTATCGTTGAGACGACAGGAACAGAAGGGTGGGCTACAACCACAATAACCCCTCAAACATTCACTCTTGCACCAGGTCAAAGCAAGCTTGTAAATGTTTACTTGGCAGCTGGCGAGAACGCAGTGGAAGGCGAGCATGTCTTCAGCGCAAAGATCCGTTATGGCAGTGAATCAAAACAGTACAATCTTATAGCTAATGTCAAGAAGAGTACTTCTGAAATCAACTGGAAGACCATCTTGATGATTGTCGGCATAGTGCTTGCAGCGGCTATTGTTGTGTTATTGATTATATTGTTAACCACAAGACACAGACACAAGACAACGACAGAAACGGCAGAGAGTTATTACTAAAAGTAAAGCTTTAAAACAAAAGGCTAAGGTTAGTTTAAATTTTTCTCTTTTGTTTTTTATTTTTTCTCTTCTCTTTTTATTTTCCTTCGGTACCCACCAGAATTCTTCAAAGATTATTACAAAATTTCCTATATAGTATAAATATTATTTTGCACTATCATAAAGTTTATATATCAACTTTTACTTCCAAAGTAACGACACTAAGTTAAGGAATACTAATGGAACGAGAGAAAAATGAAAAGGGCATTTTTGATTTTTTTGACATTATTTTTGAGCGTAGCTTTGACTGCATTAGCGAAAGCAGATTTCACAATCACCACAAATTTAACAACAAACACAGTGTGCCCCGGTAGTACTATAGTTATAGAAGATATAATCACCGCCTTGACGCCTGGAGCTTTTACAGTCGCGACAGGCGGGACAGCTGAAAGTTTTACAACAACTATCCCTCAAGGTTTCTGGCTTGAACAAGGCCAACAAGAGGTGTTCTATTCTTACATCACTCCTTCTTCAAAGATAACGCCGGGCAATTATATTCTTGAAATCGCAGTTACACAGGCAGGCAAAGTAAAAACAGTCAAGCACAATATTATAGTTGAGAACTGCCATCAAACTGCTATCAAAGTAGAGCCAGTTTCCCAGGCGATATGCGCCTGCGAAGAGAGAAGTGTGAAATTGGTTATAACAAACAACGGAAAATATCTTGAGAATTATGAACTAAACGTTGAAGGTCCCGCAGCCCAATGGATAAAAATATCTTCTAAATCAATGACTCTTGCCGCAAATTCAAGCGCAACTGTGATGGCATATGTCAATACTTCATGCAACACAGCAGGAACTTACGAAGCTAACTTTGTTGTAAAGTCAAAATCTGAATATGGCCAGGCGAACGCCAAGGCGAACTTCTCGATAGTTTCATGCTATGATTATAGCATCTCGAGCAACAAGACATACTATTCTATATGCGAGGCAGAAAAATTAACAATCCCAATAAAGATAAAGAATCTTGGGACAAGGCCCAACACTTACAAGATAAACATGGAAGGTCCGAACTGGACAAAAGTAGATCAGAGGGAGCTCACTTTGGCTAACGGTTCAGAAGGCACATTCAACTTGATCGCAGAGCCTCCTTACAAAACACAAGGTAACTTCACGACATATATTGAAGTTATGACGGATTTAGGAAAAGTCTTGAAGAAATATGATATCTCGCTACAGGTTTCAAAATGTTATGCTGTTTCTGTAACAATCGAAGAAGAAAAGGACAAGATGTGCAACGCCTTGAGCAACACATATGAAGTAGTTGTAAGAAACTTAGGCAAATTTACCAACACTTATGACATAGTTCTTGACGCGCCAGAATGGGTGACAATAAGTAAGAAACGCATAACGCTTAATGCATCAAAGGAAGAATCACTTGTTTTAGACGTACACCCTCCTTACAACACAAAGCCAACAACTTACACAATAAAAATCAAGGCTATAGATGCGGTAAGCAAAGCAGAAGCAACAGACACATTAAACATAACTGCGGTTTCATTGGAAGAGTGCTACTCGCCTGCGATAAGCACTAAAGATGACTTCATCACAGTTTCAAAAGACAGTACAGCTACCGCATTGTTCATAATCGAAAACAAAGGAACAAACGATGCGAATTACACTCTCGAAATCTCTGGTACTGGCACGAAATTCTCGCAGCTTAATCCTGGCACGCTCACACTAAAAACAGGGAAAGCGCAAACAGTATACTTGTACATCGCTCCTCCATTGGATGTAGTAGTACAGGATTATATAGTCACGGTCACAGTAAGATTGAAGGATACAACAATCATCGCAAGCAAGACAATAACAATAAAAGTAGTAGAGGCAGGAGTAGTCCCTTCACAACCATTGCCCCCAGCAACAACCCCTAGCACACAGCCTTCATTATTTTCAAAGATAATTTCATGGATTGCAAGCTTGTTTAAGCCAAGCACAACAAATGTTACTTCCAATGTCACAAACGTAACAAAAACAAATGTTACAAAAACTAATCAGATGAACGTGACACAAACTAATCAAACGAATGTAACAAATAAGACAAACACAACAAATGCTACAACTAACACTACAAAAAATCTGGCGCCAGTTTTAGAGAAAAAGATATCGGATATAACATTACAATCTGGCAGTAAAAAAACAATAGACTTGAATGATTATTTCGATGACCCAAACGATGACAAGTTGATTTATGTTACTGTAAAACCACAGAACCTAAGCGTGACAATAGAAGGGAGCGAAGTAACAATCGAAGCGCAGCAAGGGTTCACAGGCACTCGCGAAGTTTCTTTCTACGCAAGCGACGGGTATGACATCACCCAGAGCAATGTCGTTAAGGTTACAGTGACTAACACATCCACAACTACAACAACTCCTACACCAAGACAGAATGCAACAAACGTAACAAAAACAAACGTGACAAATATTACTGGCACAAAAACAACAGGATCAAAACTTTTTGTTAACTACCTTCCATGGATAATCATTGGGATAATAGTGCTGATTATTATAATCATAATCGCTACAGGCTTAGGTAAAAAGATTGTAGATTTCTTCGAAGAGGAAGTACCAAGCAATGGCAAGAAGAACAATAATAACAGAAAGTAAGTAAATGTTTTACCTTTTTATTTTTATCTTATCTTTAAAAATGGCAGCGGCATCTAAACCTACAATAGTTTCTTATAACTCTAAATCCGAAACTTTTCGTGAATGTCTGCTTCACATCATAAAATGGTACTCTCCAGAGGGCGCTGAGCTTAGAGTCAAATCAAAAAGGAAGGGTAAGATTTATACCAAGGATGATCTTAAACTGATTTCGAGCATTAGCATAGGGATAGCCCCGAGATATTGCAGGGATGGTAAATCAATAACTTATGTCAACACCAAAGGCCAGATTAATCATAGAAACTTAGAGAAAATCCTTAGGGGACAGGAGCTATTAAAAGAAGCAGAAATTATAGAGGTAGTGAAAAAGGAGTTCAAGCATTATCAGAAGAGCATCAGCCCAGAGAGCGGAACTCTTTATTGCGCGTTATTTGTAAATATCTATAGACTCACCCCCCAGCCAAAGTCAGAAGATTTAAAATTATAAACAAAAATAGGGACACAACCACAAGAAAACCCATTAATAGAGGTAAAACCCCCCAGGCTCAGCCTAGCTTAAAATTTCAAACTCAAAATTTTGCTTACCCCTTCTTGCATGCTTGTTCCATATAAAATGTCAGCATTGTTTATGATAGCGTCATTGTGAGTTATAATCACGCACTGCGAACCTTGGACATTTGCCTTCAATATGTTTGCTAAAATCTCACTGTTCCTCTTGTCTAATGCAGGGTCAATCTCATCGAAGATGTAGAAACAGTAAGGCTTGTATTTCTGTATCGCGAAAATGAGTGCTAAAGCAACAATGACCTTTTCACCGCCACTTAAAGCTTCGGCATTCCTTTCCTTGCCTTTAGCTATCTTTATCACAATATCTAAGCCCCCTTTGAAAGGCTCTTGTTTGTTTTCTAAAACAAGGAACGCTTGCCCCTTATTGCTGAGTGCAGAAAAATTTTTACCAAATGATTCATTAATCGCGTTGAATGCCTGCATGAAAGCCTGCTTCTTCCTCTTGTCCACTTCTGCAATAACCTTCAATATTTCCTGCTTCTCCTCCTCAATTGTCGCGGCTTTAGCGGCAATCTCATCATACTCGGCCTTGACTTTATCATAAACTTCCAAGGCTCGCAAGTTCACAGGCCCAATTTCTTCAAGCGCCTTCTCATTTCTCAAGATTCTAGCTTCGAGCTCTGCGCGGCTCAAAGAAATCTTTTCGAGCTGCTCTTTCAAGTCCTCATATTCTAAATAATTTTGTTTCGCAATTTCATACTCGGCTTCCACTTTTGCCTTTATGATGTTCATTGTGTTAATATCGCTTTCGATTGTCCTTGCTACTGCTTCTTGCTCTTTAAGCATTAGTTCTTGTTTCTTTACTTCTCCTTGCAACTGGGATTTTTTCACAAGTAACTTCTCAAAACTACTCCTTATTTTCTTTTCCAGCTTCTCTTTCTCCTCCACATCTTTTTTCTTTTTGTCTTGCTCTTCCTTCAAGCTGCTCATCAATTGTTCTATATCTTTTCTTTCGTCAGCGCTTTTCTTGACAATATCTTTAATTCTCTCGAGCTCTTTGCGCGCAAGTTCTATCTCAAGTACAATATTCCTTTCTTCATCAGTGCCTATTTTAAGCTTCGAGATCTTGTCGCTAATCTTAGAAGTGTCCTTCGCTAATTTGCCGAATTCACCCAGACTATCTTCCAGCGAATATATAAGGGCATTGACCTCTTCAGATATCTGTTTTATTTTATTCTGTCTTATCAAATCATCTATCGTTTTTTTCCTGATGCGAATTTGTTCCAACAGCGCATCAAATATCTTTGTGAATTTCTCGCCAGTTTCCTTGATGACAGCTGCTGCGCCAAGAATTTCTGATTTGAAACTTCCGATATCAACTCCGACTTTCTCAACTTTTTTCTCTTTCTCTTCTTCAAGTTTAGAAATTTCCTTGATAATCCGCTCTTCATCTATTTTGAGCTGCTCAACTCTTCTCTCTATGGCGCTCAGTTGCCCTTTGTAATTCTCTAATTTAACGTTTAATACTGCGTTTGTCGAGCGCAACTCGCTCATTTCATTAAATAACTTTTCTTGGGTCACTCCAGAAGTCTTTTCTATATGCTCATTAATCTCTTGAATCTGTTTATCTATTTCTATAATCTTAGATTGAATTGCACTAGTTTTTTGCTGCGCTTTGTTCAATTGTTCTTTCTTCTCCTCAATTTTCTTTAAAAACCTCTCAACCTCGCTCTTTTTTTCATTGACATTCTTGAAGACCATACAAGCCTTGTCCAATCTTATTGCTCTTCGCAGCTTTTCATGTTTCTCGGCCTGCGCTTTATCCTTCTCAAGATTGTTAAGATATGCCTGTCTTTGAGTTAATATGATTCCAATCTCTTTTAACTTCTCTTGCGTTTTTTCAAGTTCATGCAGAGACTTTTCCTTGCGCTCTTCATAGATGCTTATCCCAGCAGCTTCTTCTATAACCTGCCTTTTCTCTTCAGGATGCATGTTTATTATGTTGTTTATCTCTCCCTGAAGGATAATATTGAAACCTTCGGCATCTATCCCTGCTTGGGCAAGCAATTCCATCATCTCTGTCCTCGTTTTAGTTTCATTGTTTATTTTATAAATGCTTGTTCCATCTTTCTTTACAATCCTAGTTATTTCAACCTCTGTGGTAGGCAACGAGAAAACCCTATCTGAATTGTCAAAAACCATACTAACCTTTGCGCTATGTGCAGGTTTATTTTCCTTGCCGCCGTCATAAATCAAACCGGCGGCTTTAGTAGCTCGCATTGTTCTCACTTTCAAGCGTCCTAGAACAAAGCATATTGCATCAGCAAGGTTGCTTTTGCCAGCTCCGTTAGGTCCTACAATGACATTCATCCCCTTGCCAAAAATTAAGTCAGTTGGCTTAGCAAAGCTCTTGAAACCATGTAGATGTATTTTCTTAATATAAGGCATTTTTGCTCTTTTGTCGAATAAATCTTATTGAATAAAGCTTATCAAATAAGCTTAACACTAAAATCATGAAAAGGGATTATTTAAAATTTATTATGTTATAAAATGACAAAATGAGAGCAAAGAAAACTTTATTAACTTTTTAAATCTTGGATGACTATGAAATGGAAAGGAGCGATTGGTGCCCTAATTTTGAGTATTCTTGCACTTGTCCTGATGAACGGCTGTCAAAAATCATCACAAGTTTGTTTCCAGAACTCTTGTTTTGATGTGGAGATAGCATCAACTCCTGAAGCTCGTGCTCGGGGTTTGATGTTTCGCGATTCTCTTGAAGACAACAAGGGCATGCTTTTTATCTTTCCGGAAGAAAATATCTACAGCTTTTGGATGAAGAACACTTCTCTGCCTTTAGATATAATATGGATAAATAGTCAAGGTAAAGTAGTTTTCATAAGCTCCAACACACAGCCTTGCGAAGAAGAGCCCTGTTTAAGTATAATTCCAGACTCGCCGGCTAAGTATGTTCTGGAAATAAGATCAGGCCGAGCAGAGCAAATAGGATTGGCTATCGGTAATATTTTGACAATAAATGTTTCTCAGGAGATTATAAAAAGTGCCAAATAAAACCTTCAACAAAAAGCAAAATAAAAATCCGAGATATGTAAGAATATGCCCGAGATGTAGGAGCCTCAACATAAAAGTGAGCAATCAGGGAGGTTCTGCCGGGACTTATTTTGGCTTGCCAACAGTTTACAAATGCCAGAATTGCGGCTACAGCAATTATACTTTTCCTGAGATAGACCTAAACGAATTTAAAAGGAGAAAAGAAGAAAATGAAAACGATGACAATTGAACCAAAGCCTGAATTTTTCGAGAGGATGAAATTATTATTGGGCGATGAGCTCCAAGAATATCTAAAATGGATAAGAAAGCCCCTTAAACCCTCAATCCGTACCAACACCCTTAAAATTTCTCAAGAGGCATTGAAAGAACGCCTAGAAAAAAAGTGGAAGCTCGAAGAACTATTCAAAAATGCCTTTGTGATCAAATCTTCGATGATGCCAGGCGAGCTTGGCAAGTGTCTCGAGCATCAGCTTGGCTACTATTACGCCCAAGAGCTCGCGTCAATGATGCCCCCATTCGTATTGGCTCCTACAAAAGAAGACATTGTTCTTGATTTATGCGCGGCTCCTGGCTCAAAAACTACAGAACTCGCAGCAATGATGGAAAATCAAGGGACAATTATAGCGAACGATTCAAAAATTGATAGGTTAACTGCCCTCAACTCGAATCTGGAGCGCTGCGGCGTCACAAATGTTATAATAACGAGAATGAATGGAATTACCTTGTGCAAAAAACTTGTCAAAGAAGGATTTCTATTTGACAAAATTCTTGCGGATGTCCCTTGCAGTGGCGAAGGGACAATCCGCTCCTCGCCTGGAACATTAAGAATGTGGAACTTAAACATGATTAAAGGCTTGGCAGCTCTTCAGAAAAAGCTCATCGCTGCAGCAATCGAGTGTCTCAAGCCCCAAGGTGTCCTTGTTTACAGCACTTGCACTCATGCTCCTGAAGAAAACGAGCTTGTAATAGATTTTGCGTTAAAAAATTTTAATGTCAAGCTAGAAAAAGTAGAATTGCCATTGAAGACACGCGAGGGAATCACAGAATGGCAAGGACAAAAATTAAATCAAGAACTTAAAAAATGTGCAAGAATCTGGCCACAAGACAATGATACAGAAGGTTTTTTCGTCGCTAAAATAAAAAAACTGTAAAAGTGAGAAAAAATGATAGAGGTAATAAGGAGGAGTGATAGAATAAAAATTAGAGAGAAAGTTGAACAATTTGGAATAAAAATTCCAATACAATATCAGCTTGTGAGACAATCCCGCGATAAAATAAGAATTTTTACAGGCAATCTTGGAGCGCAAGATTTAATTCGCTTAAACAAAATCATTACAATTGACGCAATAGGATTATATTTTGCATTTATGAAAGAAAAAGAGTTCCGCCTTAGCTTTGATGCTTCAATTCTTTATGGCAAAAACTCAAAAAATTTCATAGAGCTCAGCGAAGAAGAGGCAAAAGCCTGGCTCAAAGGAGAAGATATAGAAAAAAAGACAGATAAAAAAGGTTATTTTTTAGTTAGGTATGGTGGTGATATTCTGGGCTGTGGCAAGTCCAATGGCGAAAAGCTCACGAATTTCGTGCCAAAAGAGCGCCGGATAACTATCTAATTTTAATGTCACGAGCCAATAGTAACAAATAGAAAGATTTATAAATTATCCTTTCTTCTCTAATTAAAGTTATATGTTTAAAATGGTAGACGAAGAAACTTTAATAAGATTGGTGCATAGCGCTAAGGAACTGAAAGTCTTAAAGGCTATCACCAAGATTACTAGCTCTACAGACAATCTAAATGTAATAATCAATAAAGTCCTAACCCTAATTCTCCATGAAATCAATGTCAAAATAGTATTCTTTGTTCTCGAGGAAAACGGTAACTTCAATATAATTAATGTCGACGAGAATAGACCCCTACACCCCGATTTCCATGATCTTGTGACTTTTATAGCACAAGATACAGTAAAATATTCGCAACCCATATTTATAAGACAGACAAAAAAAGGAACTATTGCTTACAGATTCGGAATTAGAAGCTTCTTGAGTGTTCCTTTGATGTTGCACGAAGGCCCTATTGGTGCAATAATCTTGATGGCTCAATATAGAAGCTTCACTAATGCAACATTAAAACTTATGGGGACTATTGCAAACCAGGTTGCTTCAACTATAGAACATTTATGGTTAAAAAAGGCAATCGATGAGAAAGAGAAAAAAATCACAAAACTTTACAGCAAACTTTACACAAAGGAAGCCAAGCGCGCGATTGTAGACGCGCTCACAGGCCTGTTCAACAAGCGTTATTTTGTAGAGCTGCTTGACTCAGAATTAATGAAAGGAAAGCAGCTTAGCATGGCGATGTTTGATTTGGACTTTTTCAAACATTACAACGACACTTTCGGTCACGTCGAAGGCGACAATCTATTGCGCGCTGTTGGACAAGTTATCCAGAAAAAATTCAAGAAGCTTAAAGCCTGCCGTTATGGTGGTGAAGAGTTTGCAATAATTGTCGAAGGCGATATTAATGAAGCTGCGCAAGTCGGTGAGGAACTGAGACAGGCTATCGAAGCGCTATATCCAAAACAAGCTAAGAGGGTTGTCACAGCCTCAGTTGGTGTAGGTCAGAGGAAGAGGGGCGAAGACATTGAAAATTTTATCAAGAGAGTAGATGAAGCTTTATACAAAGCAAAGCAATCAGGAAGAAATCAGGTTCAGATTGCCAACTGATTTTTTTGTTTTTTCTATAATTTTATAAACACTCTTTCTCTAAGATCTCTATGAATAAAAAAGAATTGGAAAAGTGGCGTGAGGCAGGCAAGATTGGGGCAAAAGTTCTTGCTTATGCCAAGACTCTCACTAAATCAGGTGTTCCTTTACTTGAGATAGCAGAGAAGGTCGAGGCGGAAATTGAAAAACATAAAGCGGAGAGTGCTTTCCCAATCAATTTAAGTATAAATGAAATTGCAGCCCACTATTCTCCCTTATTCAACGATGAAATAAAGGCTTATGGCTTGTTGAAGATAGACTTGGGCGTGAATGTTGACGGCTACATCAGCGATAATGCTTTGACAGTCGATCTCACGCCCGACAAAAGATACACAAAATTAATAGAGGCGAGCGAGGAAGCTCTCAATAACGCAATTAAAATTATAAAACCTGGTATTACTTTGGGAGAGATAGGCCAAACAATTCAAAAAACGATAAATGATAGGGGATTTGCGCCTATAGTAAACTTGTCAGGCCATGAACTCAAACAATGGAACTTGCATGCAGGCTTGACAGTGCCTAATTATAACAATGAAAATGAGACAGCTCTTGAAGAAGGTATGGTTCTTGCTATAGAGCCTTTCGCAACAACAGGTCAAGGCATAGTCCAAGATGGCAAGCCAAGTGGAATCTACAAATTTGAAACAAGACACAACACAAGAGATATGGCATCAAGAAAAATTCTTGCTTTTATCGAGCAGGAATTCCATGAACTGCCATTTTCAGCGAGATGGCTTGTCAAAAAGTTTGGAGCTAGAGCCTTAATTTCCTTAAAAATGTTAGAGCAAGCCAATGCTTTGCATCACTTCAAACAGCTCGTAGAGAAAACAAAAGCTCCGGTCTCGCAGGCCGAAGCCACAGTATTAGTAACAAAAGATGGCTGCGAGGTTCTGACGAAAAGTGACGATTAGTAAAAATAAGTAAGGTGATTAATAAATTGATAAGAATAATTAATAATCACCCGGTATAAGTTTGCTTGTGATTATTCAAAGCCGCCCTAGCACTTCTTAGATAGTTTGTCTCGATGTCCTTGTAACGCTTAATCGTATCTTCCGAGATACTTGCGCCTATCTTCTTCATCGCAGCATCAAAATGCTTTTTCTTGACTTCTTTAGCATCAATTTTCTCTCTCAAAGCAAGCATTCCGGCCTCTTTGCATATCGCTTCAATATCAGCTCCGCTGCATCCAGCAGTTTTTTCAGCCAATAATTTCAAATCCACATCTTTCGTAAGAGGCATGTTTCTTGTGTGGACTCTAAATATTTCTTCGCGCTCATCTCTATCAGGAGCATAAATTCCAATTATTCTGTCAAATCTCCCAGGCCTCAATAATGCAGAATCAAGCATATCAGGCCTGTTGGTTGCGGCAACAACGACAACATCATGAAGCTCTTCAATCCCATCCATTTCTGCGAGAAGTTGATTTAAAACTCTTTCTGTAACATTATTTCCTACTTCACGGCCTCTTGTTGATGCCAGAGCATCAATTTCATCAAAGAAAATAATGCAAGGAGCGACTTGTTTTGCTCTTTCAAAGACCTTGCGAACTCCTTCCTCGCTCTTGCCAACCCACATCGATAATAATGAAGGACCCTTAACTTGAATAAAGTTAGCCTCGCTCTCTGTTGCTACAGCCTTAGCAAGAAGAGTTTTGCCTGTTCCAGGAGGCCCATAAATGAGAATTCCTTTTGGTGGCTTTATTCCTATGCGTTTGAATGATTCAGGATGCTTGAGAGGCCATTCAATCGCTTCTTTCAACTCTTGTTTAACCTGTTTTAATCCTCCAACATCACTCCACTTAACATTAGGTGATTCCACAAGAACCTCGCGCATTGCAGAAGGTTGAACAAATTTCAAAGCCTCGCGGAAATCTTTATTAGTGACTCTTAATTTCTCAAGCAAGTTAGGATCAATCGGCCCGTCTTCTTTGAGTTTGAGATTTGGCAAGAGCCTTCTTAAAACATTCATTGCAGCTTCTCTACATAAAGCTGCCAAGTCAGCTCCGACAAAACCATGTGTAATGCTCGCCAAATCATCTAAATCCACATCTTTCGTAAGAGGCATGTTTCTTGTGTGGATTTTCAAAATTGCTAACCTGCCTTTTTTATCTGGCACTCCAATTCCTATCTCTCTGTCAAATCTTCC
The DNA here is from genome assembly GCA_049699715.1 of Candidatus Pacearchaeota archaeon. Taxonomy (GTDB): domain Archaea; phylum Nanobdellota; class Nanobdellia; order Pacearchaeales; family UBA284; genus JAVZYK01. The sequence continues at coordinate 27,911 of JBNAVB010000005.1, read as the reverse complement.
TGGGCGTCTCAATGCAGGATCTATGGCATTAGGCATGTTCGTAGCTCCGATAACAACAACTCTGCCTCTCGACTTTAACCCGTCCATCATTGTTAATAGCTGAGAAACAACTCTCCTCTCAACTTCGCCAAAAGATTCCTCTCTTTTAGGAGCAATAGCGTCAATTTCGTCAATGAAGATAATTGAAGGAGCGCTTTTTTCTGCCTGATCAAACAAGTCTCTGATTCTTTTCTCTGACTCGCCGTAAAATTTGCTCATAATTTCCGGCCCATTCAATAAAATAAAGTTAGCCTCGCTTTCTGTGGCCACAGCCTTAGCAAGGAGAGTTTTGCCTGTTCCGGGGGGCCCAAACAACAAAACACCTTTAGGAGGTTCAATGCCTAACCTCGAGAAAATTTCTGGATGTTTCAAGGGTAACTCGACCATCTCTCTAATTTTCTTAATTTCTTCATCCAAGCCGCCTATATCCTCATAAGTGACTTCAGGAACCCTCTCCTCAATAATTTCCATTGCTTTAGGATTAAGGACAAGTTCTGTGCTCTCGGTGATTATGACTGGTTGTTTAGGCATTGTTGATACAACAACAAACTTTGTCTCGAATCCGCCGAACCCGAACTGCATGCTGCCAAAAGCCTCTCCGAAAATCTGTTGAGCCAATTCGTCGAATGAGCCTGCCATCAAGTCTCGCCTTCTCTGCGAACCCCCGATTGAAACCAGGTCTCCTGTCATGACAGCCCTGCCCAACAATCCTCTTTTCAAGTTCTCGATAGCGCCCTGGCTTGCCTGTACCATCACTCCTTTCTGTGCAGGTGCAATTATGACTTTCTTAGCCTCTTTGATGTCAACTTTTATTACATTAACTATCTCGCCTATTCCTGTTTTGGCATTTCTTCTTATAATTCCATCAATTCTGATTATCTGCTCGCCTACATCAGCAGGATAGCCTCTGTCGACTATTGCCACAGTCTCTCGAGAGCCAACAATCAGAATAACATCTCCAGGCCTAACGCCTAATTCTTTCATTGTTGCTGTGTCTATCCTTGCAATGCCCTTATAAGCATCTTCTTGAAGAGCTTCCATAACTTTAAGCTTTACAGATTTATCATTGATTTTCGCTATCATTTTTCTCCCTCCTCATTTTCCTTTGGCTCGGTGAAAAACAATGAAAGTTTGCCTGGCTCTTCCAACATTAATCTAACAATCTTGTTCATCCTTTCCATTTGTCTAGCCATTTCCTTGTGCATTTCTTGTTCTAATTGTATAATCTCTTTCGGGATAGACACAGTGTAGCTATTGCCTACCATTCTCAGCTTGACATTGAAAGGCTTTTGCTTTAATTCTTGGAATTTTTTGTATTCTTCGACATCAGCAGGATGGTAAACATATTTGCCGCATTTCTTACATTCCAAAGCGCGCATCCTGAAACCATCTTTATCAATCACAACTTTATTCATCTTCTTGCCGCATTTGTTACAAGTCACAATTTCATCGAATATGTCTGTCATTTTATCTGAAACCTCCTAAATCAAATTTATTACCCTTATTATAACCCTTTAGTAATTCATTAAAGCGTTGCCTGTCTTTTTCTAGAATCTCTTTATAGGCATCTTGCTTGTATTCCGCTGTTATATCTTGTCCTTTGTAACCTTTAGCATATATCGAGTACATTTTTATCCCCGAATTTGGTATATCTATCATGTATATACAATAAATATACACTATTTAAACCTTTCGATTTCTTGGTCATACATTATTTAGAATCAGTTTTTCAAGGCTTTCATTTCAAGTTGCCTTTCATAAATCTTTTCAAGAAGTCTTGTGGCCATTATCTTTAGCCTCTCGACATTCTTCTCATTGTGTTCTGCTGGAACAAAAATCAAGAATTCGTCGCCAGCGCTTTCATTAAGCCTATGGCCCACAACATCCGTGACCCTTTCCTCGGAATATATCAATTTTTCATGCCTAATATTATTTTTGATAGTCTGTCCAATAACCTCAAGATATCTATCCACTTCTGTATATCCAAGCTTATTATTCCATTCATGTAAGTCATCCATGTCAAATAAAAGGTAGTAACCTTCTGTAATCCCCTTCTGTTTTAATTTTTCGAGCTCTAAAACAAACCCCATCTTATTCAACAATCCGGTTACAGGATCATACAAAGAAAAATTCGCTAGTATCTTCTTTTGTTCTTCTGTTAATCCCCTTGCCAACAGCAAATATTCTTGAACGCGCTGTTTGAAACTTTCTGGCAGCTTGCTTTTAAGCCTAACACCATTATATACTCTAATATTAAAATCATCTTTACCTTTGTTTTTCTTTGCCTCTGCTACAGCTCTCGCCGCTTCTTCAAAACTTCTGCCTATACCGCATGAAACCTTGATAATGTCGCTTCTCGTCGTCATTTTAATCTGTTTTTGTTGTTTATCCTCTATATCTTCTAAAATTTTCTACAAAATTAGAATTACATTCAATATGAACAATATTTATAAATCTTGTCTTTCTGTTTATATTATGGCAGAAAAAGAGATAGATTTCAAAGCCATTGAGAAGAAATGGCAGCGAGAGTGGGAAAAGTCTAAAATCTTTCAGGTTAAGGAAAATAAAACAAAGAAAAAATATTATGTTCTTGAGATGTTTCCTTATCCGAGCGGTGAAGGCTTGCATATGGGCCATGCTTTCAATTATATCATTGGTGACATTTTCGCGAGATTCAAAAGGATGAATGGCTTGAATGTTCTTTATCCCATGGGCTATGATTCTTTTGGCTTGCCTGCTGAGAACGCAGCAATTAAAGCAGGAATCCATCCAAGAATTTACACTGACAAGGCAATAAAAAATTTTATCGAGCAACAAAAAGCTCTTGGCTTAAGTTATGACTGGGACAGAATCGTAATAACAAAAGATCCCGGATACTACAAATGGAATCAATTTTTCTTTCTTAAGCTGTATGAAAAAGGTCTCATTTACAGAAAAAAAGCCGCAGTTAACTGGTGTCCAAAGTGCCAGACTGTTCTGGCTAACGAACAAGTTCATTCTGGCAAGTGCTGGCGTCACGAAGATACTGAAGTGGAAATAAAACATCTGGAGCAATGGTTTGTCAAGACAACGGAATATGCTGAAGAGCTTCTCCAAGGCATTAAAAAATTGAATTGGCCAGAAAGAATCAAGATTATGCAGGAAAATTGGATTGGCAAAAGTCATGGTATTGATATTCTGTTTACAATAAATGGAGAACCTTGGCCCATTTTTACCACAAGACCAGACACAATCTATGGTGTCACATTCATGGTCATAAGCGCACAGCATCCAAAACTAAGGGATTTGGTGACAGCTAAACAAAAACCAGAGGTTGAAAAATTCCTGAAAAAGTTGAAGTCAGTTAGTGAGAAAGAGCTTGAGGAGATGGAAAAAGAAGGCGCTTTCACTGGCTCCTATGCCATTAACCCTGTTAACAATGAAAAAGTTCCCGTCTATGCGGGAAATTTTGTCCTCGCGGAATATGGCTCTGGGATGGTTATGGCTGTTCCTGCTCATGATCAACGAGATTTTGAATTTGCTAAGAAATACAATCTGCCGATAAGGATAGTGATTCAATCAAAAGGCAAAAAGCTTAATGAAAGAACAATGAAAGAAGCTTTTGTTGAAGAAGGCATTCTTGTAAATTCTGGCAAGTTCAATGGCATAAACAGCAAAGAAGCCATAGAAAAAATATCTGATTTTATTGAAAAGCAAAAGCTTGGAAAGAGGACAGTAAATTACAAATTGCGCGATTGGCTTATATCAAGGCAAAGATACTGGGGCACGCCAATCCCTATAATTTATTGCGATAAATGTGGCATTGTCCCCGTGCCCGAGAACGAGCTTCCAATATTGTTGCCAGAAAATGTTGAATTTGGCAAGGGCAACCCCCTTGCAACAAACAAGGCATTCGTGGAAACAAAATGCCCGAAATGCAAGGGCAAAGCTCGCAGAGAAACAGACACGATAGATACTTTCTTTGATTCATCATGGTATTTTTTAAGATATTGTGACAATAAAAATATTAAAGTGCCATTTAGCAGGGAAAAAGTTCATTATTGGAATCCTGTTGATATTTATATTGGTGGAGCAGAACATGCTACAATGCACCTTATCTATGCAAGATTTTTCACTAAAGTTTTGTGTGATATGGGTTTTGTGAAAATTAATGAACCTTTCCCGCGGCTTTTCAATCAAGGCATGTTGCATGGCAGCGATGGCTACGTAATGTCAAAATCTCGAGGAAATGTGGTTAATCCCATGGATATAATAAAAAAATACAGTGCCGACACTCTAAGGCTGTATCTTGTCTCGCAGGCTTCTCCAGACAAAGATACTAACTGGAATGATGAAGCCATAGAAGGAAGTTTCAGATTTATCTTGAAAGCTGTAAACTATTTCAATAAAGTCAAGAAAGGCAAAAGCACTGCGAAAACAGAAAGCAAACTTAACAAAACGATTAAAGAATTTACAGACGATATCGAAAATCTTAGTTATAATCTTGCAATAATCAAACTCCGAGAGCTTTTCGAGTATCTCGGAGAAGAGGAAAGTAAAGGGACTCTTGAATCTTTCTTGAAAATGTTTTCTTTGTTTTGTCCGCATATCTCTGAAGAGTTATGGCATAAACTCGGCAACAAGAGTTTCATTTCAACAGAATATTGGCCAAAAGCTGATGAAAAAAAGATACGACCAGAATTCGAACAACAGGAAAAATTAATGGAGCAATTGAAGCAGGATATTTTACACGTTATCAAGATTATAAACAAAAGACCAAATATGATTTACATTTATGTTATTCCTAAGGAGCTTAATCTTTATGATTCAAAAGAGCTCGAGCAAGCTTTTTCGTGCAAGGTTCAAATCATGGCAAACAACAAATCAAGTTATGACCCGCAGAAAAAGGCTCAGAAAGCTAAGCCGAACAAACCTGCGATTTACATAGAGTAATTATATTTTTTACAATAATCTTTAAAAACTTTTAAGATAAAATATCATCATAGCAAACAAAATAAAACCCGAAGTCAAGCTTGCTATGGTGATGGCAGTTAATAAGGTTCTTGAGTATAAGGAAAAAAGCCATCTGAGGGCATAGAAGAAATATTACAATATATCATGAGAAACATCAAAGCTAAGGGCGAAGCAAAGGGGGGCGATGGCAGCTGCGTCTCACGCTTTAAGTTATAAAGAAAAAAACCCAGAAGCAAAAGACAAAGAAGTAATGCAGGTTGTAATAAACCCAAGTGAGAATACAATAAAATCCGTTGGAGAAATAAAATGAGTCTTCTGAATTCATTAGAAAAACTAATTATAGGAATAAGTTCTTTTGCGGTACTTTATTCTAACTGTGCTAAATACGCAAAAATGAATGTTTATTACACTTTAGATGGCGTAGGAATATAAAAAGTTTTTATGGTTCAAACAGGAGAAACTTTTGCTCGAGGAAGATTCTGTCTTGGTTAACCCGCTTGATTTAAAAACTTTCAAAAATATATGACATTCTAAAGGAAAAGTGCCAGAATACGTTAAGAATCTTGAAAAGAAATCAAACTAGCACAGCCTTGACCCTTCTGATTCCTCCAGCCACACTTTCTTGCTCGACAATTTTAAACTTCTTGCCGCTTTCTCCAAGCTCGCTTGTATTAGAAACATGGGGCCCTGCACAAATCTCAATTGATGGCCCTATAAAATAAACCGAAACAACATCGGTTTTATATTCAAATTCGCTCTTTGCGATTTTCTTGGCTTCTTTAACATTCATTTCCTTGCGCTCGATGTTAATTCCTTGCTTTATTATATCATTAACTAGGTTTTCAACTTGTTCTATTTCCTTATCAGTGAGCTTTCTGTCAAAATTAAAGTCAAATCTGAGGCGCTCGGATGTAATATTAGAACCCCGTTGCATTATCTGCTGTCCAAGAACTTTCCTTAAAGCATAAAGTAATAAGTGACAAGCACTATGCAATTTTGTTGTTTCCTTTGTCGTGTCAGCCAAGCCCGCCTTGAATTTCTTTTCTGCTCCAATGCGCGATATCTCCTGATGTTTCTTGAACTCTTCATAAAAGCCTTTTTCATCAAGTGTAACTTGTTGCTCTTCACAAAGCTCTTTTGTCATTTCAATAGGAAAGCCATAACTTTGAAACAGCAAGAAAGCTTCTGCGCCGCTTAGTTTCTTATTTGCCGCAAATTTCTTGAACTGATTCAATCCCTTTTCTAAAGTTTTTCTGAATTTTTCCTCTTCCTTTTTCAATTCTTCTAATATAAATGGCTGTTTTTGCTTTAACAATGGATAATCTTTCTTGTTGATTTCTATAATAATTTTAGCAATTTGTTCAGTGAAATTTTGATTAATTCCGAGAAGTTTTCCATGTCTTACCGCGCGTCTTATAAACCTTCTTAAAATATAACCCTGATCTTTATTGCTTGGCAATATTGCTCTTTCATCTCCCAATATAAAGACAGCTGCCCTTAGATGATCTGTTATGATTCTTATTGATCTTATTTGCTGCTCACTTGTTATCTTGGCTATTTCTTTTATCTTTTCAACAATCGGAGCGATGGTTTCTATATCATAAACACTTTTCTTTCCTTGTAATATTGCTATAGTTCTTTCAACGCCCATGCCAGTGTCAACATTTTTCTGTTTTAATGGCTCGTAAGTTCCATCTTTTGTTTTATTGTATTGCATAAAAACGTCATTCCATATCTCAAAGTATTTGCCGCAAGGACAGCCGGGCTTGCATTCTTTCGAGCATGGCGCCTTTCCTGTATCAATAAACATTTCAGTGCAAGGACCGCACGGCCCCGTCTCGCCGGCAGGCCCCCACCAATTATCCTCTTTAGGCAAGAAATATATTCTTTCTTTAGGAATGCCTGCTTGCTGCCAGACCTTTGCGGCTTCCTCATCTTTCGGAGCATCTTTATTCCCTTTAAAACAGGTCACATGCAGCTTGTTAGCATCAAGTTTCAGAACTTTTGTTAAAAACTCATAACTCCAAGTTATTGCTTCCTTTTTCCAGTAATCACCTAAACTCCAATTTCCTAACATTTCAAAAAAAGAAAGATGCATGTCATTGCCTACCTTGTCTATGTCTGTAGTCCTTAAACATTTCTGGCAGTTTACTAACCTTTTACCTTGCGGATGTTTCATTCCCAACAAAAAAGGAACTAACGGATGCATGCCCGCTGTTGTGAACAACACTGTTGGGTCATGTTCAGGCACAAGACTAGCATTAATTATCTCTTTATGTCCTTTCTCGATAAAAAATTCAATATATTTTCTTTTCAACTCTTCTGAATTGACTGTCATGATTATTAATGTTTCTTTATGCTTATAAAATTTTTCTGTTTTTGATTAAAAGGCACTAAACTATATTTGTAATTATTTAAAAGTAGTTAAAAAAGAAAGATTTATAAGTTAAAAATAATTATGATTAAAGCCAATAAATGTTAAATAATTGAAAAAATGAAAAATTATGCAATGTATGGAGTAGGTTTGGCAACGTTAGCAGGTTTGCTTTTTGGTGGTTGTGTTAATCACCAAGCAATCAAAAACGAGCCTATTGTTATGGCTCCACCTTATTATTATGAAGAATCCTTAAAACAACAATCGGAGGAAGAAAAAAACAAAAAAGAACTTGAACAGAAACTTGCCCTTAGAAAGGAATGGCAAAAGCCAATGTCAATAGATACTTTATATAGCACTATTGAGCACGATGTTAAAAAAAACAAGCCTTTGATTATTGCTTCTTATATTGGGGTATGGCCAGATGGCACCTCAGCGGATAATAATATTTATTGGGGCCAAAGTCATGCCCATATGTTTAACAATAGTGATTGGAAAAAAATTTATTTAGAAAAGAGGAGTGAGGATCCTGTAAGAATTGCAGTTTATGGAAAAACTTTTAAAAATGGCAAGTGGGGAGACAGTCTTCGCATTTTAAATGTTTACCTTGTGTATAATGATTTAAGAAAAGCTGCGCTAGAGATGACCCTAAACCTAAAATATGATAATAACAGAAAAATTGTTTTGCCCGACAGCCAAGAAATAAATCTTTCTGATGCCAGAATTGTTGGCTATATTGGCCATAATTTTTATTTCGATAAGCGTGCTCTTGGAAAGGATTACGCCTGTGATTCCTTGGATAACATGATAAATATACCAAAAGAAATGAAAGGGGTTTTTTGTGTGGGTTGTTGGACTTCCTATGATTTTACTAATCTAGTTGAGTCAAATATTTATGGCTTGCTTTTTACACAATATCATGGTATTGGCGATGGCTTTACAATGTATCCCGGAGCATTTAACTTGAGAGCCTTTGCCGACGGAATAGGAAATAGAAAAAGCGGCCAGGAAATAGTAAACATATGTAACGAAGAATATGCCAGATTGCAAGGGTTAAGCAACATTACATTATTCACAAATCAAGAAAAGGGTTTGTTCATTCAGGATAGGTGAGTTCTGTTTTTTTGATGCCTCCCTTTGTTGGATATTCCACTTCGAATATGGTTTTGCCACTTTCTCTGCGCATTCCTACAATTTTAATATAGCCATTAATTTCTGGAAAAATTCCTTTAATGTATTTGAGATAATAAGGCGAAGGTGTGAAAAATACAGTGCCGGCTGCTAAATCCTTTTCACTTAACTTTCTGTTTTTACAATATATCTCTCCTTTGGCTAAACCGCAAACAATAAACTCTCCTTGCGGATTTTTCCATATTACATCTGTACCTACTGGAGACGCTTCAACTTTTGTTTTAAAAGTTTCATAAACAGTACATGCCATTGGCTTAACTTCTGGATCTGGGAAAGCAGTATTGCAGCCTCTGAAAGATATCTCGGTTTCTGGAGTAAAGCTTTTTCTTATCATTTCTTTCTCTTCTTCGGTTAATGCTTGAAATACAACATTTCTTAGGCCTCCTGGAGAGATATATTTTGCAAAATACTCAAAAGGAACTATTTTTTCCAACTTATTGTTAATTTCTGGCTGGGTATCAAGCCAAGTTCCCGTTTTCCAAGCATGGGAAAACATTTCAATCCTTTTTATTTTCATTTCCGGTCTTGGCAAAGCCGGTGCTTTTAGCATTTCAAAGAAACTGGGATAATCCTTTATCACATCCGTCATGAGCAAAATATAATAGTCGGTATTTTGTAACTCCTCTGCCCTTACCCTAACTGCATTCTCAAAAGCTTTTTCATAACCATAAGTAGAAGCCAAAAGAACCACAGCATCATTTCCTGATTGTGCTACAAATGCCTTTGTGTCTTGCGGTAGCAGGGGAGCATTAAAAAATTCCGAAGCGGAAATTTCAACACTGCCTTTTTTAATGACCTCCCCAAAAAGGGGCATTGTTCTTACATAATTCTCCTCAAGAGCTTTTTCTCTTGAGAATATTTCACTTTCTATGAATTCGATAGTGTGCTCCTTTTCTTCAGTATCTATAGGGTTGCCTTCAACATCAAAATTAATAGCCTCAATTTTGCTCTTTAATTCTTTCAACTCCGTAAGTTCTTTCTGTAATTTTTCTTTGTCACTTTCAGATAAATCTCTTGTATAATCTTGCCTGACATTCATATCATAAATCTTGGGCTTATTTTCCGCAAGCAACTCGATTCTCGTGTCGGTAGCCACTGTTAAAAAATTCGGTGGCGGCGGTTTTACTTGAGCATACAATTTTCTGCCATCTGATTTAAGCAAGGTATTGCCATTCAATACATAATAACTTCCCTCTGATTTTATATGTAAAGACAAAGGCTCCTCAGAAACCATCCCAACTTTGAGGTGCCCGCCATTCACCTGAAAAGATAAATCCCTTAGCATGAACTGTACGATTTCACTGGAAGCTTTATCTTTAGCCCAAATGTCAAAAAATGGATTGCCATCACCAGGCCTCACTTCTAAACCATCACCTCCCATCCAAAATTTATCCTTGCCAAAACTGAAATAATTTTCATTCTTATGTTTTATTGGATCAAATGAATCATCAAAGTAGACATTTGTTCCCTTTATTTGGTTATTGAAGAGCATACCGTTAATGTTTACACTAGAATCTTTCACTATTTGCATGCCGAATGGTGTCAATACCACCCCTCCTTTAGTTCTGAAGACCTTGATTGGGGGGAGAGTTTTACTAAAATGATCAAAGTTTCCTATCAGTTTATTGTTTTCAATCTCAAGAAAGTTTTTTATCGAGACTATCCTATCATAAAAAGTTAAATTACACCCCTCTAATCCAATAGGGCATTCTATCTTAACAAGGCCCTTAGTATAGAGGATATGCGTTTCAGGAGGAACATTAAACTGTAGTGTATTCTTAAAAGCATAGTTAGCTTCCCCTGCAGAATAGAAATCCGCTCCAATTAATTCGCCTTGTTCATCAAAGTTAAAGAAAGCATTTTCTTTCATATCTCGATAGATAAGCACTCTTGGCTTTTCCTTTTTCTTGTCACTTTTTTCATAATAAATTATCTTTATGTAACCTTGCTCTTTTACTGTAAGGCTTTTATTGGTAATATTCAACGTAGCATTTGCCACATAAATATTATCTTTACTATTCAAATAAACCGAGATTTCAGTTTCTTCAGTTATTTCAAGAGAATCCTGTGATAAAATAAGGCTGTTTGACAGAATAAATAGAATAAGTGCCACCAACAGCAAAAAAATTCTACTTACTTTACAAAGTTTTGTTGATTTGCTCATTTATACCTCCATAGCAAATCTTAACGATAGATCCTCTTTAATAATGCGGACTATATAAGCTCCTTCTCCAGTTGGGGTAAAAAGAGAGTTAATTTGAATAGTAACATTATATTTTGTAGAGATGTCATCAAGACAATCAATACACAAAAACCCTTGTTCGTTATTATATCCCTCAATAATCTCTTTGAGAGCTAGATACAAATGATCTAATTCAGATTTTTTTTCTAATGAAAGTGAAAAACTTGTGATAAAATTATCTTTTTTAATAGCGATGGGAGAAGTCATTATTGCTATTGAACCTTCCTTTATTTTTGTGTTAAGAGAGTAATTCCAGAGGACATCTATCCCTTCTGTTTCAAATTGGCTAAAGTTATTTAGACATTTACCAATATTTTCTATTAAGGTTTGAGAAAATTCATTTTCAATTTGTTCTAGCTTTGGGATAGCTATTGTTTTATTCTTATAGAAGTATGGTACAGCTGTCAAAAAGTAAAGTATTGAATTATTATATGCTTTGTAATAGAAACCATTAAAACAAATGTCCTTTTCAGTTTGGTTTAAGGCATCGGTTAAACAATCCCTTATAAAAGCTCGAATCTCTTGAATCTTTGCTTGCTGTTCTAGCGCTATTTTTTGCCTTTCTTTCACCACAAAAAAGATTATAAGGCTTATAGCTGCAATCACTATTGCGAGAATAATAAATAAAGTAACTTGTCCTCTTCTTGCCATAAGTCATAAAGGAAAGGGGAACTTATAAAATTTTTCTATCTCTTACAATTTTTGTAAAATTAGAATTAAATTCTTACCAGTTTCTTGTTTCAAAATTTTGAAGCCACTTTTCTTGAACAATTTCTTGAGTTCCGGCATTGTAAAAAGATAATAATATCGCCAATAAACCTTACTTTTTACTTGCCATGAAATGTATTCTTCTTTTACTTTTGAAACCTTTTTGTTCCACACTGTTACAAAAGCTATCCCTTTTGGTTTAAGAACTTGCCGCATCTCTTTAACTGCTTTAATTTGATTTTTCTTATTTAAATGATGTAAAACAGCAATGCTAAGCAAATAATCAAATGAATTTTTTGGAAAAGGTAATTTCACTGCATTTGCTTTTTTTAATTTAACTTTAAAACCATGCTTCTTGCAATATTTTTTTGCAAACTTTATCATTTCTTTCGAGAAATCTACGCCATAACAATCAAATCCTGCTTTAGCAAAAGTCTTCAAATTTCTACAATTGCCGCAACCTATTTCAAGAACTTTGCCTCTTTTTAACTTTACAATTTTTTTTAATTCCTTTGCTATATCTCTAAAGTGCTGTTGCCTAAAATGATACCATTGTTCTGCGAGAGCGTCCCAAACCTTTTCTTGGTTCTGTTTCTGCCTTCTATTTTTCATTTCATTAACAAGATTTTTAAGATTTAAAACTTATTGTTTATAGGCCCGGGGGGAAGAAAGAGAAAAATGGTAAAACAAAGAAAACCAACAAAGACAATTTCAGGAGTTACTCCTATTGCTGTAGTCATTGCTCCGAGAAAATGCAAGCATGGAACCTGCTTATATTGTCCTTCGTTAAATGTGCCTCAGAGTTACACCCCTAAAAGCCCTGCAATAATGAGGGCCATGATTCTAAACTATGATGCTTTCAAGCAAGTTCAAGCAAGATTAAATGCATTTAAAGCAATGAAGCATCCAACTGACAAAATCGAGCTCATAATTATGGGTGGCACTTTCCTTTCTTATCCTAAAAAATATCAACACGATTTCATCAAAGCATGTTACGATGCCCTAAACCCCAAAAAAAGTAAAAGTCTTGAAGAAGCAAAGAAAATTAACGAGAAAGCAAAGCATCGTTGTGTTGCTTTATGTATAGAAACAAGGCCCGACGTTTGTGGAGAAGAAGAAATAAAAAGAATGTTAGAGTTTGGATGCACTCGTGTAGAGTTAGGAGTTCAAGCAATTGACGATAAAATTTATAAGTTAGTTAAAAGGGGCCATATAGTGAATGATGTAATTGAAGCCACAAGAAGATTGAAAGATGCGGGTTTTAAAGTAGGCTATCATATCATGCCAGGATTACCTGGCTCGAAGTTCGAAAAAGACATTAAAATGTTGAAAAAACTTTTTCAAGATGAGCGATTTAGGCCAGATCAGCTCAAGATTTATCCTTGCCAAGTCATCAGAGGCGCCGAATTAGAAAAATTTTATGAAAAAGGCAAATATCATCCATACACTAATGAAGAGCTTGTTAATCTATTGATTGAATTCAAGAAACAAGTGCCGAGATATTGTAGAATTATGAGACTAATGCGAGAAATTCCTCCAGAATTTCTTGTAGCAGGCACTACTCGCATAGATTTAAGAAAAGTTGTAGCAGAAGAAATGTCAAAAAGAGGGTTAAAATGTAACTGCATAAGATGCAGAGAAATCGGCTTTGCTTTATTGAAAGGTAAGAGCATTGATAAAAATTTGAAACTTAACAAAATTGAATATAAAGCATCAAAAGGAAAAGAAATTTTTCTTGAAATTATTAATAAAGATGATATAATTTTTGGCCTTATAAGGTTAAGGATTCCTGACAAGTCAAGCACTCTGTTAGTTAGAGAGCTTCATGTTTATGGTCCTGCAGTTGAACTCTTCAAGAAGGAAAAAGGAAAATATCAGCATATTGGTTTAGGAAAGCAACTAATGAGAGAAGCTGAAAAAATTGCTTCTCAAGAGAAATGCAATAAGATCAAAGTTATTTCGGGAGTTGGAGTTCGAGAATATTATAGAGCATTGGGCTACAAGTTAGAAGATAGTTATATGATTAAAGAAATTAACTAATCTTCTTTTCTTTCTTTAACTTTTTCAAGAAATATTTTACATTAGGCGCAAGCTCATGGCCTTGATATTTAGAATTTATCCATAATATCTCGCGAGTATGCTTGCCTTTTCTTGGCTGTCCCCTCTTTATTTTTGCAAGCCAATGAATCAACACAACAGGAATTTTTCCTCCTGTATGTGGCTTTTTCATAGCATTAAAGGCTCGGTTTCTTTGATTATGTCTATAGAACATCTTATCTATTGCATTGTTTCTATTTTACATGTTCCCTTGAGTGACTTGCCTTTGAATATTGAACCGCTTGGAAACTTTAGAAAAGAATCTTTGTTATCTAACACAACTAGCTTTTTTGTTCTTGATTATTATTGGTTCGATGCTATTATAGCATTTGTTATTCCTAATTGTTATATTTTTATTCTTGACATTTCAAACAACAATTATCTTTCCTTTTCTTCCTACATTTATCACTTTTGTTTTGCCTATTTTTTCTTCAATACCTTCAGCTTCATGGACATGAGAACATATAGCGATATCTGGCTGAAACTTTTCTATGGCCTTCCTAACGCCCTCGCTTCCCGGAACTAAAGTCGAGAGTTTAGCCATTAAAGAATTAGATGGATGAACATGCGTTATCATTATTTTCTTGTCCGCGTCTTTTACCTTCTCAAAGCCCTTTTTAAGCGTGCCATAAATCTCTGGTTCACTCATCTGGAATAGGCCAATATTCGCGCCGCCCGCCCCGAAAATGCCTATGTCATGGCTTATATCACGCAGCCTGAAGCCCATGCCATGTAGGTTTTTGACATTAGGCGAGTAAACTTTTTCAAGAAAGTTCGCTGTAGCGACAGTTTCATGATTCCCAGGAATAATCAAAACATCAAGCTTGCGCTTGGCAAAAGGCCCAACAAGATAATCAACGCTTTGTTCTGCAAATGTTAAATCTCCACTCAAGATAACAAGATCGACTTTCTCTTTTTTGGCTTTTTCTGCTAATCTAATTGCTTGCCTTGAGTCACCATGTAAGTCGCCTATAGCCATAATCTTTAGATGTTTAGATTTCGCTTGTTTTTTCTTTGTATGAATTTTCATGATAAAGAGAGGATAATCGAATTTAAAAATTTATTTAAAATAGAATTAGAATTCCGCTTTTGAGAGATTTTCTCTGTAATCTAATATTTTTTCTATACTATCCCTAACAGCATACAGCCCTGAAATGTTTCCCATTTCTTTTTCATTGTCAGAGATAAGCCAGGAAGGATCTACGGGGGTTTTTCCAATAACTAACATAAAATGTAAATGTCTCGCAGTCGCTCTTCCAGTAGCTCCGACTAAAGCTATAGGCTGTCCTCTTTCAACATAATCCCCAGATTTCACAAAAAATGCCCCCCCTGGATTTTTTGAACTTCTTCTTATATGACAGTAATAAGTGCTAAAAGGTTTCCCGTAGAAAAATTCTGGTTTTCTGTAGGTTAGTTTGTTACCCACAATACACTTTATAGAATCAGCATAGACCTCGAACTCTTCTCTGGTCATTCCATCAATTTCAAATTTTAATCCGCCCTCTAGGGGCTCGGCTTTCCCGTGTTCGATTTCCACAAAATAACCCCCTATCGGACTCCATCCAACATAAGCAATTCCCGGGGCCGCTGCCTTGATTGTATCCCCCGCAATATAATCACAACCGCTGTGGGGTCCTTTCAAGACAATATCCGAAGCTACTAGTGTTTCTATTTTGAAAGTATCTTGGCAGATTATTTCTTTTTTATATTGTGTAATTCGCCTTCTTTTCCTTCCAAAATCATTTCCCCCCTTACGAAAATCCCAATTGTTTAAAGGCGGCGAGAACGGAAATTTCATCTTCCTCACACTGAAATGCACACCACCGAGAACCTCTTCGATTTTCTTTCTCCCTTTGGAATAATTAACAATTTCTAATAAAATGTGTTCTCCCGGCCCGATAATCGACTCATCTTTTTTTGTGCTATAGAAAATTTTGCCTTCAAGATTTTTGGCAACCTGCTTGATTTTGCTTATCGTCCTGAAATCCAAAGCAGTTTCTTGCAGCTTGCTCGTCTTGTAATTAATGTATTCCATGCGCAGTTTGAATGCTCCCTGCCCGCCCATATATAAAAACAATGCCGCAAGTGCCGGCATTACAACATTCTTGAACTCGAGTGATTTGCTCAAAAATTTTGGTTGTATTAGTCTTCTCCTTAATTTTATAGTCTTAACTTTTGGCTTGTATGGCTTGACCAATTTATGTTCGTAGGGCTTTGCTATCTTAGGAGCCACTCCCTCTGCGACTGATGGCATTACTACAGGTGTAACGTTTGTGATTTGCTTAGTTTGTACAACTGTTTTTTCTTTCTGTAATTGCAACTGTTGTAATTGTTGTTTCTGCGCTTTTTCGAGCTCTGTTTCTTCAACTGCCTTAATAAAAGCCCTTTGCAAATCTTTTGCTGTGCTTTCTTGGAGTGCTTTCGCTTCAAGCGCCCTTATTTTGTTGTAATAGAATTCTAATGGTGCAGGCTCCATCCCTATCTTTAATGAATAAAAAACCTGCGCTTTGTAAGCTATGTCTTTAATCTTAATGTCAGGTTCTTCAAGAATGACTTTTTCAAATGTTGAAAGTGAAGGATTGAGAAATTTTACAGAGTTTTTTAGGTCGTTTTTCTGATTGTAAAAATTTCTTATCTCCAAAGCGTATTTTCTAATCTTCTCCTCTGCATTATCCTTAATTATTGTCATCTCTTCAAAGCTAAGAGTATCGGTTTGAGATTTTAATGTAAAATCTTTAACTACATTATCCTTTAGAGAATAGAACACAAAATCATAGGAGGGGGTATTGTTTTTGGGGTGATTTATAGTTATATCTACATCTCTAATCTCGTCAGATTTCATCGCTTCCGAAGCCATAGTTTTTTCCTTTTCTAAGAATCCCCGTGTCATAATTCTTTCAGGAATTCAAGCTATATAAAATTTACTATTTATTGTCATTTATCAATAGTAATAAAACTTAAATAAACCCTGTTCAAATCTTGAGATCAAATTAAATGCTGGCATAATTAAAATAAAAAAAAGAAAAAATAAAAATCTACAAAAATCTAACTTTTTTATTTGCTCCACGCAGCGATTCCTATAAGCACCAAGTTTACTATTGGAATCAAGCAAAGGATCGCCCACCATCCTGGCCTGTCCACTTCTTCGAAAGTTTTCCAAAGCCATATCACAGAGAAAACCATAATCACAAGATTCAATATCACTCCTACTACTGGAATCCAGAATCCCGCCAGTAGCAATATTGGCCACCAAGGCATTTTAGCGGCCTGGCTTGTTATTATCAATGGCCCAACCGCCGGAATCCATGCTAATCCTGGATACTTAAACTTGACTTTCTTCCCTATGGACATAAATGCCCATGAATAATACACATAAATCACTATCCCCATAATTATCCATAACACAAGTAAAGTTCCTATAAATGCCAAGATGCTGGCCCCTAACAATGGTCTCAACATCTCTTCATATCCAAACATCCCCATTTTGTCCACCTCCTTTCACTTCTTTTTCTTATCTCTTCCTACTTTTTATTTTTTTAATTATTAATTTTATTATCTTATTAATTTTATTATCTTAAATCCGCAGTATTTTTGAAGGCATGCTGGAACTTTAATGCTGCCATCTTTTTGCTGGTAATTTTCTACGATACATGCAAGCATTCTTTCTGTCGCTACGGCCGTGTTATTTAAAGTGTAGACATATTTTCTTTCCCCTTTTTCCTCAAACTTAATATTGCCTCTTCGTGCTTGATAGTCTAAACAATTAGAGCAAGAGCCTAGTTCTCTATAAGCCCCTTGGCTCGGGAACCATCCCTCCAAATCAATGGTCTTTGTAGCAACTCTTCCTAAATCTTCTGAAGCAAGCACAACGACCCTAAAAGGAATCCCCAAACCTTTGTAAATCGCGATTGAATTATTCAACATCAAGTCAAATTCTTTCCATGCTTGTTCTGGTTTGCAGAAAACAAATTGTTCTACCTTCTCAAATTGATGAATTCTAAATATTCCTTTAGTGTCTTTTCCATGTGCTCCAGCTTCTTTTCTGAAACAAGGGGAAATGCCTGCGAATCTTATTGGAAGCTCAGTTGCTTGTAAGGTTTCATTCATGTGATAAGCATTTAGAGCATGTTCAGCTGTCCCTATCAAATACAAATCTTCGCCTTCAATCTTATAAATCATCTCTTCAAATGCGGCAAAGTTAAGTGCACCTTTTAAAGCTTCTTTCCGCAACATATAGGGCGGCTGCACAAGCGTGAAACCTTTTTTTGCGAGGAAATCCAAGGCATAGTTGATGAGTGCCTGATTTAGTTTCACTAACTCTCGCTTCAAATAATAGAATCTTGCGCCTGCAACTTTTGCAGCTCTTTCGATATCAAGACAATTCAACGAAACCAATAATTCCTCATGACCCTTTATTTTGAAATCAAATTTTCTTGGTTCTCCAATAACCTTCAAAATTTTATTTTTATCAGCAGAGCCTACGGGCACACTTTTGTCTACAATGTTTGGTAATTTTTCAAGCAACTCTTCTCGTTTCTTTTCTACTTGTAATAACTCTTTTTCTCTTTCTTCTATCTTTTTCGGAATCTCACGAGCACGCTTGATTATGTCATCAATCTTTTTATCTTGTTTCTTCGCCTCATTGATTCTTTCGCTTATTTTGTTGCGCTCTGCTCTAAGCACCTCAGTCTCTTGTTTCAAATCGCGCCATTTTTTATCTAACTCGAGAAGAACATCTATATCTTTAATATCTAACCCCCTTCTCTTAAGCGATTCTTCCACTTCTTTTGGCTTATCACGAATAAGCTTAATATCAAGCATGACAAGAGAAAAGAAAAAGAATATTTAAAGATTTCTTTGGTGAACTTTAGTGAAGTTCGCTTAGTTTGCTGCTTTAGGATTAGCTAGTGCTGATAGCTATGTTCCTGTCGCCTTTGTTCTCGATCCATAGCTTGTATGGCACTTCAGCGGGCTGTAATGTTTCAACAGTCGAGATAAAGTTTAATGTGGGATAAGCCAAAGTGAGCTGTATGTTCCATCCCTGGCCCCCTGCCGCCGCAGTTGTCAAGACCTCTATATTGCTTATATTTATAGGGACTCCAGGCTCGCTGTATTTATAAACCGAGTTGTTTAACTGCCAAATGATTTTTTCATTTGTAGGATCTATGCTCAAGAATCCTCTGGACATCTTGAATTCGCTTTTTAGTCTAGTCCCTTGTACTTGGCTGACTTGCTGTATCGTAGAATCAAGATTGTCGAGCATAATTATCGTTTGTTCTATTGTGGCCCTATCTTTTGCACTGTTGATTCTTGGGGTTACAGCAGCTATGACCATTCCGATAATTGCAAGGCTAATCAAAATATAGAGAACTGTAGACACCCAAACTGCTCCTTTCTTCATTTTGATTTTCACTCACTTGATTTTCCAGTTTTTTCAGTTGTTCGAGTCACTAGCACTTGTATATTGACATGCTCCTAATCTCACAGGTTATTTCATTACCTCTCACAGGTTTCAAAACAGGTGCAATTGAAATTGTTGTCGGATTTGTTACATCAAATGTTTTTGTCACAGTGCTTTCTTCACCAGGATTCTGTGGCAGTTCTTCTCTGGAAATTTCTAATGAGTTTGTTTTAGTTGCATTGCTCACCGATACTCTGACTTTTGTCAGGTTCAAAGCCTCATTGCCGCCCCATACTATCTTCAGTGTTACGTTTTGAGTAGTCTGATTATAGCAAGTCGCTGCAGAATCTAATTGAATTCCATTTGCTTTGTAACACAAATCTGCTGTGCCGAGTTGCTTTTGCACGAAAGGCACAACAAACGCGATTATCAGAGCAACTGCCGCAATTGTAATAACTATAAGCAACACTGTGGCCACAACCGGTTCTATCCCTCTTTTGTTCATTTTTCTTTAATTGTTTTTATTTAATTTATTATGATAGGGATTATCCACAGTTAATAACTTTGACTTGATTGTTGCAAGGCACTTCTCTGTAAGCGCCAGATTTTGTCTGGCCCAGCAAGTAAGGCACTAATTTAATTTTTGTGCAACCTGAACCTCCGGTGTACGTCGAGCTGCTCGCTGGCTGTATATTCGTGAGATTTCCAGCCAATTTTGTTGAACTTCCACTTGTTATAAAGACACTGACTTTGGATATAACCACGCTTCCAGTGTTTGTCACTTGTAAAGTTCCAGCCGTATAGCTGCCTTCATATCTAACATTTGAGCATACTGTTTCAACAGGCGTGCCATATTTTAAAACAGCTTCTTTCTGAAAACCCCTGATCCAGAAAAATATAAGCAAAAACAAGGCTATGGCCACAACTATCAACAAGACAGTTGCTATGACAGGTGAAATAGCCCTTTTGTTGTGGTCTTTTGCCATCTTTTCTGTTTTAATTTTTTATATCTATTTTATCGAATGATTCCAGCTTTAAATAACTTTCCGCACTTTAAATAACTTACCGATTTTTTGTTTTATTCGGGTGGCGTTCTAGATCTGCAGTTTGTGATAGGAATCTTTAACACCGCCCCTGTACATATTTTCGCAATTCCTTTTTCATCAGTCTTTATAGGATAAATCGCGATTTTTTTAATCTCAACGAATCTTTGATAATTTGTTTCCCCTTGCAATGGCGTTTCACCAGCCCTTAGACAGACATTATCGCACTCAGTGCAAGTCTCTTGGATTTGTTGGCAAGCAGGCGAAGGCAAAAACCATTGTAATGTAAACTCATTGTTCAATATGGGATCAATAACATTCAACTTAACACCCTCTATATTGTGCAGGCCCCTATTTTTCAAAGTATAATTAATATGAGTGCCATTACAACTGTAATTTTCGAGTACAATTGAAACACTCTCAGGGCACTCTTCTTCTGGCAACGGCCTCTCGATATATGGCCTTATAAAAAACCAGAAAGCAGCTGCCATCGCCAGCGCGAGCGTGATTAATAAAACATATGATATCAGCTCGCTTATCCCTCTTTTGTTCTTGCTTTTCGGATTATTCACAAACAAATTGTTCGCCATCTTTTTCCTCTAACGCGATGAAATAAAACCTATCATCCTTATAAAGATTATAGAACTTATTAATCTTATTATTTTCTATAGTTACCTTCAATGAATCTTTATTAGTTAATGTAGCATAAGAATAGCCATTCAAAGAATTCCAATTTGGGCTTTCCGATTCTACAGTTACGGCAGAATTAGTCGCATTGAAAATTGAAACTTTTTTATTATCACCGTAAACATAAAGCAGTGAGAAATTTGGTTCATTTGTTCGAGTGTCTTGCAAGAACTTAATTGTGAAATTCTTGATATAATCTTCCTCGCCGCTCTTGTTGTTTGAGACTAAGGCATATTTGCTTACTTCAAAAACTTCATGCTTGTAATTATTGCACAATGCCTGGAACTTTTTTCTTGCTACATTTTCCTTGTCTCGAACTGTAGCATTCCATAAAGTAGCGACGCTCAGAATAATTATCCCGAGAATAACTGCTCCAATAATAAAAAACTGTCCCCTCTTTTTCATTTTTCTTTGCCATTCTCCTGCCGCTTTTTTGATTAAATCCCCTTTTTAATTTCTTTTGATTGAATCTTTTTCTAAAAGATTCAGCGGCAGGTTCAAGGATTTGCTTCTATACTTATTAACAAGCTACCCTGAATCTTCCTCGGCCTTGCAACCCCACAAGCACCTTAACCTTAAATTAGGGCTGCCCTCTTCCGAGACTGACCCGGTTCGTTAAGGCAAGATCAAGCAGGACAAGACGTCAACGTCCGAAACAGGACTTGCTAACAAGCATATAACTTGTCCTCTTGCGGCTCGCCATAAGTCCATTTGCGAATGGCGTAGGACTAGTACGCCGGCCTAACCTGCCAATAGCTATAAGAACTTTAAACTTTTAAAGATTACTGTTGTTCCTGTGAATTCATTTGAACTATCAAATCAGTGCGTTGAATGGTCTATGGCTATTTCAAACTTAGCGAGCTGGTTGCTGACTTTTGTTAGGCAAGCATATCCCCCACCTAACGAGTTGCAGTATTCTTTATCGCTGTTCAAAGGATCTTCTGCAAAAACGCTATACATTCCGTTCGGAAGTTCGAAGTAATAGTAGCCAAACTCATCAGAATCTACAACCATCAATGGAGTTTTCTCAGATGTTAGATAAGTCCCCCGCATTTCGCTCTCTTTCACTGGCAAGTAAACTTTTACTTTAGTCTCTATGAACTCTTTTTTGCAATTCGAGCTTGTGCCTATCGGTGGCATACAATCACCTTGCCATAGTGAGACATAACCATAAATTCCTGTCTTTATGGCTGTTGGCTTGCAATCTTCTATGCAGTTGCAAAAATTCTCCCCCAAGCCACAAACACCATCACCACATCTTATACATACACTTGCTCCAACAAGCGCACAAGGTTCACATTCATTGTCATGATTCAAGACACAATTCATATCATAATTTGCTCCAGTTTCCAATCCGCTACAGCATTTAACGTCAGGAATCACAGGGATATATTCGCCTTCTGGATAACAGCAATCCTTGCCGCAACTGCTGAAATTCTCACCTACATCACAAATTCCATTGCCGCAAAAAGGTTGTTCTGGGATTTCAGGAACCTTCTCTTTTGGCAAGAACAAAACCAAAGCCAGCACCATTAAAAATACTATAATTATAATCCCCACAAACAAGTTGTTTTTTTTCTTATGTCCCCTTTTTTGTTCCATTTTTGATTTATTTATGCGGGGGGAAGGATTCGGACCTTCGCAGGGACTAACCCACAGGATTTCTTATTTAGGGATTATAAGGGATATACCCTTATTCTTAAGTCCTGCCCGTTTGACCACTCCGGCACCCCCGCACAAAACTAAAAATGTTAGGAACCTTATAAACTTTTTTAGGCAAATATTTTTAAACATCTTTGCTTTTATTGGAACATGGCGAAAAAAGAGGCTACGATAGATTTAATAATGGAGAATATGATAGCATTACAGAAGATCCTAACAAGTCTGGCTTCTGAACTTAAAACATTAAATAAGAAAGTTTCTGATTTATTTGAGCTCTTTGAAGAGACAAGTGCCTCGTTTAGAGAGGGAGCCATAGCTGGAGAGGGAATCCCTACAGATATCAGTGAAAAAATTGACAAGCTTGTAGAACAAAATAAAACTTTGGCTAAAGGTTTGTTGTTACTAGAAAAAGCGGTTCGTGAGCGCGAGGCGGGAGCGGGAACCATGGCTGCAGAAACTGCAACAACGGCAAGAACAATGCCTCTGAAGACATTGAAGAAAAGACAATCCGAAAGACAGGCCGAAACCGAAGAGGAGTATCAGCCACAACCATTGCCAGAATTCAGCTTTTAAATTTATAACTCAATACTCAACTCGATATTTTAATATTCTTATTGAGGTCAAAGCTTAAAGATGTCAAAGACAAAAACATCTGCGCAATACAAAAAAGAATTTCTTGAAGCTTTCATAAGAAGATTGATTTTGCTGAAAGAAAAATCAAAAAAAACAGAAGAAGGAAAGCACCTTGAAAAAGAGAGAGAGAAATTTGAGGAAGTTTTCAGAAAAGAACGAGCAAAGGAACGCATTGCAAAGATAGCCGCTATTGAGAAAAAGCTAAGGCCGAGCATTATGAAAACAGCCGAACAAGAGGAGATGAAAGCCAGACTCAAGGCGTTATCTATCGAAAAGGAAGCTGTCGAAAAATTGGAGGCAGAGGCAAGGGGAGTGGCAAAAGAAGCTGAGAAGATTGCAAGAGCTCCTATACCCAAGCCAACACCAGAAGCTACGCTTGCTCCCCCAACTCTTGCGCCTGTTACTCCTGAAATCCCCATGCCGCCAATGTATCGCCATGGAACTCTTCCGGTACCCATGCCCCCCAAAAAAATTGCACCAGAAGTTACATTGCAGATAGCCACAACTATAGACCTGGGCAAACTCAATCCCCTGATACAAGACGCTTCTGTATCCCTAGTTCAATGTGATGGTGCAGATATCCCAATAAAAATTGTAAAACAAGGAAAACTTTCAGAAACCATAATTTCAATGTCAGAAAATGAGATTAATAACATAATCAAAAAATTTGCCGACAGGGCAAACCAGGTTATTACAGAACCAATATTCAAAACCCAAGTAGGGAATCTCGCTTTAACAGCGATAATCTCTTCATTCACAGGCTCACGTTTTGTTATTTCTAAGATATGAGAAAGATTTATAAAAAGCCACCATTTATTCTGAAAATGGCTAAGGAAAAAACCGAAGAGATGGATTCAGCGATATGGACCGAGAAATATCGTCCAAAGAATTTTGAGGATATAGTTGGACATGAGGATATCATTAAAAGAGCTAAGGCTTTCGTTGAATCAAAAAATATGCCTCACCTCTTGTTTGCCGGCCCGGCAGGATGCGGCAAGACAACTCTTGCACTTATTATAGCAAAGCAATTTTTCAAGGAAAAGTGGCATGAGAATTTTCTCGAGCTCAATGCAAGTGATGAGCGAGGGATAGATGTTGTAAGGCAGAAAGTCAAGGCTTTCGCAAGGACAAAATCTCTTGGCGAGATTCCATTCAAGATAATACTCCTGGATGAAAGCGATGCTCTAACAAAAGATGCCCAACATGCCCTAAGGAGGATAATGGAGATGTTCACAACAACATGCCGTTTCATTCTATCTTGTAATGTCTCGAGCAAAATCATTGATCCCATACAATCGAGATGCGCGATTTTCAGGTTCAAGCCCATAGAGAAAGAAGATATCATAAAAATAATCGAGAGAATCGCAAAAGAGGAGGGGTTCAAGATAAATGCAGAAGCCATAGAAACATTATTCAGTAAAAGCAATGGAGATTTGAGGCGAGTGATTAACTTGTTGCAGGCAAGCTCAAGTATCTCGAAGAGTATAACCAAAGAAACTTTATACGAAGTTATCAGCGAGGCACAGCCCCACGAAATTAAAAATATTTTAGAAATAGCGCTCAAAGGGAATTTCATGGACGCTCGCGAGAAACTCCTCGAGACAATGTTAAAAAGAAGTTTAGGAGGTTTGGACATGATTAAAGCAATATCACAAGAAATATGGAATTTGAATATCAAGGAAGAGGACAAAATAAGATTAATCGAAAAATGTGGCGAGATTGAGTTTAGGCTTGTTGAAGGCTCTGATGAATTTATCCAACTCGAAGCTTTGCTCGCGTCATTTATTTCTTTTAGGAAGTGATGGAAAAATGGTAGGGGACATTACTATTTATATAACTCCTTGTAGCAAGGAGGAGAATCGTAAAAAATACAATGGGAGCATATTAAAGGTAATGGAAGAAAGCAACTTAAAATACTCTATCCAAACCCCTAGCAGCCGCTTGCATGGATTGATAAAATTAGAGGTGATTTTAGGGGACATAGACTCGCGGAAATATGACAGCTTAGCACGCGACTTGACACATAAGTTAGAGAGCTATGGAATCGAAGTTAAAAAAGTCGTAGACTTCAAAGGGAAGCCACAGGGATAAAAATAAAAAATGTTGCCATTCACTGAGAAACACAAGCCAAAATTTGATGAAGTTGCATGTTCTCAAGAAGCCAAATCCTCGCTGAAAGCTTTTATTCTTGATTTTCATAAACAAAGCAAGAAAGCCGCGTTGCTTTTTGGCCGCAGCGGTTGCGGCAAAACTTCAAGTGTATATGCTCTTGCCTCTGAATTAGGCTATGAAGTAATTGAGCTTAATGCTTCTGATTTCAGGAATAAACAGGAAATTCACGAGATTATTGGTAAGGCTTCTCAACAGCAGAGCTTATTTAACAAAGGTAAGATTATTTTGATTGATGAACTCGAAGGGATAAGCGGGGATAAAGATAGAGGAGGTATCCCGGAAGTTGTGCGGTTGATTGAAACTACGGTATGGCCTATAGTGCTTATAGCAAATGACGCGTGGCAGGACAAGCTAAGGCCGCTGCGTTCAAAAGCAATATTAATAGAATTCAAAAATACAGATAAAGCCACAGTAGCAAAGGTTCTCGCGAAAATTGCTGCCAAGGAAAAGATTTCTGCGAGTTTAGAGACCCTTGAAGCAATCGCCATTATCAATAACTGTGATGTTCGCGCTTCGATTAATGATTTGCAGATGCTTGCCGCGCTTAAGAAGCCTATTACCAAATTAGATGTTGCCGCGTTGCATGTCCGAGAAAAAGATGAAAGTATTTTTAAGGCTCTTCAGACAATTCTAAAGTCAAAAGCAACCACAAATGTTTTTGATAATGTGCAGAACATGGATTACGATGATTTCTTTTTGTGGCTGGACGAAAATATTCCTCGAGAATATCAGGGACAAGAACTTGTAAATGCTTATGAGTCTTTAAGCAAAGCAGATATTTTTCGCGGGAGGATAAGAAGATGGCAGCATTGGCGTTTTCTTGTTTATGTCATGGCATTATTGACATATGGAGTTTCAAATGCCAAAAAAGAAAGCAGAAACGGATTTACAAGCTACAAACCCCCCTCACGAATTCTTAAAATGTGGCTCGCAAAACAAAAACAATTGGAAAAAATAAGCATAGCGGAAAAACTGGCAAAAGCAACTCATTCATCAAAGAAAGTTGCAAAACAGGAGATGGATTATCTAAAGATATTTTTTAGTAAAAAGCAAAACGTTAGTAAAATTGCTTCTGAACTCAAGTTAGAGGAAAAAGAAATCGAATGGCTCTGCTCTGGATGACCGCTCTTTAGAATTTAGAAGATGGGCAGAATTGCCATAAAACAATTAACACCTTCTTGTATATCTTCTTTTAATGTATTTTATCTCCTTGCTTTCTATTTCTGTTCGTTCATAATGGTTAACCAACTTATAATCTTCTGTCATGTTATAATAAAAGTCAATCAATACCGGTCGTTCTGGCGGGTCTTTAAAATGTATAAAAGGATTAAACTCGCCCTTTTTACTCCCCCCATTTTAAAATTAAAATCTTTTTAATTTAAACCAAGAAAGCTTTCACAAGAATTATGATTATAATAATTAGAATCGCGGCCCCTACTATAAATGGCCATGCCGGTGTTTGTTTCACGACCGGAATTTCCGCCTGCTTCACTTCAACAATCTCTGGCTTGGGCTCGACTTTGACATGCGCTGGCTTGGGATACTCTTTAACTTTGAATCCGCATCTCGCGCACACATGCCTTATAGTAGAACCAGTGTCATAATATTTTACTTCTAATGGTCTGCCGCACCATTGACAATTGTTTGCCATAGAAATCTTGGTATTGTTTAATATTTAAACCTTTTGTCATAATGACATATATATTTTAATACAATATTTAATTTTTGAATATTGATAATCACAACGATAAATCTTTTAAACTTTGTTTCTTTTAGTTTAAAATGCAGGAAAAAAAGGTAAGGGGAAGAGAAATTAGACAAAAAGCGAGGTATGGATTAAGTTGTGGTGTTGTTATATTTAATATCAACAAAAAAAAGCCCGAGTACTTGTTAGTGAAATATCCTACTTATTGGGGTTTCGTCAGGGGCAGGGTAGAGCCTGGTGAAACTGAAGAGCTTACTGCATTTCGCGAAGCTTTGGAAGAAGCAGGTCTGCAAGAATTGGCGTTTGTCCCCGGCTTCAGGGAAACAATAAGTTATTTTTTCAAGCGAGACAATGAAATCATTAGAAAGGATGATGTTTATTTGCTCGCTAAAGCTGGCACATGGAATGTCAAGCTGAGCCATGAGCATGAGGACATCAAGTGGTGCAGTTACGAGCGCGCTATAGCACTTTTAAAACATAAAGCAACCCGCGATATCTTGAACAAAGCCCATTTCATTATACAAACTCACATGAAAATATGGTAAAATGAAGAACATAGAAAAAAAGCTACAAGAAAAGGAAAACAAAAGGTTAAGAAACAAAATATATAGAATTATAGACCAAGAAGCTAAAAAGTTCAACATTGAGAAAGATTATGTCTGGTTAAAATTATATTCATCAAGCGAGTATAGCGCTGTGATTAAAATATCCAAAGACAAAAAACCCCTAACCGAAGAAAGATTCCTGCTGGGGGTTGCCTATCGTTTGTATAGGGAGCTAGGAATAAAAACACATTATGATATGATTACTAACAAGGGAAAATATCAAAAATTGCATTATTAAAGCTTAGCAAGAAATCTGTCTGCTTTAGCTCACAGAATCTCCTGTTAGCTGGAACTTTCTCAACTATCCTCAACTAAATAATTACCTTTCGCTTAGCGAGAGCTATGGAGGAAAAAATGTACAAGCACTATTCAACGTCGGTAGGAAACAATTTAAAGATA
>JBNAVB010000004.1:0-47938 GCA_049699715.1 Candidatus Pacearchaeota archaeon | reverse complement strand
AGGTTGTGGAACAGATTTTGAGAGAGCACTGTCTTATATAGAAAATCAAGAACTACACCACGCGTGTTAAGGACGCTGTCGGCTTTAGCCGACAGAAGATGTCACAATTAATCAAAAGTTAAGGATTATTTAGCGCCTGTTGCATTCCATAATCCGAACGCTTGGCTTATTTTTGAGGATATCTCTGCGATTATAGTTTTCATAGCGCCTGTGAAAATCAATACTGTTATGATGAGCGCAAGAAGCGCTAGAATGATAAGAATAATCGTATTAACAGAAAGTTCCACGCCTCGTTTGTTCATTTTTTCACTCTTAAGATTACTATACCTTTAGTTTCTATCCTCTCCTCTTTGTGCTACAATCCACTTGGTTGAATCCCACACCAATACACTCTTGTTCCCTCGCGGCGCCTATGGCAGTGTCATCACAATATTTTGTTTCTGTTCTTAGAACTTTGCCATTTTCATCCAAGAATCTTATGCTGAACTTGTGCGTACAGTAAGAAGTCTCGTCGCGGGCGCTGCAGTATAATGTACAAGCTGTTCTGGCCTGTTCCAAATCTGTCTGTTCATAAGCTCCGGGCACAGGCGTTATCTTCTCCCACAAGAATTTCATACCGCCTGTGAAATATAAAGCCAAAATCACTAGCACTAAAATAGCGAGAATCACTACAATTATTGTAGCAACGTTCATCTCAACAGCTTTCTTATCCATTTTACCTCTTTTTCTCTTATTTTTTAATTGTTTAATATAAAGCGCGAGTTGTTTTTAAATTTTTGCTATGAATGTGGTTGAACTTATTTGCAATTGCAAGTCATGCGCAACTTTTAAGTTCAGTTATTCTTGGCTTTAGTTCTGAAAGCCTTTCTTTTGGAAGATTTGTTATCAAAAGATACAACACACCTTGCTGCGCTCCTTTGTAAACTTTTATGCTTGCTGATCTGTAGTTTTTGTAGCCTTCTTGCACGAACAGTGGAGGCTCATCTTTCCAATCAAGCTCTTTTTTTATCAACATAGGTGTAGTGTCTCCTGTTTCAAGGACTCTTGCTGCGATTCCTATGTCTTTAAGAGTAGAATTTTTATATGATTTCTTGCCATAAATCAACTCGATAAATGTATCTTTACCTACTGTATTGAAAGAAAGCCTATAGTTCTGGGCAAATGTGCCGGGCCATGAAGGGAAAACATCACAGGCACAATTAGTGTTGCTTAGAGCTGCACAATTTTCCAAATTTTTTATCACGACATCGAATGCATGCTCACTTTCTTCTTGTTCTTGTGGGGTTATTCCACTTATTAAACCCATATTTCTCAACAAGTCCTTGCCAGGGCCAATGAACAAGAAATAAATAGTTCCTGCAATAAGTATAAGCAAAATAATTATCTCTATTATTTTTGTCCTGGCTTCCATTTTATTTTTCTTATGTTTATTATGTTTATCTTCCGAAGCGCAAAAATTCTTTAAGTTTATCAATGAGATTAAAACCCTGATTCTGTAGAATTATGATTCCAAAAATAATGAATGCGAGAACCAACAAGGCGATTATCCACGCTATAACCTCCCGCTCCACGCCTTTCACATATTTCCTTCTTTTCTCCCTTCCCCCTTTATATTTCATACAACCACAATGTTTTTTAACTTTAAAAATTTAATTAAATTAGTTCAAAAAAATGAAAAAAGGATTACAGGCTCTTGTCTCATCTTGTATTTTTTTCTCGCTTCTTTTCTCTGAATCTCCTTCATTCTTGTTATCTTCTAAAAGAAAAACGCTTGACAAGAAGGTTGTGGCTGAAGAAATAAATAGTTTTCAGCTCGCTCAAGCCGGACGATACGGAGAAGAGGATACAGAAAGTTGGAATAAGGATTGGTATTTTATAGAAGATTCTCCCCTTCTTGTAAAAACCAATAGAATTTATGTTGATTCTATGGTTATCGACCAGTACTTAACTAGATATTTCCTTGTTGTTGATGTTTCCTTTGGTACCCTAGAAAAAACGATAATGATAGATCCTGCAAAAGATTTTTTTATAAAAGCCACAAACAGAGAGCGCCCAATGTTTGTGGGGGATTATGAAGCTCGTGATGTAAACGGCAATTTTAAGAAAGGCATGTATGAAAAATTAAATCCTGGAAAATTGAAGCCGAAGATGGGGGATTATTATTCTTTTCCTATAGACGAGGTAATAGTCGGAACCATTCCTCACCAGGTTGTTTCTAGAAAAATCCCTTTTGCGATTGGCGAAAACAGCGTAGCGAATATTGTATATGAGGATGGCAATGAAAAAATTATAAGAAAAATAGGACTTTACCTGAAAGGGCCACTTTATTTTTGTTCAATTCCTTTAACGCATACAGACAACCTTGGCTTAAAAGAGGGGCGTTATCTCGTCAACCCGCCAGAAAAGAAAAACGAAGTTTATTATATCATGTTTGATTATTCTCCGATGTACGAAAAACCAAATCTCGAATCAAGAATTATTATGCGGCTAGTTCCTGGAGATACGGTCATCCATAAAAAACGCGTAGAAAACCCCGAAGAAGAAGGGCCTCGAGGTGGGATGATGATATACGATTACATTAAAGAGAAAAGGACAGGAGCAGAAGGATATGTTCCTCGTGCAGGAGATGGCGCACAACCGTTTAGCCCAACAGGCAAATATGGAGAATGAGGGTGTATTCTCGAGCATATTCTTGAGTATATTTTTTCTTCTGTTAATCTAGCTAGACTACAATTCCCGAGACTGCCACTGCTGCTAAAGCTCCTAAAGCTACGATTGCTATAAATGCTGCTACAGTGTATAATGTTATCCCTGTTGTCAACATCTTTGAAATCTCTGCTTTTTCGCTTAATCTGTCTTCGCCGGATTCTATCGAGACTAAGGTTTGTGTGAGTATAAAAATAATTTCGATAATATAAATTCCGATAATTATCTGGAGCCAATAAGGCGGAATCATTTTCACTACTCTAAGCATCTCAGTTACTGCACCGACGCTCCCAAATCCAGCGAGAGTTTGTTCTGTACTTAGCTCTCCTGTGATTATCATTAACTCGAGCCTGTTCAGAATCATTGTTATCATGCTGGCAAGTCCTATTACGATAGCCGAAAGCAAAGGCGCTAGAAAAGTCATGTTGCTTTTCATCCCACTTGTTATTTCTGCGAGCAAATCCCTGAGCCTTTCATTGACTTTATGAATGTTTTTAACATAATCGCTGATTGCCATCAATGCCTTCGCCGCCACTTGCAATCCTTTCTTTACTGCTTCAATCATAATTTGCATAGATGTCTTGATTAATTCGCTTGGATAGAAATTGATTGCGCCGCGATTTCTGTCAAATATTGCTTGTTCGACACCCATACCCGCCTTCTGAATGTTTGTGTTTACCGTTGAAAAAAACCCCGCTGTTGGAGTACCTTTTAAGGAATAAGCAACACGGCCGAAAGCCATCTCGGCAGGGATGCCATCAGCAAGGCGGTTGCCTAACTGGAAAATGGATGATGAGAATTCTTGCTCTAATCTCTTTGTCTTAATTCTTGTAGCTATGAGCCTCTGGGTCTTCAATTTGTAAGCTGTTGCGAAGAATAACGCTACAGCAAGTGGCACACACAGACTCAAAAGCAAAGCCACTGGCCCGAAAGGGCCGACTGTTTTATTTGTTTCAGGATCAACCTTAAAATCAAACAGCGTCTGATTTCCAAAGAAGCTCATACCTAATTCATCGAAAGTGTAATCTGATCGTATTCCTAAAGCATCACCTAAACCATAGTGCATGAGTAAGGGGATTAATCCTATGAGCAAGAAAGGTAACGCAATCATTGCTGCCGAGAAATAGTGGCTTTTGTCTTTATATGAAGCATATTCTGGATTTCTTTCGAGCAACTCGGTTTCGCCAAAACCTCCGGGGCGTTTACTCAAAACTTGATTAGTCATATAAAATACAAAGAAAGGAACAATTATGTTGAAAAGTATAGCGACATGGTACCATTGTATCGCGCCTTGTAGTAATGTTGATGCTAAGGGCAACAATGCCAAGCCCAATGTAGGCAGAACAATCCCCATCATGTAGATATTAGTTATTGGCGACTTGACATCATGAGTGTAATGTAACATTTTTTCATAGACTCCATCGAGCATCACTTCCAACGCCTTTTCAAGAATCGATATTCTTCTGGACTCTTGTGGCTCGTATAGCGATGACTCAAGCAAGTGAAACGCTTCGACAAACTCCAAACTGTATTCGCGCCATGTTTCAAGATAAGAATCGAGAGCATCTTTGATTGTAGCGTATTTGGCCGTTTCAACCTGCCAGAATATTTTTTTCAAGTCGAGCGAAAGAGGAGGCTGTAGATGCTGCGAGGCAAATCGAACAGCGCGTTCTATGTTGCTCGTGTGCCTCATGTAGACAACCATATAAAGAATGCAAGGGACCATCTGGCTTGAAGCTTTCAAACGCCATTTTTGTTCAAGTCTCGCTGGCATTGTGTTGAGATAATAGAAAACAAAAATTGACACGAAAAACAGCATGAAGAAAATTAACCATGGAAAGTTTGTCATGTCAGAGAGCAAAAATATTGCTAAGCATATAAGGATTGTAATGAAGATTCCTGCGATTAGCGCGAATACTGCTAAGCCGCCTGCCTCCCCGGGCTCTATCTCGAGATGCGCGGTTTCTATCGCTTTTTTGAGCTTGATTTCATCTTTCTCGCTGAGTTTCAGTTTCAAAACCTTGCCGAAGTTTTTACAGGCGCGCTCATAAGGGCCTAGCGAAGCCAAAGTTTCCTCGCGAAACTTGTTATATTCTACAGAATAATCGCTAGGAGCTTCTTCTTTCAACTCGCGCTCGATTTTGGCTTCAAAACTTTTCAAGATCTCTTTTATCTCTTCTCTTGTTGCCATTACTCAATGCCCCTTTTTTTAATCCGAAAGAAAGAAGAAAAAAGATTATAAAAACATTTCCAAAACGACTTAAAACAATCCAAAAATAGCCCAAAACAGCAAAGCGTTATAGAGGAATATATAGAAATTTAACATCAAAAAGTATATAAAGTCGATTCCTCTTGAAAAATTATTAGATTAAATTAAACAAATTATAGGTTATATATAAATCCAAAAAATGGTGTTGAAAATATTGCGAGTGAGCGATGTTGTCGGGATGAAAATCTTCACAGACGCTGGCGATTACCTTGGAGTTATCGAGGAAGCGAATATTGTCGATAACAAACTTGACGGGTGGAAGGTCAGGGTCGCGAAAGATAGCACTCTGGTTGCGGCACTTTCTGGCGCACGAGGCTTGATAATCCCGCATCAGTACATCAAGGCCTTTGGCGAAGTCGTAATCATCAGCCGAGCAGCTGTGCCAGTCATGGAAGAAAAAGAAGAACTGGTAACAGAGTAGAAAGCCTAGATTGAGACTGTTTAAACCATCAAAATGGCCGAGTCACAAACTTTGAATTTACTTACTAGTCCTATTTTAACGAACCTTATACTCCCTTTTCTGCTGGTTTTTGTTGTTGTTTTCGCGATATTAGAAAAAACAAATATCTTGGGCGAAGGTAAAAAATATGCTAACTTGCTTGTGGCGATTATTGTTGGATTATTGTTCATAGGCGCACAAAGTTTAGTAGGCGTCACATTGAAGTTTTTGCCCTTAGTGGCGATTCTTCTTGTTATTTTGTTGGGATATTTTCTAGTATTTGGTTTTGTTGGTATACACTTAAGTAAGGGGATGACGATACTTCTTGGAATTGTATTTGGAATTGCTTTAATTGCTGCTATTGCGTGGTCGACAGGGATTTTAAGCCAAGTTTCTTCGAGCGCACCATTAACTGAGATAGTGGGTATAGTTCTATTGATTGGACTTTTAGGCGGAGCCATCGCCATTGTTGTCGCTAGCAAAGGAAAAGAGAAAAAATAATTGGCAAGAAAAGAAAATAATAATAACAAACAAATAAATAACAAAAAATAAGTAAAATAAAAAAGAAATAAAGAAAAAAGAAAAAAAGAGGAAAAGAAAAGAGGAAGAGGAGAAGAAAAGAGGAAGGAGAGAAAAGAAAAATATATAAAAGGGGTTTTGTTTAGTGATATAAGATAAAATAAGAAAGAGGACAAAACAAAATGGTTGATGGGTATGGATATTATGGTTTTGGAATGAGCGCTTTTAGGGATGTACTAGAACAATGGGCAAGTTTTGGAGTTTTTGATGTATTGCTTCCACTGCTGTTAGTGTTTGTTTTGGTTTTTGCAATTCTAGAAAAAATTAGTATTTTTAATAATAGGGGGGTTAACCTTATAATAGCACTTGTCTTGGCGTTTTTCGCTGTGACAAACCCCTATGTTTCCGTGTTTTTTATGTACTTATTCTCAAACTTAGCAATAGGAATCGCGATTCTACTGGTGATGATAGTGTTACTCGGAGTCTCGCTAGAGCCTGGCAAAGATACATGGAACTGGGTGTTTGGGATTGGCGGACTTGTTTTATTATTGATAGTTCTTGCCAAAGCAGGATTCTTTAATTATGCTTTAGGGTCTAATGTGTGGTATTGGATGCAACAAAATGCCGCTTCGTTAATACTCTTGCTAATTGTTGTCGGTGTGGTTGTGTTCCTTTTGGTTAGCGTGAAAAATGAGAAAAAAGAGTAGGATGGACTTAAAAAGATTTATTTAGGGTAACTCCCGGAGTGGATTAAATTATATAACAATATAAACAAAACAAAAACAAAACAAAAAAATGGTGGAAATTGATTTGAGCGGAATTGCAACGTTTGTGCCGGTATTTGGGTTTTTGCTTGTTTTTACTGTGACTTATGCTTTGCTTGGCAAGACAGAGCTGCTCGGCAAAAACCGATTTGTTCATATATTTGTTAGTTTTGCATTAGCAATAATATTCCTTGTCTCAGCAAACGCAGTCAAATATATTAGTATAGTAACTCCGTGGTTTGCAGCGTTCATTGTCTCGTTGCTCTTCATCGGACTTGTTCTTGGTTTGATGGGCAAAGAGCCTTTAGAAAAAGTTTTCAAGCCGGGTTTCGCGTGGTTCTTGGTTATAGTTCTAATAGTCATTTTCGTGGTTTCTGCAATATATGTTTTCGCGGATGTCATCAACAAATATTTCGGAGAGCCAAAAGCATTCTTGCTACAGCCTCAAATATTAGGTATAGTGGTCCTTATAGGCCTGACGGTATTCGCGGCATGGCTTTTGACAAGGAAATAAAAATAGGGAATAGGAGCAAGACAAAAGAATTATAACTGCCTGTTTAAATCCTAGAAATCATCTGATTACCAAACCACAATCAGATTCTCATTCCTCTGCCGAATCTCCTTGCAAGTTTTTGCAGAGTTTTTTTGTCTATCTTTCCTGAAGCTAATCCTGACATGCCCCTTGCTTGTGAGCTTGTGATGAGCTCTTTCATCATCTTGTGTTGTTTTATCAGCTCGCGAATCTCGTTAGTTGGAACGTTACTTCCTTTCGAGATTCTGGCTATGCGGCCTGAGTTTAATATCTCGGGATTCTCGCGTTCGCTCGGAGTCATAGAGTCTATCGCAAATTTCCAACGTTTCATCTTCGCTTCCTGAACATTAAAAATATCAGGCATTTTTGTTTTTACCGAGCCCAATCCCGGAATCATTTCTGCTATCTTATCTAAAGGTCCCATGCTCTGCATTGCTTTTATTTGGTTATATAAATCATTTAAAGTGAACTTTCCTTCTTCAAGTCTTGCCTGCATTTTTTTCTGTTCCTTTTCCTCTATCGCGAGCTTTGCTTTCTCGAGCAAAGAGCGAATGTCTCCCATTCCTAGAAGCCTTGAAACAAAACTTGATGGATCAAAGGTTTCAATGTCTTGAAGCTTTTCGCCTGTGCCAACAAACAAAACATGGGAGTTTGTTTCAGCGCACGAGACTAGCGCACCGCCGCCTTTTGCTGTCCCGTCGAGTCTTGTGACAATCACGCCGTTCACAGGACAAGCTTTCCTGAATCCTTGCGCCTGGCTCGAAGCTGCCTTACCAATGTCAGCGGCCATTGTCAATATCACGACTTCTGGCTGGATTTCTTTGTAAAGAGAATTGATCTCATGAATCAGCGAGGAACTTAGAACATCGCGGCCTGCAGTGTCTATGATAACGAGATCGTGCTGTTTTATCTTGCTCTCAAACTTTCTCCAGATTGCACCAGCGCTCTTTTCTTCTTTGTCAATGAAATAAGGAAGCTTGGCTTTGAGCGCGAGCTGCTCGAGTTGCTCAGGACCAGCAGGTCTATGAACATCTAATCCAACAAGACAAGTTTTCATGCCTCTTTTGCTGTAATAAAATCCGAGTTTAGCGGCAGTTGTCGTCTTGCCACAGCCATACAAGCCAAGAAGCATTATCTTAAACGGTTTCTTTTTCTTGTCTATAGCAAGCTCGTGCTCTTCCTTGCCGATAATCTCTACGAGTTCATCGTGAATCAGCTTTATCAGCTGTTCTTTTTTCTCCAAGCCCTTGATGTTCTCATCGGCTTTCTTCTTTATTTTTTCTATTAACCTTTGGGCGATTTTTGTGTCAACGTCTGCTTCGAGAAGAGAGCGCTGTAACTCGCGGCATATTTCATCAATGACTTTCTTATCTATGAAGACAGCTCCGGCTATCTTGTTCAGCGCTTTTTTCAGTGTCTCACCTAGTTTATCTAACATTTTCTTGCACTTTTTCTATGTTCCTAAAAAAGTTACGCTAATTTATAAAGGTTTATAAATATAAATGTTGTTAAAAACTTCATGATAAAAATGAGGTTGTTTTTGTTTGTATTATTCATCGGGATTTTCTTATTTTCACTTGCGAGTATGGGCGAAGTGAAAGCGAACATTGAGAGACATGCTGCAGTCGATATCTTGCTGTTAAATCAAGATCCTTATCCTGCTGGGCCAAATAATTATGTTGAATTAGTCTTCAAGATTGAGAACAAGGGCGGTGTTGATGTTCATGACGTTCTTGTAGAACTGCTGCCAGAATATCCGTTCTCTCTAGACGCTGGAATCAATGCAGTAAAAAAGGTTGGCTCATTGACGCTCGCGCAATACGGAAAGAAAGCAGTGTTTGTAAAGTATAAGGTGAGAGTCGACAAAGATGCAGTGGATGGTGAAAATCCAATAAAGATAAGGTATGTTTACGACACAAACGGCCAGTGGATAAATTATGTCACAAGAGAATATAATGTTACAGTCGAAGATACAATAACAGATTTTGATGTTGCAATCCAAGACTATTCGCCAGTCACTGGGACTCTTTCAATTGCGATTTCTAACACAGGAAAACAAAACGCTAATTCTGTGACAATAAGCTTGCCAGAACAAAGCTCTATTGAGGTTATAGGTTCGAACAAAGAGATTGTCGGAGGAATCGAGACAAATGATTATACTGTCTCTTCCTTTAAAGTTGTACCCAAGGAAGATGCATTAATCGTTGTGCATATAAGCTACACTGATTCCATTGGGATTAGGCGCGAGATTGATAAGGCGGTTTTGTTCAAAGCCTCGACTTATAGTTATAAGACTGCGGCCAAAGAAGCGGGCGTGAACAACAGAGCGTTAATATATATAGGCATAGGGGTTGTAGGAATCGCAATAATTATTGTATTGTTCAGAATTCTCAGAAAGAAAAGAAAATAACTCGAAAATGAAATTCAAAGATTCGCTGAAATTTGCCTTAAATAATCTTACGACAAGAGGCTTGAGAAGCTGGCTTACTGTTATTGGAGTTGTAATAGGGGTCGCGGCAATAGTTGCGATAGTCTCTGTCGGACAGGGCATGCAAGAAGTTATCTCGTCGCAGCTTGGCGCGCTGGGCGGCGATCAAGTTTATATCATGGCAGGAAGCGCATTCGAAGGAGGACTCTTTCCCGGCGCGAAAGAACCAGGAGAGCTAACAGAAAAAGACCTTAAAAATATTAAATCTGTAGAGGGA
Source organism: Candidatus Pacearchaeota archaeon (assembly GCA_049699715.1). Taxonomy (GTDB): domain Archaea; phylum Nanobdellota; class Nanobdellia; order Pacearchaeales; family UBA284; genus JAVZYK01. Next base: position 38,004 of record JBNAVB010000004.1, on the reverse strand, counting down.
GTTTTGTATGCTGCTCCTAATGCTGTAGGTTTTGTCACTGTAGAATATTTTGGTGAAACGAAAAAGTTATATCTTGTAGGAACAGACGAGAATTGGATTAAGGTGAGGGAGGCAAGTGTGGCTATGGAGGAAGGAAGGTTTCTTTCTAAAGGCGATAGGGGCGTGGCGGTGCTAGGCTACAGAGCAGCCAAAGAAATTTTTGACAAGGAAGTTTCTGTCGGTTCGCAGATCAAAGTTGAGAATAAGAGGTTTAAGGTCATAGGGATAATGAAAGAAATTGGGGGGATGGGCGGCGCAAGCGAAGATAAGTCAATTTTTCTTTCTTTAGAAGATTCAGAGCCTTATTCTGGTGGTTTCGGAGTTGATAACTATTATGCTTTTGAAGTGCGAGTAGAGCCAGAAAGGACTGATGAAATCGCAGAAAAGATCAAAGAAAAATTAATGGTAACGCGACACGTCACAGAAGAAAATATTGATTTTACTGTTTATACTCCCAAAATGATTACTGCTACTGTGTTAAATATTATTGGCACAATTAACTTGTTTGTTTATGGCATTGCTGCTATCTCTTTACTTGTAGGCGCTGTCGGGATCGCTAACACTATGTTCACTTCTGTCACAGAAAGGACAAGGCAGATAGGAATCTTAAAAGCTTTAGGAATGAATAACAAAGATGTCATGAGTTTGTTTCTTGTTGAATCAGCATTCATTGGATTGGTTGGCGGAATTATAGGGCTGCTTGTTGGATTTGTAATTTCTGGCGCTATAGGGCTAGTCGCTTCGATTTTCCTAGCTGGCTCAAGACTCAGTGGGGCGATGGTTTCTATAAGCCCAGCACTAATAATCTTCTCGCTGGTGTTTTCAACTGTAATAGGGATAGTTTCTGGAATTTTCCCTGCTAGACGCGCAGCAAAACTTGAGCCAGTTGAGGCTTTGAGATATGAATAAAATCTTTAAAAGGTTTTATCAATATAAACTAAAAACAAAAAAGAAAACGGATAGAAAAAGATAAAATGGAAGAGAAGAGGAAAACAGAAAGTACAGGAAAGGTAAAAGAGATAGCATTGGAAGTGAAAAATCTGACGAAAATCTATAGCGGAGGCGGTGAAAAGGTAAGGGCAGTGGATGGGATGACTTTCTCGATTCCAAAGAATGAGGTAACTGGCATCATGGGACCAAGTGGTTCTGGTAAAAGCACTTTGTTACATCTAATAGGATGTTTAGATAAGCCGACGAGCGGCATGGTTTATATTGATAATATTGACACGTCAAAACTTAGCGATGAAGAGTTAGCGAGCTTAAGAAATAAGAAAATAGGGTTTATTTTTCAGTTTTTTAACCTGCATCCGTTGCTAACTGCTGTGGAGAATGTTGAACTTCCCGAGATTATAGCCAACAGGCCAGAAAAGGAAAGAAGAGAAAAGGCCTTGAAATTGTTGAAACTTGTAGGATTAGAAGCAAGGGCATATCACTACCCTAATCAGCTGAGCGGTGGCGAACAACAACGAGTCGCGATAGCTAGAGCCTTAATAAATGATCCCGTATTTATAATGGCAGACGAGCCTACAGGTAATCTTGACACACGTTCTGGACACGAAATAATGAGATTACTTGTTTCATTGAAGAAAAAAGCCACGATTGTTGTTATTACTCACGATATTGATATCGCAGAGCATGCAGATCATGTGATAAGGATCCGAGATGGCAAGGTGGAATATGCTGACGGTTTCAAGAAAAAATTGCTTTAAGAAAATATTGTTTGGATAATCTGTTTCTTGTCAAAAGGTTTTAAGGCGCCATATTCTTGCCCTATCCCCAAGAACAATATTGGCTTATTAGTAACGTGGCTTATTGAGATAGTTGCACCCCCTTTTTCATCCACATCAGCCTTAGTGAGAATTACGGCATCGATGCCGATAGCATCATTGAAAGCTTTGGCTTGTTCTACTGCGTCATTGCCAGTAATCGCCTCGCCTACAAAAATCTTAAGCGAAGGCTTAGTGACGCGGACAATTTTTTCCATCTCTCTGAGCAAGTCGCTTTTTGTATGCATTCTTCCTGCTGTGTCAACCAGCACAACGTCAATCCCTTTTGACTTGGCATGAGCAATCGCATCAAATGCGACAGCGGCAGGATCAGCGCCATATTTTTGTTTAATAACCTCAATTCCGAGCTTTGAGCCATGTTTCTCAAGTTGTTCTATGCTCGCTGCTCTGAAAGTGTCAGCAGCTGCCAAGACACTCGTAATCTTATTTTGTTTTAGCAAGTAGGCTATTTTCGCTATTGTTGTAGTCTTGCCACTTCCATTAATCCCAAAGAAAACAATAACATAAGGACTTTTTTCTTTTAATCCATCTTTGACTCTTTCAATCAAGTTAAAGGAATCAATGAGCAATGAGGAAATTGCATTTTTCAGCGCATTTTCAATTTCAGTTTCGAATTCTTTTCTTTTTATCTCTTTACCTACAAGCTCTTTCTTAAGATTCTCGCGTAATGCGTCAATAACGGCGATGGCAACATTGTTTTCTATTAGGATTAACTCGAGCTTGTTAAAGAACTCATCAAACTCTTCAACACCAATCTTTTTGACAGCAAAGACTTTTTTTAATTTGGAAAAAAGCCCTTCTTTCTTCTCTTCAAGTTCCTTTTCTTCTTCTTGCTCTTCTAGCTCGGCCTTCTTTTCTTCAATCTTTTTTTCAACGTCTCTCTCTCCTTTCTCTTCGGCCTTAAGCTCCATTATCTCTTCTTTCACTTCTTCTATCTCTCGCTTTGTTTCTTTCAATTCTTGCTTAAGTTCTTGTTCTTCTTCCTTTGCTTCTTCGACTACTTCTTCTTTCACTCCCGTGATGAATTCCTTGATTTTTTTCTTCAAAAAACCGAACATAGAAATTTTATGCGGGAAATATTAATAAATGTTGCTTTATTCAAAAAATCATGAAAAGAGGAAAGGTTTGCAAGATATACTTGTTCAGGCATGGCGGTACACACTACAATCAAAAAAAGATTTTCACAGGATGGAAAGATTCTAAGTTAAGTCCAATTGGGATAAAACATGCTAAAATACTTGCCAAGAAACTGAAAGGCAAGAGAATAGATGTAGCTTTCAGGACAAGGCTGTCTCGCTCTAGAGACACGCTGAAAGAAGTTTTAAGGTATCACCCCGAGTGTCGCGCGATAATACAAGACGACAGGATGATTGAAAGGAGCTATGGAAAGTTACAAGGCATGAGCCACAAGAAATTTATTGAACGTTACGGCAAAGAAAAGTTTGATATTTACCATCGCTCCTACGATGTGGCGCCTCCCGGCGGAGAGAGCGTCAAGATGGTTGAGAAGCGAGTGCGAAGTTTTATCAAAGATTTGCTCAAATTCATCAAACGCGAGAAAGTAAATGTCGCTATTTCTGCTCATGGCAACAGCATGAGGCCTTTCAGAAGATATTTCGAGCATCTGAGCATCAAACAGATGATGAAGCTCGAGAACCCATGGGATGATTATTTTGAGTATTCTGTGAAATGCTGAACTAGTCTATAGTTTATTTTTATATAAAAGTTTTTAAATTGGAGGTTGTTTGTAAATTAGCTAAGGGAAAAACAGATGAAAGATGATAACCTATCAAGAGATTTACGATATTTTGAGGAAAGAGAAATACAACGAGGCTCTGCAGACAATGCCCGACAATTTTCTTGGAGATGTTGCAGCTTATCTTAGCGAAAAGAAAGCTATAGTCTCGAGAGAAGGAAACATGTTCTCCGATACTTTACGTATAACCAGGAAACAACTTGACAATGCCTTGAGCATAATTAAGGAAATTCTTGCAATAAGACAAAGAAAAGTCCTTGATTTGGCGTTTGTTGCGGCCGTTACTGGTGTGAGCAAAAGAGACACTGAATCTTTGTTAGAGCACGAGCAAGAATTATTCAACGTAGCCGTAAAACAGCTCGAAAAGAACCAGCAAAAAGTTGCGATGGTGTTGAATGGGGAGATTCGAGAGGAGAAAGATTTAAAAAATCTCTTCGTGAGGTTTAAAGAGGAAGTACCCGCGTTTCTTGACAGTAATGGCAATGAATTGGGACCTTTCAAGAAAGGTGATGTTGCCAACTTGCCGAAAGAAATCGCAGAAATATTGCTTGCGGACAATAAAACCGCACTCATAGAAGAGGAAAAATAAATCTTTGAAAAAATTAATCAAAGAAAAAAAATGAAATTTCCAAAGAAGACAAAAAGATATTGTCCATATTGCAAGAAACATACAGAACATAAGGTTGGGATAGTCAGCCCCATAATCAAAAGAGGCGCATTAAAAAAATTTAGTATACAACGAGCTCAGCGAAGAGGGAGTGGGGTCGGAATGGGCAATCTTGGGAAATGGGGTAGCAAGCCAGCTATAGGTAAATGGAAGCGTAAGACAAAGGCTACAAAAAAGATAGTTTTAATTTACACATGCCAGGTTTGCAAGAAAAGCAAGCTTGCAAGGTATGGTAGGCGCTCTAGTAGGGGTCAGCTTAAGGAAGAAAAATAAAAAATGGCAGAGAAAAAGAAATTTTTTGATGTTAAGCTTGAGGTTCTTGAGAGTATAGTGCCATTGCTCGCTGTGAGTCCTGATTCATTGATTAATAGGGTAGTAAAACTGGACCTAACAAAAATTTTGAAAGGCAAAAACTGCGAGGCCAAGTTCATTGTGAAAAGGCATGAGAACGATTTTATCGGGGAAATTTTTTCCTTCACGATTTTTCCTTCTTACATAAGGAGATTGATAGGACACAACATAAGCATTGTTGAGGATTCCTTTATTGTCAAGGCCAAAGACACTAATTTGAGAGTGAAGCCTTTTTTAATCACAAGGAAAAAAGTCCATAGGGGCGTGAAAAAAGCTTTGCGTGATGAAACTAAGGATTTCTTAATAAAGATTGCAGAAGAGAGAACAAGAGACAAGATTTTCCATGCCGTCATCACTGGGATTCTGCAGAAGCAACTTTCGAAACGTTTGAAAAAGATTTATCCCTTGGCCGTTTGCGAACTTAGGGTTGTTAAGGTTGAAAAAACCAAGTAATGCGAAGCACAAAAGCAAGATTTAAAAGTTTTCTAAGTTTGATTATTTCGTATTATTTCGTGCCTCAGTAGCTCAGTGGTAGAGCACTTGCCTTGTAAGCAGGGGGTCGGGGGTTCAAATCCCTCCTGAGGCTTTTAGATTGGTATTAAAATGGCTGAGATATCGTTGCCCTTGCCTGCAATAAAAGTCAAAGAAGTTGAGGTTCCTTTTGAGATTAATAATCCGGGCTATTGGATTAGTTTTTTTTTCCTGCTTGTAATTTTTGTTTATGCGTGTTATCTTGTATATTTTGCATTTACTGTCAAAAGAAAGAAAACCGAGAGAGATTTTTTTCCGAGAGTTTCTGTGTTAGTAGATGCGAAGAACGCTGGCAACACTATTAAAAGAAGGATTGAAAATTTACTTAAACAAAATTATCCAAAAGACAAATATGAGATTATAGTTTATGACAGGAACTCGCAGGACGATACTGAATCGATCTGCCGAGAGTACGAGAAGCAAGGCAAGATAAAATATATCAGGGGGAAGCATGAGATCAAAGGGCCACTGCTCGATATGGCAATTAAGGAATTGGCTAAAGGTGAGATATTGCTTTTTAGCGATCCTGACGTTGTGTCTGAAAAAAATTGGATTGCAAATATGGTTCAGCCTTTTAAGGATGAGAAGGTCGGCGCTGTCGCAGGGACTGTTCATTGCGGGAATTATTACAAAGGTTTCTTTCCATTGATGAGGGCTGTAGAAGACGAATGGAGATTTGTCGTGCCGATGATGAGAGATTCTGAAACTGTTTTTGCTGTAGGCGCGAATCAGGCATTGAGAAGAGAGGCCTGGGAACAGACAAAGTTCGGGGACAGTGTTTTAGACGATTTGTCGATTGTGACAAGAGTTATAGATAAGGGATGGAAATCTGTGGGAGTGAGCGCTACAGGTGTGGAAGAAGAGGTTGAAACACTAAAACAATATTGGAAGCAGAGGACACGATGGTATAAAGTTAACATTGGCGAGTACTTTGGCAAAATAAAATTCTGGAGAAAGCTCTTCGAGGCTTTTCCTCACTCGATTCAGCTAGTAGCTATGATCTTAATAATTGTTTTATGTTTTTCTTTATGGTCAAAAACTTTGTGGTTTTTTGCTCTCACTGATTTCATCTTATTGAATGCTGCTATGACTATAGCCTTCTTGAGGATAAAGACAGGTAAGCCGTTCGTGCCTTACATTCCAATTTATCTTACAATAGACGCTTTACTCTTTGCAGTTACAATAATATGGGTACAGACAATAGGCAGATTCACTCGAGTTACAAAAGAAGTGTGGCCTACATTACAAGGTAAATCCTACCATGTCGGCAGCGAGCTTAGAACATGGTTTTTTGGAGAAGAGTGAATTGCGCTTGACAATAAGCTTGACAATAAAAATCTTTAAATAATATCTTTTTGTCGGTTTAATGTAATAAGAATTTAATATAGTAAAATGATAAGGATATATGAAATTGAGATAGCAAAACTGCAGAAAATCAAGAATGTCTTGGAAGCTCAAGACACTGCAACAGGTGAGCTTGATATCGAGCTTGAGAAGGAAGCTGGCAAAAAAGGTAGCGCGATGGAAAAAGCCAAGGCATGGAGAGTTAATGAATGGAAAAAAAATGGATATATCTTGAGAGAGGCGAAAGCGATAGGCATAGACAAAAAGGTAAGTTTCTTGTATGTTTCTGCGCCAGAAGATTTCTTTGAGAGAAATGAGAAACAAATTGTGGATTTGGGCGCAAACGAACTTAAAGGGGAGGAATTTGAAAAAGTTAAAACAAAGATCGAAGAAGCCGAGCAAGGAGCTTCTGAAGGCATAGGGTTTATTTTTGGATAAAATGTCATACACCAAAAACAAAAGTGAGATTTTAGATAAAATTGTTGCGAGCGAGTCTCGAGATGAGTTGCTTTCCCGCGAATTTCAGAGGATATCCCAACCGTTGCATGTGGATGGGAAATCCCTCTCATTGAAATTTGAACTTATCGCAGAAGATATTTTGTATAGGCTTTGCAGGCAGAAAGGGATAAATTTTGAGGATCTAGCTTATTCTTTTCAATGGTTTAGTAAAGATAACAGGATTTACGTAATAAGCAAAAAGTTTGATGCAGATTTAAAATTGTTAGAAAGGATGTCACATGAGGAAATTATAACTGCTTTCCAAGAACACGCCCAAAATCTCAAATGTTTTGTTTACTCTTCTTTTGAAAAAGAGATATTCTTTTTGAGTTATTTTGAACAGGTTCCAACCGTGCCTTACTATGGAAAGATAAAACTAAAAAAGATAGCCCAAAAAGGAAGGGGATTTGATGAGGATGGGTGCGAAAGGTCTTTATACCGTATTGCGCTACATAAAATAGATCACCAGCACTAATACTTAGAAACTACCCGCACTAATCTCAAAACTTAATCTTTTTAAATAACATTTTCTTATAATTTTCAGTTGAAGCGGACCCGTGGTCTAGTGGTTACGACGCAACCTTGACGATAAATCTTTTTGAAAAAGATTTAATCAAAAAGACCATCAAAATGGTTGAAATCGCTGGTTCGATCCCAGCCGGGTCCACTTAAAGATTTAGAAAGTCTTTAAACAAAAAAACAACAAAAAGAGAAATGGCATATAAAGGAAAAGGAAATGCAGATGAAGACAAGATTTTCGCATTTTTGTGCTACTTGATTTCAATTATAGGAGTGATCCTTGTTCTTGCGACCAAGAGTGAAAGAAGCCAGTTTAGTATTTACCATGCTAAACAAGGTTTGGTGTTGTTTATCGCGTGGATAATAACATGGATTGTCGGGCTTATCTTGGCAGTTATACCTATCGTAGGATGGGTAATATCTATGATCCTATGGATATGTATGTTGCTGTTGTGGATAGTCGGAATGATTAACGCGTTGACAGGAAAACAAGTTCCATTGCCGGTCATCGGCAGCTTTGGAGAGAAATTCAAGTTTTAGTGTTAGCATTAGTGATTAGGTTTATATAACACATCTCCATTTGAAAGAGGAAGTAGGAAAAGAGGCTAGCCAAATGCAAAAGAAAGGGCAGGTTACCTTATTTATAATTATAGCAATAGTTATAGTAGCCTTGGCTCTCTTGGCTTTTTTCTATTTCAGAGCAAGAGTGACTGTGCCTTCTGGCCTTCAGCCTGCTGAAAGTTACTTTCAAGACTGCATTAATATGAAAGTAAAGGAAGCTGCACAAATCGCTGGGCTTCAGGGAGGCTATCTTAAAACCCCAGATTTTGAAGCAGGCAGCGAATACATGCCTTTCTCTAATCAACTGAATTATCTTGGAATCCCAATTCCATACTGGTTTTATGTGTCAGGGAATAATCTCGCAAAAGAACAAAAACCTAGCCTTGATGAAATAGAGCTTCAGTTCAAGGATTATCTTAGCGCAACAATCCAAGAATGCGATTTTTCATCTTTGAGGGCGCAAGGCTATACCCTAAATTTTGAGGGAGAGCCAAAAGTCATTGTAGACATAAAGGCATCGAGCATTGAAACAAGTGTTTCGTGGCCTTTGCAGATAGAAAACGCAGGGCAACAAGCCAAGATAACTGAACACAAGGTTTCAACAAAGAGCAATTTTGGAGCTCTTTACAATGACGCTTCCAAGATATATGATTATGAGCAAAGCTCTTTATTCCTTGAAAACTATTCTGTCGATGTTATAAGACTTTATGCGCCTGTCGACGGCATTGAACTCAGCTGCGCGCCGAAGACATGGAAAGTCAGTGAGGTTAAACAAGAGCTGAAGAGCGCACTTGAAGCGAACATAGCAGCTCTTAAGTTAAAAGGTTCTAATTATAATCTTGCTAATTCTCAGAACAGATATTTTGAAGTTGATGCTGGCGCGATTTCATCTAATGCTTATCTGCTTTACATGCCAAACGCATGGCCATCTAGGGTTGAAGTGTGGCCTACCGAAGATAGCTTGATGAAAGCTGAGCCCATAGGAATGCAGCCAGGTTTGGGGATTCTTGGAGCTGTTGGATTGTGTTATGTGCCATATCATTTTGTATACGATGTTTATTACCCAGTTGTCGTGCAGCTTAACAAAGGAGAGGAGCTTTTCCAGTTCGCAACTATAGTTGTAATCGACAAAAACATGCCAAGAAATGCTAGCATAGGCGAGAGCGGCGATATTGTTCTTGATATATGTCAGTACAAGAGCCAGCCTGCCATGATATTTACTTATGACGCTGACTCGCGACCTTTGGAAGCTGATGTTTATTTCAAATGCTTCAATCAAGTTTGCAAGATTGGAAGAACAGCGATGGAAGGCGGAGATGCAATTCTCGAGGCGAGCGTTCCAAAATGTGTAAATGGAGTTATCATTGCCAAAGCTGCTGGCTACCAAGATGCTTGGGTTGTTTTCACGACAACAGAAGAGTTCATTGCGAATATTTTCCTTGCGCCGAGTCACGAGCTTACAATTGAGATGCCAAACTTAAAGCAAGGAGAATATGCATTAATCAATTTTGTGTCGAGCAGCTACAGCACATCAGTTTATTATCCAGAGCAAACAAAAATCAATTTGAGCGAGGGCAATTACAATATAACTGCTTATTTGTTTAAGGATTCATTGATAACTATTGGAGCGCAGAGCGCAGAAACTTGTGTAAAGATTCCTGCTGGTGGACTTGCCGGGGTGTTCGGAGCAATGCAAGAGCAGTGCTATGACATAAGCGTGCCCCAACAGTCTTTGACTAATGTATTGTTCGGCGGAGGCAAAACTTCGTGGTTTGTAACTGAGAGCGATTTAAGAGGCAAGAGCAAGATAAGCATCTTGGCTGACACGTTCACAGTGCCTAAGGACATCACTGAATTGAGCGAGGTTTATGTCTCTGTGGACGTTGGCCAAGTTAATGTTCAACTAAAATAAGAAAGAAAAAGATTTAATCAAAACAATAAAGAGAAGGGAAAAATGAAAAAAGGGTGGGGAATAGGGTATGGAATGATTTTAGGTTTCGTGTTAATAGTAAGTTTAGTTTTACTTTCATCCCTCGCTTTAGCACAGGGACTGGCAGATCAGACAACATTGCCTAGTGAGGCTCTACAAACTTTGGAAGCGCCGCCAGAGTTCTATGAAAATCTGCCTAGCGCCCAGTATCTTTATCCTAGTGCTGGCGTCGACCCCTGGACACAAACTTCGTGGAAAGATGAATACTGTAACAAGACTGGAATGGATTTTCTCGTGTTAATTGAGCCTACTGCTTGCTCCCCCGCAGTTGTGAGAAGTGACTTGCTTGAAGAGCAAGATGTGCCAGTGCTTTGCAGGATGACAGGAATAAAAATTAATCCATTAATTCAGGTTCCTTACATCAAAAGTACTGTTTGTACTATAGAAAACAAATCTAGCGAGATAGGCTTTGTCAATTTTCTTCCTGCCCGAATCACTTTAAGCTACGTAAATGCGCCTACTTCTAGCCAGAGCCGGGCTGGCTTGGAAGGTGTGCCCACAATGAACAATCTCGGCTATTTGTGGACGCAGTTGAAACAGCAGCCTGTCGAAGGGAGGATGCCTGAGAGCGTCACGGCAAATGTTTCATGCAAGATAACTTACGATGTGGCAAGAACTTACGGAATCACGGAGAATCAGTTTGTGTTGCCGATATTGAGCCAGGATGAATGGCTCACTCGTTACAAAGAATTCGGTTTCTGGAGGGAGAAAGGTTACTTAAGATTACAAGAGATTAGTGGAACGAACCGCGCGAAAGTTTCAGTTTACACAAATCCGAGAGCTACGCCTTTAAAAACAGTCGAGTTACGTGAGGGAGAAACGTTACAGCCCCGAGATGAAATACCTCTCCCTGGATTTTATTGCAGTGCAGGAGTCAGATTAAAATTGGAAAAAATAACCACGCCGACAACTCGGGCTAGAGCTCTTGTTAATGGCATTGAGCTGCTTCTTGACGAAGACGAGCAGATTCTTGACTCTGGCTGTTGGACTGACGAAATATTTGCGAGCGAAGGTTATGGGGGGACTCTTACGATAAGATGCCCTGGCGAACCCTCAAGAGTTCTTACAATCAAGGATTATGAAGCCAGTGTCGAATTCGTAGACTCTGATGGAAAGAAAACTCAGACCGTGAGTGTCGGGAGCAATCTAACGATTAATAAAGTTGGCGAGAACAAATTTGTTTATATCGGGTTCATTGGCAAAGAATACAGCCAAACCGGCTTTAGTGATTTTATAATTTTGTTTTACAGAGGAGATAAGTTTGGAATTATAGAAGATGCTGAAAGGAAAAAAATTGTGAGCAAAATTCATGATTATGTCAAAGGCAAGAGAGGACAGACTTTGGATGTGACAGACATGCCAGAAACATTATGGATAGCTGAACTGCAAAAAATGTTCGAAGGCCAAAGCTATGCAAAGGACTTGAAATTCTTTGTTAGGAAAATAGGAGTTAATAAAAAAATCCCTGAAATTGAGGTTCCTTTCGAGATACTTTCTGTCACTGGTCCTGAACAAGTTTACTATAAACAGAATGTTGAAAATATTTACAAAGAGGCGATAGAAGAGTGGAAGAACATTGCTTTTGCTTATTCGATGAAGCCGGCGCCAGAAGGCTCTTATTACGGAATTATCGCGATGCGCAGAGCTGCGGATTTGGCTTCAAGTCTACATAAGAAACTTGACCAGGCTGAACTTTTACGAGAACTTATAGACAAATATTCAACAAGCGAAGAGCCGGATGTTATAGCTGAAGTTGAGAATGCGCGCGAAGAGCTCAGAAGAGCTATTGCAGGCACTGGCGAGAGGAATACACAACTTTCAAGGCCTAGTGGAAACTATAATATTGAGCTTATCTCAATAGAGAAGCCTGGCTTCGGAACTAAAGAAGCACAAGTTGAGCTCAATGGAACTAAATCAACGCTCACTGTTGATGATACAATCGATGGATGGACTGTAACTGATATAGATGAAACAAGCGTTCGATTCCAAAACTTAAGCAACATCAATGAAACTATTGCTATAGGTTCATGGAGGTATCTCGACAGCACAAAAGTCCGAGTGCTTAACACTGTCTTGAAGCGCGAAGCTAAAGTTACTGTGTTGCCTTTTGAAAAAAATCGCTCTACTGTAACAAACTTCAGCATTGCTATCGGCATTGAGAAGCGCGCAATAGAGCTCAGCCCTCAAAAAACTAATGAGCTTATCAGCAAGCTTAACAAGACCATCTCTACGCTAGAAAGCGTGAAAGACAAGTTAGGCAAGATTGTAACTCTGTGGAAGAAAGCTTGTTTCGCAGGTGCCACTACTTTGTGGATAAAGAATTTTGTTACTGGATTGAGCGGAGAGGCTTATGCAAGGAAAATAGCGATGGAACCCTGGGCACAATTATGCTCTGATCCAAGCTACAGGCAAGGGATTGGTGTTAAGAGCGTATCGGAGTGTTACAGAGTGAAAGAGGATGAAATTAACAAAGACATTACTATTGTCAAAAGTTCTTTAAGCAGAATAAATAAATTTATTTCAGACATAAAGAAAAAAGAAGGCGTTGTTACCAAGGGCGGCTTATTGGGATTGAGTCAGAACATTGACACAACTAAATTCATACAGGAAGTCGAAAGGAATTTTCCCGATGAGCTAAAAGGAATAACGATTACTGAAGAAAAAGAGCTGAGAAGAATTACAGACGGCGAAGGCAGAGTTGAATTAGCCAGTGGCGAGAAATTCGCGAACATAGGGGAGGTTTATAAAAAATATCCTAACATTGACAAAATACAGATAGCAAAACTGCTTGACAACAACATCAGCTCAACCAACCTCGCGAACCATCTCACAGAACTGCATGATAGCGGAAGACTGTTTAGGGATGATGTTAAAGACATTCTGTTGAATTTGGATTTATACAAGCAATGCTCGAGTAAAACACAAAATGAATTAAGTGCCTCAGCTTTATGTCGTGATACATTGAAAAGCACTTATGGTGAGCTGAAGTACGCCTCTGACCAGATACAAGAAACAACTGTCTTGAGCGCGTTTTCGAACATATTTGGGTTTAATCCTACAATCGCGAGGCCGAAGGAAACCCAGTCGACTAAAGCTGAGGTGAGAATTGCCGAGGATAATTTCATAAACAAATTCAATTTCGCCAACTTCCAGCCAATAACAAAGGGAGAGCGTTATAGTGTTATTTCATATTTGGGAGTTTACTACGTCGCTGTTGTTGAATCAGCTGGCGGCCACAAATTCACTATAAGCAGACTCTATGAAGTTCCTAAGCTTCCGACATCTATCACTGAGGTTATTACTATAACAAAAATGTATGAGGGAACAGAAAAATCGAAGAAATTAAGCGAGCTTGGAATTTCTGATATTGAAGAAGTAGATCCTACATTATGCAATAACAATCAGATCAAACAAGCTGCGACTGGTGAGCCCGCAGCAACAATAAAATTCTGGGAGTCGGGCGCGTATCAAGGATTCGTTGCTTGGATGCCATTGAACACGAGGGAGGGATGGTATATGGCTACTACAAGTTACTCTGGATTAGAAGGGGCGATGATAGCCTGGAAAGAAAACGCTGACATCAACACTTTCTGGATTTGTAATGTCGGCACAGATGGCTTACCTAATTTTGATCACAGTTCTGGGCCTAAAGGTGATGATTGCTGCACTTTAGTTTCTTTAGTCACAGGAACTGTTCCTGAGATTTCTGGCTGTTTAACTCCGGAATGCTCATCAGAGCTTGTGAATCGCGCGAAGAAATGTAGTGCTGAAGCAATTAAAAAGTTCGCAGCTGGAAATCGCAAGATTAATACAAGTTGCGGTGATTACAGTTTAGGAAAACCACCTGCAGCAAGGCCCGCGGCTCAGTGTGAGGATTATATGTCTCCTACTGATTGCAGGATAATGTATAACTTATGCGATCCAGTGATGTGTCCTGCTTCGCGATGCGATTTCGGCGGAAGAATGCCTGTCGAAAATGTAATACAGTCTGGAGTCGTAGGCTCGATACTCTTATGCTGGCCAAACTTTGAGAATGGCAAAGGCGTTCTTGTACCTGTTTGCCTGACAGGAGTCCATGCAGGATTAGATAGCTTTATCGGAATCTTGAAATCTGGAAGAGATTGCTTGCAAGAACAGTTGAAAAGCGGTAAAACTGTAGGAATTTGCGATCAGATAATGTCGATATACACTTGCGAGTTCTTTTGGAAACAGATAGATCCATTCTTGAAAGCAGGGTTGCCTAGTCTTGCAGAGTCTCTAACAACAAGAGGCGGCGGAGAATATGCTTTGTTCAGCGAATCATGGAAACAGTCCCTTGATGCTGCGCGATACTTCACTGATTATTATGGGGTGCAGTCTTTCAATGCGTTCAAAGCAAGAAGCACAGGACAGATTGGCACAGAAATCTGCAAGAAGTTTGCTTCTATCACCTATCCAACCCAAGCAAAGTTCTGGGACGAGTTAAGCAAGCCAGAGTCTCCCACTCAAGCAACTGCATGGTTTGATGAGATTTCTCTCGGAACCGCAACGTCTGAAAGCCATTACAAGGTTTTCTTCTACATATGGGCTGGCCGAGACCAAGGCGTCTATTATTCAGTATTCTTGAGGAGCCCTAGCCAGCCGGGCTATTACAATGTTCCTGAAGAGTATCTTGTCAAGGATGGCTTTGGATACTTGTCAGCCGGACAGTACATCTCGATGTCGCCTGATTTCAGGGCGCCTAGCGGCTACAAAGAAATATGTATTAGACTTAACGACAAAGAGTATTGCGATTTCACTAAAGTCTCGACTTCATTCGCTATAAACGAGCTTCAGAACTATTATCTGAAAGATCAGCTCATGGAAGAGGTAACGAGCGCGAAAGAGTGCGTTTCAGGAACTCCAACATTACTGCCGACTGCAACGCTAAACATACAGAGCTATGTTGAAAGCTCGCTTGAGCCGCAGATATACAAGAGGGGAGTTACGAGGATATGCTCAAGCAACAATCCTGGAACGCCGATACAGCAGCAAGAGCGCTTCAAGAGGATAGGCTATTGCGACAATAAGGATATTGGATGCTGGCTTGATATGGAAACTGTCAATCAAACAATAAGTGACTTGAAATTTAGAAAAGAAGTTATAAATGAATCTATTGGGAGAGACTTGACTTACACAATAAATGAGTTCAATCTGAGCACGCCAAAGGACAGCCACAACGCTATTGTTAACATAATTCCGGAGGTGCTTGCTGTAGGAAACGAAGTCAATAAGTTTATTGAGGAAGTCGGAGACATGGGTCCCGATGAGCTAAAAAAGACAGAAACTAAAAATAAGCTAGGATTAAGAATTGATGAGCTTGACAAGAAAATACTTCCTTTGATCAATAGGATTAAAGAAATAAGAGACAAATGCGCGAGAAGCGAGGAAAAAGCCATGGCGTGGATGGAAATCGCGAAGCTCTATGATTTACGCGCGAGATTATATGCCCAGCCCGAAGTTTACAAAGTAAAAAAAGCAGAGGAAGAAGCGCAGCTGACAACATGCACTTCTCTCGGAGGAACCTGGAAAGAGGTCTGTAGTAAATATGAACGAGATGCAAGAGGAGAGGTTGGAGATAAGGAAAAAAACTTGCCTGAAAATGCAAATAAAAAATGTTGCGTGCCTTTCAAAAAAGAAAAATTAGATGTCCTGCCTGTTTCATTTGATGCAGTAAGCGTAACAAAATGTTATGGTTCAACTGGCGGGCTTTATGGGAGCTATCTTGCAGATCAAGTTATATTTACTTTCAAGGGTTATGAAAAAAAATTGGATGTTAAAGCTATAGCCGGCGGTAGAGTCCTTAAAATTGAAGAAGTTGAGAGATTGGCTACTGGAAGAGGGGGGAAGAAGAAAACAGTAATTACAATTGAGCATAGTGCAACACTTTACTCAAGATATGAAGGAGATATCAAACCTCTAGTTGAAGAAAACGGGGAGGTGATCGAAGGAGATTTGATTGCTAATTTGAGAGGGATTGACAAATCCTTAGTTTTTGGAATCTATGATAAAAATCCTGTTGGGGACCCTAGTGCAAAAGGAAAAAATCCTTTTTGCTATTTCAGTAAGGACATCCAGGATAAATTTTATAGTCAATGCAAAGCAAATATTGATGAATGCAGGAAAGGGTCTGTTCCTTCAGTCGCGCTGAAAGATGCTGTAATTGTAATTGATGCAGGCCATGGAGGCACAGATAATGGGGCACATGGTGATGGGATAAATGAAGATGATATCAATTTAGCGGTTGCCAAAAAACTCAAAGATTTATTGCGAGGAAAAGTCAAGGAAGTTATAATGACAAGAGAAAGGGATGCTGCAGCTCCCAGCAGAGCTACTTTAGCCAACGAGAAAAATGCGAACTTGTTCATTTCAATACATTGCAATAGTGCCGATGATACTGCCTCAAAAGGAACAGAAGTTTGGATAAATTGTGTAGATTGTGAAAGAAGTGAATCTTATAGATTTGACTCACAAGGTAAAAATTTGAAAAAATGTACTACCGAATGTAAAGACACTGATGAAAAATACAAATTGAGCAAAAGTTTTGCAGATATTGTTTTAGAAAAAATAATCGGAGAGGTTGGTACAAACAATCTTGGTGTAAAAGCATGGGATGATCCTGATTCCACTTACATTAAAGATGCAAACATGCCTGCTGTTTTGATTGAGATGGCTTTTATTTCTAATGCAGAAGACAGAAACAAACTGCAGAAAAATCAAAGTGATTTTGCTCGGGCAATTTATGATGCTGTTGCTGAGTATTTTGGCGAGGCAGTTATTGTGCCTCCTTCCAATTGCGCTAATCTTGGGCCAAATGACTGCACATCAATGAAGAATTGCTGGTGGGATTCTAAAACCAGTGGTGGAAAATGCTTGAAATGTCCTGACAAATGCGAAGGTAATAATGTTTGGCCTGTGGGAAATTGGTTAGGTATTGATGATTTAATTTTCAGGACTCAAAATGATTGCGAGCAAAACACTTGCAATTTAGAGTGTTTGTGGGTTGAAGAGAAATGTCAAGGTGTGAATAATGAAAGTGTTGGTAAGAAAGTTGGAGAGTTAATGAAAGGAGTAACAGTGTCTATGGAAGAGCTTAATAGGCTTGAAAGTTTAATAAATAAAAATCAAAATTTTTTGAATCAAATTTATGTCAAGGATTGGTTGCAACAAATTAATCAATTGAAAGGACAGCTTGGGCCGCGAGAAATTTTCCTTGTTTCTGGAATTAATGAACAACCGTTCACTTCGCAGAATAAGTTGATTGAATATAAAGATAATGTGCTTGTATGTTTAGTTATCAAGCTGAAAGACAAATACTATTCCACAGAGAGATTTACTTTTATCGACGATAACAATCTCAATAGCTATAGTGTTGAAAAATATAACCAAGGGGATTTCCATGTGAGATGGTATAAGATTGTGCCTTATTATACCCCACAATACCCACAATATCCTGGGGACAATCAAAGATATGAGCTGCCTCCATTTTCTGGCGGGAAAAAAGACTTGTTGCAATATAGACAAGAACTTTTAAACACAAATACGGGATGCATTGAGGTAGATAATGAGCCAGGGACATATTGGTATCGCGCGGAAGTTTCATTTGATGGAGTTACATGGTATTCGTCTCTTGGACGGCCTGCAAATTCTTCTGACAAAGCAGAATATCAAAAAAAATATAATGAAGTTGATTTTAAAAAATATGAGAGGGGGTGGGACACTTTGCTTGAGCCTGATGCTTCAGAGAAATTTGGAATAAGCCCCAAAGTTCATAGAATCTCAAGGAAGTCGAATTATTCCAATACAACTTGTAGGGCTTTTGGTTATAATCCTAGTGATAATAGGTGCCAGTTCCTTTCAATTGTCGAGGCGTATAAAAATGTCCCATTTGCCCTTGGCTGTGTAAGCTGCGAGTACATAACTCCAACTGCGCCTACACAATGTTATAGTATACATCCTGCTCAGGATTTCACTGCGATTGATTGTATAAGCTTGATGATGGGTTCTTTGTATCAAATTACTAAAAGGAATTATCTTTGGGGTAAATTCGAGGATTTTATCAAAGACAATTATGTGCTTCTTGGCAGGGAAACTCCTGTGGATTTCGATACTCTTATTGGCGGCGGGGGATTGACTTTCGGAAAAGGCAAACAAGTCGAGCCAGGAGATTTATTGTTTATGTGGACAAAAGAAAAAGGCTACACACACACCTTTATTGTTTATAATGACAGCGGCAGTAAACTTGGAAGATTTGATGAGGATGATCTTGTTGTCTACACGAGCTTGTGGTGCCCTCTCGATTCGGATGATTTGGATGTGCTTAAGGACAAATCTCGGAAGAGAATTTATGACGGGAAGTTATGCTACGCGCCAATAGGGCGTTATAAAGATCATAGTAATAAGTTTACTTTAGTTAAGATAAATGATCTTAAATGACCTGACATGATGGAAGAGTTGTAATAAAAAATAAGACGAAAAAGAGATTTGCAATAAGGCCGATATAGGATAAAAAATTAGTGATCCCCCGGGGTGATCAGTAGTCTGTGCAAGGCTCTTTTTCAGTTGTCTCGTAGGTGAAGCTGCCGTCGCCAGATTGCAAACCTACAATCATACCTTGTCTGTTTGTTTTAGTGCTATCGACATATCTTAGACTATCCGCTTGTTTTACTTGTCTTTCCAATTCGCTGTATTTTTTATTTAATCCATGGTTGTTACAAAGGAGTCCAAAACATAGAGCTGTCAATACACCGAGACCAGCATAATAACCCCAACGTTTTTGCATATGTTTCTTGAAGTTATATCCTACGCTCGATTTTTTTTCAGGTTGATTTGTCTTCAAAATTTTCATTTTGTTTTTACCTCCTGAATTATATAAGAAAAAGTCCTTTATAAATCTTTCTGTTTGTTGTCTTTGGTTAGTAGTTACAAAACATATTTTTAGGTGCTAAGATTTTACATATTTGATAGTGCGGGAGGAAGGGTTCGAACCTTCGCAGGCACTAAGCCACCAGAGTCTGAGTCTGGCGCATTTGTCCGCTCTGCCACTCCCGCAAAAGGCGAATGCGGGGAACAGGATTCGAACCTGTGAAGGCACTAAGCCACTAGGTCCTAAGCCTAGCCCGTTTGACCACTCCGGAATCCCCGCATATTCTCGTCTATGAACAAGGGATTGAGAACTTTTAAAATTATTGATTTAGCATTCGGGCAAATCCAATATGCTTTTTTAAAATTAGCCTGGCCAAAAATCAAAGAGCCTGGTTTAAGAACTCATGGCAGCCGAAGGTGAGATATATATTATAGTGTCGCCTCTAATGAAAGCCAATCCTAAGTTCCTTTTGATTTCACCGTTCACTATCTCTTTCGTATGGTTCAGTACAATGTTGATGTGTATATCGAATGCAAGTAGTGTTCCTACAAGCTGTTTGTCACTTTTTAACTGCACTAAAATCTCTTTGCCTTTCGACTGATTCAACAAATCTAATGGCCTTTCTACAGCACCTGTCATTTTGTTTTTATTTTTGTTTATATTGAGCATGAGAATTGCTTTCGGTTTTTAAACTTTTCTGCATTCCGTCGCAATTATATTATTGAGAAGCGTTGGGTATTTAGAAAGTTATTTAAAGCAGACGATTGTGACTTCTATATGAGAGCAGGTAAAAAAATTTCAGGTGGGAGATACAAGAAATTCAGGAAAAAGAAGCTTTTTGAGCTGAAAAACCAGCAAAGATTCGCACTGCTTGGCGAAGAAAAGAAGAAGATAACAAAAATGAGATACGGCAGACTCAAATTTTCGCTTCTTAGAGTGAATAAAGCCAATGTTATGGATCCAAAAACGCACAAGGCACAGATAAGCCTAATAAAAAATGTTCTAGAAGTGCCGAGCAACAAGTTCTTAGCAAGAAAAAATGTCATTGTCAAGGGCGCGATAATTGAGACAGAGCTTGGAAAAGCCAGAGTCACCAGCAGGCCTAGTCAACATGGTCAGATAAACGCGATTTTGATAAGTTAATTCTTTTTTTCTGTAGATTCTTTAAGAGTCTTTACATTTATCTATTGGATTAGATAATATATTTTGAAGTGTAGAAATATTTAAAAGGCTTTGTAGAAAGATTTATAAAGTTTCTTGTTTTTTGTTTATAAATCTTGCGTTAAATTTTTATAGTAACAAAAATAACCGGTTAACAACCAGTTAACAAATTGGCTTATAAAATGCCCTCCTCTTTTGTTAAAAAGTGCCCAGAGTGCGGTTCTACTAACTTAATCTATGATGAACAGAAAGGAGAGATTATCTGCGGCAATTGTGGGCTTGTTATCGAGGAAAAAATGATTGACATGGGGCAAGAATGGAGACAGTTCAAAGAAGGAGAGAAAAAAGGCAGAGGCGGAGCGCCTTTAAGCATGCAGAAATTCGATCAAGGATTAACAACTAATGTTGGTGAGATAAGCGATATTTACCAGCTAGGCTCGGAAAAGAGAATCAGAAAATTCTTCAGACTCAAAAAATGGCAAGAACGTGTTTCAACCAGCATCGAGAGAAACTTAAGACTGGCAATGGCCGAGCTTAGGCGAGTGGCTTCATTCTTGAATTTGCCTAATTTTGTCAAGGAAGAAGCCTCAAGAATCTATAATCTTGTTTTGCAGCGAGGACTTGTCCGGGGTCGCTCGATGGAAAGTGTTGTATCAGCTTGCATCTACGCGGCTTGCAGAAGTTCAAACATTCCAAGAACATTAGATGAGATTTCTGCAGCAAGTGAAGTTGAGAGAAAAGAGATAGGAAGAACTTATCGATTCATTACAAGAAAATTGACAATGAAGATAACTCCGAGCAATCCTAAAGACTATATTGCAAGGTTTGCTTCTGTGCTGCATTTGTCACCGAAGACACAGAGCGATGCTTTGCGAATCTTGAAGAAAGCAGAAACTTCTGAGCTTACGAGTGGCAGGGGCCCCGCAGGAATTGCGGCAGCAGCTTTGTATGTGGCTGCCTTGCTTAATGATGAAAAGAAGACACAGAGAGAAGTCGCTGATGTCGCTGGCATCACAGAAGTCACAATTAGGAACAGATACAAAGAACTTTTGGAAAAGCTTGGCATGGAAGAAAAGCTAAAGATCAAGGAAGCCGAAGCGCGATTAGAGAAAAAGAAGAAAGAGAAGTAATTATAGGACAAATTGCATAAGCTACAGAGAGATTACAGAACAAGGCTCATAAAATCTTTTGCGAGCTCAGAATTCCTGAAGATTTTTTTAACTTCATGCAGTATTGGGGTCTCGTTCTTGGCGTAACGCTGCGAGATATGTGTAATTATGAGTCTCTTTACTTTCGCTTTCTTTGCAATAATCGCAGTTTGTTTTGCTGTAAGATGGCCCCGCTCTAAGGCTTTGTCTGCATGTTCTGCGCTCAAGAATGTGGCTTCTGAGATTAACACATCTGAATTTTTTGCAACTTTGATTGCATTTTCATTCGCAAGAGTGTCAAGAATGAATGAAACTTTCCTACCTTTTTTTAGGGTTGTTGCTTTGCTCGCTAGGATTTTTTTTCCTTTCCAAGTAATATTTTTGCCTTCCTGAAGATTCTTAAGGATAGGACCCTGTACCAAGCCAAACTTCTTGACATAATTCATGTTTATCCTATGTTTATCTTTCTCTACAAAGCTATAAGCTATACAAGGAACAAAATGCTTCATTTGGTAAGCCTCTAGCTTGAAGTCTTTTGTTTCTAGAAATGTGCCATTCTTTGTTATTTCATGGATCTCGGCTTTCAGCTTTTCCTTGAAAATAAAAGTTCTGAGCAGTAGATTGAAGAAATATCTTGTGCCTTTCGGGCCGTAAACATGGAGAGTTTTGCCATAGTTGCTTAAAGCTAGGGTCTGAATTAAGCCCGGCAATCCTAAGACATGATCACCATGCCAATGGGTTATTAGAATGCGAGTGATTTTACAGGGGTTTAGTTTTGCTATTTTGAACTGTCTTTGAGTACCTTCCCCACAGTCTACGAGAATGTTTTCATTGTTGTAGGTCAAAAGGACTGCTGTCTGACTTTTCTCCGCTGTTGGAGTTGCTTGGCTTGTCCCAAGAAATGTGATCTCCATGTTCTAACCAGTATGGCAAGTTTTAAATATTTATCCTATCTTTTTAGAAAGATAACAAAATCTTTTAAAAAAGATTTGTATAAGAATCTGAAAATGCCAAAGAAAAAAAGAAAGAGAATGGATAAAAAAATTCAGAAAAAAACAATCAGGGCGAAAGCGAGAGCTTTCAAAGCTATTTTGGCAGGAGAGAGGGTTTTCTCCAGCGCAAAAGAAGCTAAGGATTTATATAGCAGGAGTCGCTTCGGAGAGTACATCGAAGGCAAGGTGTATTACTCGCTTGTCGAAGCGCTTTACCTACTTGAAGCAAAGAAAATTAAGATTTACGAAGGCAAGAAAAAATTAAGCCATGAATCCTTTATTGAACGCGCCAGAAAAATCGATGGCAACTTTTGGACAAAATACTGCGTTTTTAAAGATATGCGCTCGAGGGGTTATATAACCAAGACAGCGCTGAAATTCGGTGCTGATTTCAGAGTTTATGCAAGAGGCAAAAAGCCCGGCCAGGAGCACGCTAAATGGGTTCTCTATCCAGTTTATGAATCTTCGAGTTTGACATGGCATGAATTTGCGGCCAAGAATCGTGTAGCTCATAGTACAAAGAAGAATCTGCTCATAGGGATAGTTGATGATGAAGGCGATGTAACTTATTATGAGGTTGCTTGGACGAGGCCTTAAAAGGTGATAGGAAAAATGCAGATTAATAACGATAATAACGACAGGGTGAAACAGCTTCAGCTGAAAAAGCAAACTATAATCGAGCTTCTGAGGAATAAGGGGCCTTCTTTGCCTAGTGTTATTTCAAGAGAAGTTGGAATGTCATTACTGTTCACTTCAGCTTTGTTGAGCGAGATGGTAAATGACAAGAGTGTGAAATTCACTAGTCTCAAAATAGGGGGCTCGCCATTGTATTATCTTGAGGGGCAGGAGGCCTTGCTTGACAATTTTGCGAAACATCTACAGCTCAAAGAGAAGGAGGTTTTTGATAAGTTAAAAGAGTTTCAAGTTGTAGATGAAGAGTTCCTTGAACCCGCACATCGCGTCGCAATAAAAAGCATCAAAGATTTTGCGATGCCTATAAAGCTTTCTGTAGAAGGAAAAGACAAGATCTTCTGGCGATTTCATTTGATGGCTCAAGAAGATGCTTTAAAAAAAATCGAGGAGCTTCTGAAAAAGAAAAGAAAAGAAGAAGAGACAAAGGAAGCGAGGAAAGAGAAAAAAGAAAAAGAAGAAAGAAAAGAAATCAAGACCGTGCCAAAAGTTTCGAGAAAAAAAAGCAGAGAAGATTTTTATGCTAAGATTTATGAGTATCTTAAAGCGCATGGTTTGGATATAATCACAGAAATTAATGAAGGCGATATTGTTTGTATCATCCATGCTAATTTCAATTTTGGCAAGGCTAAGCTTTTAGTTGTGGCAAGTCCAAAGAAGAAAATCAGCGAAGCTGATTTGAGTTTAGCTTATCAACAAGGATTGTATAGAAAGATGCCTGTGCTATTTTTGACTAAAGGCGAGCTGATGAAGAAGGCGAAGAGCTACATAGAAATGTTGGGAAGCTATATCTTTGTTAAAAAAATAGATTGATTTAAGTGAGTTTGGGTTAAGTTTTTAAAATGTTGTAACCTAATTCTTTTACAGCCCCGTAGTATAGCGGTCAAGTATGTTGGCCTTTGGAGCCAGCGACCCCGGTTCGAATCCGGGCGGGGCTATCTTCATCTTTCTTATTTTTATCTTTTTTTACCTTTTTGATTGTGCTATGAATTTTAGTTACAAAAGATTTAAAAATAAAAAGAAATCTGATAGAAGGTAAGACAGAAAAAGCAAGATAAAAAATGGCAACGCGATACGGTGGAGGAAGAGGAAAAGCAAGAAGTCATGCACCCAAGCAAGAAAAGCCTTATTGGCTGAAGATGAGCACGAAGGAAGTCGAGAAGCTTATAGTAAAACTCGCCAAAGAAGGAATGGATTCTGCCAAGATTGGATTGGTGTTAAGAGATAACTATGGAATCCCTAGCGTTAAGGCTGTTACAGGCAAGAAAATCCAGAAGATTTTGCAAGAAAACGCGGTTAATATTCAACCGTTGGAATTGGTAGCTTTGAAGAAAAAAGCGAAAACCTTGGAAAAACATTTCGAAAAAAACAAGAAAGACATGACAGCAAAGCGAGGACTGCAGCTCACAGAAGCGAAAATCAGGCGCTTTGAAAAGTATTATGCAAGAAAGCACAAGAAAAAGTAGGGCAAGAAGAGAAGGGAAAGGAGAAACAATAGATAAGGGGAAGGTCCGGAATTAAATTATTCCGAGTTAGCAAGATTCGGATTTTAGCAAAAGAGGAAAATGGTAGAATTAGAAGCTGCAATCAAAAGATTGAAGGAAATTTTTTCTAAAGATGGGATCATAAGGGTGATAACACATCTTGACACTGATGGCTTAACTTCTGCAGCGATTTTTGCTAAGGTATTGAAGTCTCTTAACCAACAATACTGGATTTCTACTGTGAAACAGCTTGAGACAGATATGCTCAAGCGATTATCTCAGGAATGTAAGAAGCAAAAGTGGAAGGCTCTTGTGTTTTTGGACTTGGGTGCGAGTAAACTTGCAAAAATTAGAGAAATGGCGTCTTCTGCAGATATTTTTGTTATAGATCATCATGAAGTCGAGGGTGTTTTTGAATCAGCGAATTCTCTCGATTCATCAGTTTCAGCAAAAAATTTATTTTTTGTCTCGCCGCATCTTTACAATAATGAACGAGTGAGCGGGTCTTGTTTGACTTATCTATTTGTCAAAAATTTCTACGAAGACAAGACTCTGGCACAGTTGGCAGTATTGGGTTTGATAGGAGATGTGCTTGATAAGAATATCGGAAAGACCGCCAGCGGAATTTTACAAGATGCGCAAGAGAGTGGGATGCAGATCAAAAAAGGATTGACTGTGTTCTCGTCGATGAGGCCCGTGCATAAAGCTTTAGAATTTAGCTCGAGCATCTTCATTCCAGGAGTGACTGGCTCGAATAATGGCGCATTGATGATGCTAAGGGATTTGGGGATAGAAGTCAAAACAAATCATGGCTATAAAACTTTGTTGGATTTAAACAAGGAAGAGCTTTCAAGGTTGATTACAGCAATATTGCTTAGGAGAGTGAGTAACGGGCACGGGCAAGATATTTTAGATAATATTTATCTGATAAAAATATTGAACCATCAGTTCGATGCTCGAGAAGTTAGCACAATGCTGAATGCCTGCGGGAGGCTTGGTTATAGCTCGCTGGCTTTGGCTTTCCTGATGGGCTCGAAAAGAGCCAATGACAAGATAGAGGAAGTTTATGCCAAATACAAGCATCATATCATCAAGGCATTGAATTGGGTTAACAATAAGCAGAAAATCCAAGGAGACGGTTATGTCATCATCAATGCAAAGAATGCAATCAAAGACACGATTATAGGGACTATAGTAAGCATTGTTGCCTCTTCGTATGTCTATGACGAGGGCACTGTGATTGTTGGTATGGCTTACAGAAAAGATTCTAAAATTAAGGTTTCTGCTCGTGTCGTTAAAGACAAGAATAATGCTGGCGAGGTAAACTTGTATCATTTGTTGAAAGAGGTGGTTGATATTACCGGCGGCGAGGTCGGTGGCCATGCAAACGCTGCCGGATGCCTCATAACTAAAGAAAAAGAGCAAGAGTTTCTAGAACTTCTTGAGAAAAAACTAAACGCTCAAGAGATAAAAGTCATGTGTTAATGTGCTCTGAAATTAAAGATTAGGAAAGATTTAAAATACAAGATTTTCTTAAATTAACTATGAAAGAAATCAGAATCACAAAAAGTAAGTTTGTGCGGGTGAGATGCCCAAAATGCAACGCCGAACAAGCAATATTCGGCAAAGCAACCACTAATGTCAGATGTTTAGGATGTAATTACCTACTTGCCAAGCCCGCGGCAAGCAAGTCAAAAATTCGCGCAAAAGTTCTTGAAGTCTTTAAATAATTTTCAAATTAAATTTATCTGAGATAATACAAATTGGAGATAAAAGTGGATACAAAAGAATTTCCTGAAGAAGACGAAATCCTATTCGGAACAGTAAACAAGATTGTTGGAACAAGTGTTTTTGTCAAGTTGGATAACTACGGCAAAGAGGGAGTTGTTAGCTTTAGTGAGGTTGCGCCCGGCAGAATCAGGAATATTAGAGATTATGTCAGAATAGGGCAAAAGATTGTTTGTAAGGTCTTAAGATTAGATAGGGCCAAGGGCCATATAGATTTATCATTGAGACGAGTTACTTCGAAGGAGAAAAAGGAAATAACTCAGGAATACAAGCGCGAGAAAGAATTCTCTGTTGTCTTAAATCTCATTGTCAAAGATAAAACCAGGGTAAGCAAAGTGGTTGAAGAGTTGAAGAAAAAGATAAGATTTTCCGAACTTTTGCATAAAATAATTTATTCCCCTAATGAAATAAAAGGCTTATTGACAGAAGCAAAATTAAATGAGGAAGAAATAAGGAAGTTAACAGAACTTGTAAGCGAAAAGCTAAGAGAGAAAAAAATAATTGTTAAAGCAAAAATAATTTTGTCAAGCGAAGCTGCTGATGGCATTGAAAAAATAAAGGAAGCTCTGATAAACCTTGAGAACAAAGGCGCAGAGGTGAGTTATATGGGTGCACCAAATTATATGATAAGCATAGAGAGTACAAATTATAAGGAAGCCAACAAAAAACTCCACACGTTACTAGAAGAAATGGTTTTAAAGGCAAAAGAAAAGAATTATAAAGTTGAAATAAAGGAGAAGTAAACAAAAACAAATAAAAAATGGCAAAATGTACCTCTTGCGGGAAAGAAGTAACTAAAAATAGCATGGTCTTCAAGTGCCCACACTGTAGCAAACATGAACTTGTAAGATGCGCGCGCTGCAGAAAGCTTAGCATTAAATATAAATGCAATTGTGGATTTGAGGGACCATAAAATAAATCTTTTTTTAGAAAAAAAAGATTTAATCAAAAAGAAAAAATAAAAAACAAAATACAAAAATGGCAATGGCTGCTTTAAAAATCAAGATAATGCCCGAATCTCCTGAAACTGATTTGGATGAGATAAAGAATTCTGCAAGCTGTGAGATAGAAAAGCTCGGGGGGAAGCTTCACAATCATGAGATACAACCAATTGCTTTTGGGCTCAATGCACTGATATTAACCGTTATGTGGCCAGAACATCAGGATTTGGATTTGATTGAGAACGCCATTACGAAAATCTCAGGGGTTAATTCAGTCGAAGTGATAGATTTCAGGAGGGCGATAGGCTAAGAAACCAAGTTCAAGAGAAAAAAAATGATGAGCGATGAAGAAGCAAAACAAATAAAGAATAAATTATTGGAGCAGATTGATAAATTGCCAGAAGAGCAAGCGGAAATTCTTAGAAAGCAAGTTGAGACTGCGAGTAATGAACAGCTAGAGCAGTTTCTTAGAGCACAACAATCTCAATCGGGAGAAAGCGAATGCATATTTTGCCAGATTATAGAAGGTAAGCTAGAAACTATAAAGATTTATGAAGATTCTGACATCATTGTAGTTTTGGATGTTTATCCAGCAGCTGTAGGACAGATGATTGTGATGCCTAAACAGCACTTTTCAACTATTGGGGAATTGCCGGATGCTTTGCTGAACAAATTGTTTGTGTTTGTAAAGGCAGTCTCGCAAGTTTTTTTAAAAGTGACTGGGGCGGAAGCATTTAATATTTTTGTCGCGCAAGGCGATGCCGCGGGGCAAAGAGTGAAACATTTTTGTGTTAATGTTATCCCACGATACGAAAATGACAAAATCTCGTTTGAATTGCCACGGATAAAAATTGACAAGAAAGAGCTTGAGAAATTAGGCGAGAAGCTCAGAAAAGAAGCAGAGCAGGAGATAAGAAGCAAGCTCGAAGCAGAAAATGAAAAAGCAGCGAAGAGAAAGCGTGAGGCAGATGAAAGTGAAACAGAAAAGATGATGCGGCATATCAAAATAAGAATGCCCTAAAGGGTTCTGTTAATTCAAAAGGGGGCTAATTTTATCGCTGGGTTTGAATAGTCTGTGGCATTTTAATAATTTTTCATAATTTTTATAAAAATTGGTTTTTCGTTTTAATTGATTTCATTACATAAAAGGCAAGGATACCTCGGTTTTAGCGAGAGAGGGCGAGAGAGGAATTGCCTTCTTCCACTAAATTTAATTTCTGAATTAATTTCTGAATCTCGTTAAAAGAAAGAGGGCTGATGTTGCCCTCTATTCTTCTCAACCTTGGAATTCTTTGTAACATTTTTATTCATGATCTCGGGCTTTAGCGCGGAGTGATTTATTTAATTGATTTTATCGAAGTCATAAAATCCTTCTCATCATCTGTTGACTTAACATTATCTACTTCTTAACATTATCTAAAAGAAAAAGACTCTAATTATTAACATTATCAAGTCTCCGAACAAAAGCGTTGCAATGAACGAGATTAAAAATACTGGCACAAAAGGAATCCCGTATTTTATTGTCACATTTTTTCTTGCTTTTTGTAAAAGCCGAATTTCCTTTATGCTTAACCCATGAATGCTTGGCTTTATGAGCCTGTTTTTGACATGAACCTTTTCTACAAGCCAGTCGCCTTCTGTCAAAACTTTCGGAGAGACTTTTCTTACCATGCTTGAATTTTCAGTCGCCTTGGCGATAATGTATATATAAGGGAAGACAAGCGCTATTGTGAATATAAACAAAAACCAAGTTGAGAGAAATGAGGCCATCAGCGCTATGACTGCGATTGCCAAGAGAACAGTTCTTATAGTCTTTGTTTTTCTATAAATTTTCTTGAATTCTATTCTAAAACTAGCATAATTTTTTATCGCAAAAAACGCAATGAAGAATAAACTATATACAGAGCCTATGACAAAAGTATTAATGAAGAAGCCGAGCAGGAACGGCTCTTCTGTGAAAAATGAAGCTTGAGTAACAAATGGGGGCGTTGTGGCAAAAGCAACTGCCAAGGCAATAAGCAGCTTGGCATCGCCGCCCCCAAAGAATTTTCCGTACAAGAAAACATTTGAGAGGATGAAGAACAGCATAAAAGCGATGATTGCATAATACAAATAAAAAAACTGTAAACTGAGCAGTGCGGCTATTGTTCGAATCGCGAATGCCGCGGCAAGCAGTGAGAAGCTGAGCCAGTTTGGTACTTCTGTGCGCTTTATGTCGGTTATTGTTGCAAATATCAGCGCGAGGAAAGATATTATAAAAAGTAAAATGTCGCCAGCAAACAAAATTTCCATTTTTCACTTTCTTGTTTAGATTTTATTTTCTTGTTCTGAATGCGCCGCCTCTTTTGTAAATGTTGTAGCCGCGCTTTTTCCTTAGAGATTTTTTGCTTCTCCGTTGTTGTTGAAATGCATAATCCATAGAAATAGAAAAGATTATATATTAATAAATTTTAACCTTTTTATAAATTGGTTATTGATTGATAAAAGGGGAAAAAACAAAAATGGCGGAGGATGAGGAGCCAAGATACAGTCTTGGAGACTCTACTAAACTCGCGTTACCTTCTGGTATCATAGGAGGGGTGATTGGCGCCATCATAGGCGTTGTTCTAAGCCTTTTTGCGTTTTTGAGTATAGGCTTGAACGGGTTGATAGCTACAATTGTCCTTGGATTGATTGGTTTTGGGGTAGGTTTTGTGGTTGTGTGGTGTGTGACTTTTGTTTGGTATTTCTCTCCGCCCTGGGCTAAAAAAATATTCAGTTTTGTAGTTGCTATAGTTATGATCGTAGGGATTATTATTCTAACTGTATTCATTTGGAGACAGCCTTTCACTAAAGAGTATCTAAAGTTTGCCTCTCCGATGTTTGATTCTATAGGTAGGGGCATTAGAGATATTAGGGTGAATTGGGGAGCATGTTTATACTTGAAACCGCCTTGTCCTTTCTTGATTGACTGGGAGTCGCCTAATGTACAAAGCACCCAGGAAGAGCTTAACATCAAGGTTGAATTCTCTGAGAACCGAATTATGCATGATCGGGTGAACTTGGCTGTGGCAATCAGTGTTAGTAATCCTGAGATTATGGAATTGCATGTTAAGCCTAAATGTTACTTGGGAAAGGACAAGAAAGTCGAACTGCAAGTCGCTAACATGGGGAGTTATGCCTATGGCGACGAGTTTGTCTTTGGTACGACATCTCCGGGCCAAGAGTTACGTACAAGCTTGAGATGTGTCGGAAGCATCCCTGAAGCAGCCGACAAGCAAGTATACTCGGAAAATGTTGTACTTGTGTTGGAAAGGCCTGTGACTGTGACAACAACATGGCCTATTCAGATAGGCGAGGAGCCTAAGGGAGGATTCGTGAAAAGCACAATGCAGTTCAACGCCCCATACAGCATCGCGATGCTAAGCAATAATGATATTCCTTTCAACGAAGGCAAAAACTATGGGTTCAGTGTTGTGCTAAAGCGAAGAGCAGAGGATGTTAAGTTTAAGCAGCTTGATTATATGACTATCAGATTCTCGGAAGATTTACTCATTAATTGTATGGGCTTCAAAGGAATGGACCATGAGATTGAAATCAGGGATTACAGTTATGAGGGCTTGAAAAATTCTACCCAGTATGAGGAAACTTATGACAAGTTCTCGTGGCCTTGTGAACTTTACGTGACAAGCGCACCGCGCCTTGCTGTGCTATCGCCGGTTGTCTTGGAATCTAAATATGTGGTTTATTCAGACTACATGACAAGAGTCATCAAATCACCTTAATTATTTAGTGAGAATATTTAAAAAGTCAATTCGATTAAATAGATTACATTAAACAGATAAAAAAACAAAAAAGGAGAAAAAATATTCATGTTACACTGGGAGTATACAGCCTTATCCAGGAGTAGAGATGAATACTAGCAATCAGACAATGTGCAGCTGTCTTTGGCCAGAGAAGAACAATTATGAGATTTATATTGGTTGTGAATTAACTATTCCAGACAATGCATATGGCTCCAAAAGTGATGTATGGACATTTTATGCTAGTGCGGCTGTAACACCAGGCGACTGTAATCCCACTTAATTGAAATAAGCCAAGCAAGAAAGAAAAAATGAAAAAATTTACTACTCTTGTAATCATAGTTCTACTTTTTTTAGTTTTGCTTTTTGCTTCAGCTCAGCAAGGCTGCGAAATGTCTGGTGGCGGCAGAGGCACGACAGAGGCCAAGAAGTTTGGATTGGATTATTCTTTGGTTAGCGGAATTGATTATCTGACATCTGGTAAGACAGTACAGCAAGGAGAGAGTTTCTATGTAGGAGTCCGTATAGAGAACTATGACAGGGAGGCCAGGAGCGGAGAATTGTGCATTTCGGACAATGTTGCCGACACTTATGGCGGCATTTCAAGCCAAGAGGATGGTGAGTGTAAGTTTTTCAACGTTGCGGCAGCTGATGTAATAAAGAAAGAAAGTTCCGGGCTGTTTGGCAAAAGCATCACTGAGGAAATAACCCCTGGCAAAGTTGATGTTTATTTCCCCGAAAATGGTTTATACAGCTATAGTGGCTTGCCATCGTCGCAGCAGCCTTGGCCGCAGATGTTTTATGTATCGTTACGCTACAGGCAAAAATCACAAGTCACTGGAACGGTTTCTGTGCCAACGCCAGGCTACGAAACAATCGCTTTAATCCAAGAGCCGGCTCCTTTGGTTTTGGGCATTACAAAATCAGTCCACAGAATCCAGGATGCTTACAAAGTTGATTTGGAGATGAGGCTTGCTAAGAGCCAGCAACAAGCAAAAATCCTCGCTTATGATTTCAGCCAGGAAAACATTACCTATTTTATGACAGAGCTTGCACCGCAGAAGTTAAACTGCTATCTAACAAGCGGCGAGCCTATCATCAGCAAGGTGCCTATAGAAAACGAAAGGCTTATAAAATGTTCTAGTATAATGTATTTGGGTAGCGAAACACAACAAAGTTATCCACTTGTTGTGACTTTAGATTATGGAGTCGCCATCGAAAAAAGCTATCCATTCGGAATAAAAACCTAATTAAAAAAAGAGCGCGATAAAAATAAAAAGAGGAAAGGATGAAAATAAAATTTGATAGGATTATTGTAATATTCTTATTCCTAATAGCTGCTTTGCTGCTAGTAAGCGGCCAGCAAGGCTGCAAAAAAGAGCAAGCAACTATGTTTAACACGACTGCTTTGGTATCAAGTTTTGTTGCAGATGCGCCGCCAAGCCAGCTCGTCACAGCAGAGAATTATCCCATTTATGTGGATGTTGTCAACCATGGCGGCTTTGATGTTTCACCTGGAAATGCGCATTTCTACCTGAGCGGAATCGGGGATAATTTACAGAATGTGAACTTACATGTTCAAAACGCGCAGCTGTTAAATAAGAAAACGCCTTTACAGGAAGGCGGCAAAGAGAGATTGACCTTCGCAACACAAGCAACCCCCCCTGAAAGGGGCTTGCCAACTGCGTTCAATTTCACAATCAAACTTGATTATTGTTATAAATATGCCACTGTTGTTCAATCCAGTATTTGTGTTGGTAAAGGCGACGGAATATGCAGCGTAAGCGGCGAAAAAATAGCTACAGGGATGAACAGCGCTGCGCCTATCCAGGTGACAAACTTGACTGAGAGGGTGGAAGGAAACAGATTATATGTCGCATTCAAGATAGAGAATAAAGGAACTGGTGAAGTTTACTTGCCTAACACAGACTGCACAAAACTACAAGAACAAAATATAGACGAGAAGCTTAAACAGAACCAGGTGGAATTGAGTATAAATACAGAAGAGGGATTCGCATGTACTTTACAAGGCGGAGTTAAGGGATTGACTGGAACAACAGAAGTGAGGCAAGTAACTTGTGAGAAACTTTTGACAAATGCGCAGAGCCATTCGGCGCCTTTTGAAATAGCATTGTCATACATATACAGAGAGAGCCTAACAAAACAATTAACCATTCTTCCAGCATAATTAGCATAATTCTTTCAGATTTTTAGAAATACGTTCAGAAACTCATTAATCCTATTCAATCATCTCTATCTCTACATTGACGTCTTTAGGAATCAACAATCTCATTATGCTGTGAAGAACTCGCTCATCGGCTGGCATATCTATAAGCCTTTTGTGAATTCTCATCTCAAATCTATCGAAAGTGGCTTTCCCATTACCACAAGGGCTTTTTCTTGTGGTTATTTTCAGCTTTTTTGTTGGTAAAGGTATAGGGCCTCTGATGACTACTCCTGATTTCGAGGCTATATCTTTTATAGCATTTATAATTTCATTTAGCTTGGCTATGTCTATGCTTGCCAACTTTATTCTTGTGCGTGCCATTTCCTAGTTTTTGGATTATTGAAAAAACAAGAACGGAGTATAAAAAGGTTGCGATTAATAATAAGCGATATAAACATAAAAATATTTAAAAATAACTTTATTCTTATAGTATGAACATAACGAGTTAAAAAATGTTAAAAGAGGATTGGCTTAAGACTATAGTCATAATACTGTTTATTGTCGCAGCAATAGCGCTTATATTCTTATTTTTGAAATCAGACATAACTGGAAGAGTTATCTCAATTGAAAAAAATGAATTCATGCCAAACGAGCCAATTAAAGGCTCTCTTGACTTGAAGCTTAAAGAAGGAGAGTTAATTCCTTCAAGCACTAGGGTCATTGTAACATTGGGTAATAAGACTAAAGAACTCTCGTTTAAGGAGTTTGTTGAGTCAAGTAACTTGGAATTGGCAGAGCAACAAGGCCCATTTTTCCTAGAAGGCAAAGAGCTTGAAGGCGAAGGTTTTGGTTACGGCTTTTCTGGCCATTACATTGTTTATCCTGATGTTTTCTTTCAATTGAAGCTCTCTTCTGAAAATGCAACAAATGAAACTTTCACAAATATAACAAACATCACAGAAGAGAACGTCACAAAAGAAAACATCACAGAAGAAAACATTACTGAAGAAAACCTAACAAATATAACTAACATAACAGAAGAGAACGTCACAAAAGAAAACATTACAGAAGAGCCTGGAGAAAATGTGAGTGAAGAGAACGTTACTGAAGCCCCTGTTGAAGAAACTGTTGAAGAAGCATTGCCCGAAGATTTAGAAGAACAGCAGCCACAAGAGCAACCACTTGAAGAGCCATCAGAACCACCATCCGAAGAACAGCCACAAGAACAAAAAGAAACAACTACTGAAGAAACCCCGACTGAAGACGTTCCGGCTAAAGAAAATAATGAAGAGAATGCTGAAGAAAATCAGAATTCGCTTCCTGAAAATCCCTTGACGGGTTTCATAACGTTCTGGTTCAGAGCTTTGGGGATATGGAACAGTTTTGCTGTCTTGGAAGAAAATCCTAATTATAAAATCATTGAGGCTTCTTGTTCTTACAATAACACATTTATTTATGACTTGAAAGAAGGTGAGCAAGTCGAGCTTGTGCCAGGAAGTGTAAAAACTGAAGATAAAAAACTTGATGATAATAATGTAACTCTTGAGATTAAAGAGAACCAATTAGAGGTTTCAACTAATTATTTTGAAAGTTTTGAAGGATTCGGCGAGAGTTATTTGAATAAAGAAAAAGAACATGAACTTAATTTTAACTTGAGCGCATTAAACTTGAGCGCGAGCGAGCCAGGAACTTACGAGCTAAATATAAAATTTTTATATCAAGGCCAAGAAATTGTAAGTGAAAGCAAGGAAATTGAAATTATTCCAGCCATAGTAAATATTAAAGTTGTTAATAAAGAAGGTAAAGTTCAAGATAGTGTTGAGGTTAATAGCACTGAACTACATAATTTGAAATTCAAGATAGGAAAAATTAAAGTTAATGGTGAAGAGAAACACGACATTGAAATTGAATACGAAGCAGAACAAGCAGAACAAGAGCAAGATAAGGGGCAAGTTGAGAAAGAACAAGCTAGTATTAATGAAAGTAATGAAACTGAAGAAAATAATAGAACTGAAGAGAATGTTAATAAAACTAATGCAACCATAGAAAATTTTGTTACAGGAGCTGCGATTCTTGAAGAAAAAACTGGAGAAAAAGCCGGAGAAAAAGCCGGAGGAGAAGGAACTCTTGAAGGAGCTCTTGAAAGGGCTCCCCAAAGAGCTCTCGAACAAAATATTTTGCCAGAGTCTGAGATAAACTTTATTTCAATGCCAGAAGATGTTGTAATTCAAATTGACAAAGCTCCTGATTATCAGACAGAAATTTTTGCAATTGAACCAAGTAATGAGATAAAAATTGAAACTGCAACAATAACTCTAGAAAAAACAACAACACAGCCAATAGCAAGAATCTTGGAATGTGATGAGTGGGATATTGTAAAGTTCAAGTGCCAAGGCTCTTGGAGAGATTCTGGTTTAGAATTTATTGATAATGGAACTCATGTCTCTTTCAACACAACACATTTTACTGCTTATATTGGCCAGAGCAACATGACTTGTCCTTATTATGTTAATGAATCTATTATTCTTGTTGAAAACATCTCTTGTAGCGGCACTGCTTTTATAATTAATGCTAGCAATGTTGCAATTGATTGTCAAGGCTATACAATTAATTACAGTGAAAGCCAGGAAGGTTATGGTATTGACAACTCGGGCGGCTTTGATAATGTAACTATAAAGAACTGTGTTATAAGTCAGATTAATTCAGGACAAACTTACTCTCATGCAATTTATGCTGAGGGTATGGAAAACGGAACGATTGAGAATAATGTAATAACGACATCAGGATACCTTAGTTTAGGAATTGAAATATCTTGTCTAAACTCGAACAACAATACAATCAGGAACAATAGTGTTACAGTTTCAGATAATGGAAGAACTCTATATCCATGTGGCGATAATAACAAGATTTTAGATAATGAGTTTTATGGCGGCGATTCCATATTATTTGAAGGCAACAACATAACAATAGAAGGAAACGAGTTCTATGACTTTGCTGAAATGGAAATAGATGGCGACAATAATTATATTGCGAGCAACTATATCTCAGACAGCAAAACTGGCTGGGCTGACGGCACTCTTTATACAAGATTCAATATTAATAACACTATTTTTAATAACACTATTGTGACTTCTGGCGATGACGCCAATAATGGAATATGGACTGACTCCGAAAGGCAAAGCAACATAAGCTATAACAATATAATAACAGATTGTAATGAGTGTCTTGGGATTTTTATTGAATTTCCTTATGATTTTGTTTTAGAATACAACAATATCACAACTTCTGGCGACGGTAGCTATGGCTTTAATTTAAAACATGCCTCTTCCCATTCCAATTTCAATAGAAACATAACAAACAACACAATCAGAACTTCTGGCAGAGGTTCAACAGGAATCTATCTTTATGAAACAGACAATACAGATAGGCCTGGCAGAAATGTCTTTCGCGATAATGTCATAGAAACTGCCAAGGGTTATGGCTTTGATATTGTTGGCGATTGTGATGATCCCTACTCAGGCTATCCAAGCGATATTGACACGAGCAACCTTGTCGAAGGCAAGCCAGTTTATTATTATTGCAATGTCAGCAATACTGAAATTAGCAACTTAAATGCTGGGCAAATTATTGTTGGATCGACAGCAACATGGCCAGATCCTTCTAACTTAACTTTAAGAAATGTCACTTCTGAAGATGGCATAATGTTAATTGATTATGTTGAAGGTGTGAACATTACAGAATCAACAATCAATACACAGAATCAAGAAAGTGTTGCAGGAGTTTTTATAAAAATGGGTGCTTATTCAAATATCTACAATAATAAATTTACAAATAATTATTATGGAATTTATGATATTTATGGCAATAATTACATACATGCCAACAATTTTACAAATAATGAGTATGGATTTTTAGGAGAACAAGTAAGTAATGATATTATCTTCTACAATCACTTTACTAATAATAATTATCATATTTTATTGAATGCAACTGAGGCAGGAGGAGGTGGCGGTGTAAGTTATCATAATGTTTCTTTCAACAATATCTCAGGAGGTAGCTACGGAATCTACTTGAGTGATGAAGACAATAATGATATCAACAATAATATTCTTGATGATGTTGATTATGCGATTTATGTTGCAAGCCCAGGACAAGAATTATTAGCGAGCGGTAGTAATGATTTCACTAATAATAAGATTACTAACAGTGGGGTTTATGATTTTTATATAGAATATGCAGATGATCCTGCATCTGGCTATGATTCTGTAACTAACTTAACTACAAACAATGTTCTCTCAAGTTTTGTTCCTTGGAATATTGCCTTGAAAGCAACGAGCTCGCCAGGAAACTTGCCTCAGGGTTATAAGGATATAGGGAAGTTTTTGAATATAACTAACACGAGTGAAGAATTTTCTGACACCTTCTCTTGTATAGGAAAGGCGCTTGGATGTTGGGAATTTAATGAAACTGTTTGTGAAACCCAAAATGGATGCTATTGGGATGCTGACGGTTGGTGTGATGGCACTCATGATTCTTGCGACACTTATAATAAAAGTCATTGTGCGACACAACAAAATTGCGTGTGGGGCGTAAGCAACTCACCTTTTATTACACTAAGCATTAGCTATAATGATGGCGAGTTAGGAGCTGTCAATGAAAGCACTTTGGCGATATGGAAATATAATGGCTCATGGAACCAACTCCCAAGCGAAGTCAATACAACTGGAAATTATGTCTCAGCCGACATAGTTTCTTTCAGTATTTTCGCGCCTTTGGGGCAAGTTCAAGCAGCTAGTTGCGGCTGTAATAATGGCACTTATAATTATACTTGTGGTGAAACTATAACAAGTTCCTGTACAATGAATTGTGATTTAAATGCCTCAGGAACTTGCTTCACTATCGGAGCTGATAATATTGTGGTTGA
>JBNAVB010000003.1:0-58605 GCA_049699715.1 Candidatus Pacearchaeota archaeon | reverse complement strand
GAATGCTATATTCCTTCGCTCTTTTCCTCTTTCAACTAGAAATGTAAAGAGAATTGTCAAGAACCACCGGTCTGTGACCGGTGGCATGATCGCGGCGTAATCAATTAATTGGATATTTCTGAGAAGCAATATAATTATCTATAGCCCCCTCGTCACCGCCAATGTTATCCATCAAATAAGCGGGATTCCAAAAGCCACTTCCCCAGAAATATTTTTTCTTTATTTCTGGAAAAGCCTCAAGAATTTTCTTTCCTGTTATTCCTTTTATTATTTTCGCAACTTCCGGTTTGCTTCTCAACTTTATATCGACGCGAAAATGCACACGATTCGAGTTAAATCCTACCTTTTTTATTGGCATATCATATCGCTCGGATATTTCTTTTAACCTAAGGTAAGTAAAAAATCTTACCCTAACGTCGTCGAAAATTGGGTGACAGTATTTTATTTTGAACATAGCATGACACCATGAACTTCCAACACAAGAGCTAGCTCTAGCTAACATTTTACACCTCCGAAAATTTTATTAAGATAGAAAGCTACAGCTAATTGGGTGCTTTCAGTAGCTTAGCATCAAAGCTACTTTCATAATAATTATGCAAAGAAGAAAAAGCTTTTGCTTTTACCACTAGTCATAGACTAGTGGAATTCTTCGCTTAAATTTATGCCTAATCTGTTTTAGAGAAAACTCTGCCGTGGTCAAAAATTAAGGTTTTTATCTCCGGTTTTTTGTTTCTTCTTGTTTTCTTTTCCATTTTACAATTCGTCTAAAGGATTCTTGACTTTCTTCAGCTCTTCTGTGCTGACATGGGTGTAGATTTGAGTTGTGTTGAGATTTTCGTGGCCTAATAATGTCTGGATTACCCTGATATCTGTGCCTGATTCTAACAAATGCGTTGCATAGCTATGTCTTAGAGTGTGGGGGGTAACTTTCTTCTGGATTTGAGCTTTTTTTGCTGTATGTTTGATTATTTTTTGTATGTTGCGGGTTGTGAGGGGCTCAGTTTCTGAGAAAAGATATGTATTTTGGGGGTGTTCATTGAGATAAGCCTGAATATCACTTATTGATTTTTCTGATAATGTAAACATTCGGTCTTTCTTGCCTTTTCCTTGCCTAACTATGCCTGTTTTTTCTGCAAGATTGAGATCTTGGACTTTCAAATTAACTAATTCTGAAACTCTTAATCCTGTACTATAAAGAAACTGAATTATTAGCCTTGATTTCTTTGTTTCTGCTGACTCGATTAGGGCTTTGATTTCATCCTTGCTTAGAACGCTTGGCAGGGTTTTTTCTTTTTTTGGCCTTTCTATATTGAGTGTTAAATCCTTGCCCAAAATCTTGGAACTTGCAAATCTTATAGCTGCTAAAGCAAGAATCATTGAGCTAGAGGCTTTGTCTGCCATTGCTGCTAAAAACTTTTTGATATCGCCTTCTGTTAAAGCATCTGGCTCTTTGTTTACAGAATCTAATAATTTTGAATTAAAGTATTTGTAATTACGAATTGTCAAGGGAGATTTTTTTATTAGCTTTAGCTCGGTTTCAAGTTTTTCAAGAAATTCCTCTTTTTTCATTTTTTCCACTTCTTTTTACTGTTTTCGCTATCTTTTTATTAAAAACAACGAATAATGCCTTTATCATAGAGTATTTGAGCTGAGTAACATACTCTCTCAAGCATTTCATAGTCATCTCTATCAAATTGGGTTATATCTCTTAAAAAATAATTTGCCAAAATCATATTAGCACTACACAAAACAGTTAAATTGAATGGTCCAAATAGTTCTTTTTCATATGGTTCTATGCGTTCTGCACCGAGATCATTTAATGCAGCTACTGCTAAAGCAGCTATGCCAAAAAGTCCATCAGAATTTTTAGGAACCCTGACATAATCCCCTATTTTTGTATTGTTTGCTTCATTCACTAGACTTCTGAAAACCTTACCTGCTTGCTCAAATTTATTGTTTTTCATAGAAATATTAAAACGAACTTCTATTTAAATTTTATCATTTCGTTTAATGCATCTTGTGCGAAGTTTTGGCCCTTTTTAGCTGTTTTTCCCTGGTTTCCGACGGTATTTTCACTCACGCAGAAGGTTATCCTATTTTGATAGAAATATTTAAGCGAGGGAATATCTCATGTTTGGGGCATTTTTGGCCTGATTTTCTTGATTTTGGTGATAGCAAGCTTCATAAATCTATTGATAACTGCTATAAGAGGGCATATAAAGAAGAAACCGAAGGATTAAAACCCCTAATTTTGACATTTTCTCAATTATTTTAGAAGCCGAGAGCTGATAAGTATGAGAATCACTCCGATGACTGTTATGAAAAGAGCAGAGGCTAATCTACTCTCAAAAGCTCCGCTTAAGGGAGTTATTTTTTCTAGCCATGTTTTTGTCATGTCATAAACGAAGTTTCTCCAACTAAAAGCTATAATAAAACCAATTGCTGCTGCAACTGCCATTCTTACTTGTCTCTTGAACTCTCTTCTGAAACTACGCTTTACTTTTTTTGATTTCTCTTTGTTTTTTGGCATTTTTTAGTTTTTATTCATGCTAAAACTTATGCTATTTCGCTTGAAAGTTTTAAGCTTTTTGTTTTATTTTAGTATTTTTGTGCTTTTTTCACTTTTCAGCCCATCTTGAGACTATAATGATCCCCATCACGGCAATTATTGTCACAACCACAGCAGCAATTAGTTTATAGATATATGTTGTGCCGACAATCCCTAAATAAGTCATTAGATTGTTAACGCCTTCTTGAATCGCAGAGTTCCATGCTAGAGCAATAACTAATCCAAAAGCTGCGCCTATTGCAACAGCTATTTTATCTCTGACCCTGGCTGCGAAATCTTTGGCTTTTTCCTTTGCTTTTTCGGCTAAAACATTTCCCGGCTTTTTTGGCATTTTTGTTGGAATTTTATCAAAATTTTAGGTTATTTATGCTTAAAAGTTCTTGTTTATTTATAAATCTCGCGTTTTTTTGCGAAAGATTTAAAAGCGGAGTTTTGCTGAAATTATTATGGGTTTTCTCTGGTTCGGGAGAAAGAAAAAAGAGCACGATGATGAGAAAATCGCTCATTCTTTTGAGTCAGTCAAGCAAGATATTTCCAAAATTTCAGCGTGGATAAAACATTTAAGTGCCAAAGACAGCTCGCACGAAGATCAAATCCAAAGAATTTACAATGAAATTATGGAAATTAAACAGGATATCGACGGAATAAAACAGTTCATTTCATTCTTTGATACGCGGGTTGCCTCGCGTGTTTTTAGGCAGAATTCCACAGCTGTGGATAAACACACACGTGTGGAAGGTGTCCAAACACCTGTCTACACAGCTGTCCAAACAGCATTTTTAAGAGGTTTGACACAACAGGAGAAGGTTATTTTATGGATTTTGTTGAACTCTGAACAGAAATTAAGCTGCGAAGACATAGCAGTTTTACTCGCAAAGGACAGGTCAACTGTGAGAAGTCAAATCAACAACATAAAACAAAAGAATGAAAGCTGGATAAGTGAGTTTATTGAAAAAAGTGGGAAAAAGAGATATTATGTTGATGAGAAACTGAAGGGGATTCTGCTCAAAAAGATGAAAGTCGAAAGTAAAAAAATGGCTAGCCGGAAGCCAGAAGGATGGGAATGGGGCAAGTAAAGGGAAGTAATAAACCGAATAATAAAACAGAAGAAGTGAGAGTTAAGACATGTAGAGTCTAGAGAAAAACTACAAAAAAAGAGTAAAAAAAGAAAAAGAGAGGAAAAGGGTATTACAAACCGAATAAAAAAGTCCTTAAAAGATGGAAAAGTGAGAGTTTGTTATCATATTAAAACGAACTTTAAGTGAGGATCTAAAAAAGTTTCAAAAAACTAAGAAAAAAAGAGAAAATCGAAACTAGTTGAGTTTAGGGCAAAGTGAGTTCATGATTGAAAAAAGGTATCTAGTGGGCTTTATAGGATTTTTTAAAAACAATATTTAAGCCTTAAATCCAAATAATTTGAATGAATTGTTTCTTAGCTAGGAATATAATAAAATTAAATCGGTAAACCGAACAACCAAAATAAAGTTTGGATGGTATAAACGGAATAAAAGGCATCCCTTAGAATAAACTCTCTTTCTTTATTACAGCAATTAAGAGGGTTATACTAACTTATAAGGTGAGAACAAATTTATCGTTGAGATTTTAATAAAAAAGTTCGTTTTCTTTATTGTGACATTTTTTCTTCGTCATCGGCTTAACAGAACTACCCTTCACAAGAATTTTATTTTAAAATTTTTATTAGTTTGCAAGGGAAATTGCTGAGCAACTTCTTATCTTTTCTTTATGTGTGTCTAAGCCAATAAAAGTTTCTTCTCCTAATTGCATTTTACCTCCTTTCAATTTAATTTAGCAGCTATAAATTGGCTATAGCTGCTTATAGGTTTTTAGAAAGAGAGTTTCTAAGGCCATCATATGTAAGTTACTAGAATCACTAGAATCTAACCAGCTTCGAGAGCGAGTCTAAAGTCACAATATTCCTAAGCTCAGGTGATATCTTTAGTGATACAACCTTATTATTTATACGCTCTTTCACTAATGGAATTCCCTTGTATTCGAGCCTTGAGACATAGTCTCTAACAGAACTTTCGGCGAGTTTGGCTCTTAAAGCTATGTCCCTATAAGTAACTTTGCTTTTTTCTTCTTCAAGAGAATACAACACTGAAAAAACAAAGAACTCCTGTTTTGTTAGTTTTTTGAACTTCTCTTGGAGCTCTTGCTTCATGTTCGAAACTATATTCGATAGTTGCGGCATGTCAATCTGATCTTTGTTATGATCTTGAACCTGAAGGGGAGTCTGTGTATTTTTGATAGGAGTCTCTCCAGGAATCTTTCTTAGATTAGGATTTCTTAGATCAGAAGAATCTAGAGGTATATAGGAAAGATTCTTGTTGTAAAAAGAAATTCGTTTTAATGTG
Organism: Candidatus Pacearchaeota archaeon; assembly: GCA_049699715.1. Taxonomy (GTDB): domain Archaea; phylum Nanobdellota; class Nanobdellia; order Pacearchaeales; family UBA284; genus JAVZYK01. Next base: position 53,661 of record JBNAVB010000003.1, on the reverse strand, counting down.
TTGGGTTGTCTGTTGACTGTCTGTTGACTGTCTGTTGGAACCCCTTTATTTCCTATGGAACTATGGAAATATGGCTGATTTATTGCCTGATTCTGTGAATTATGTGTTGGAATAGGTTTCTTGTGTTGGATGTGTGCTGGATATCTGTTGGAGTGTAAAACCTGCTTGAACTGGCCAAGAAATGCGTTAAAATTGGAGTTTATTTCCTGAATCTCTTGCTTTAGGATAGTAATTTCTTGTTGGAGGTTGAGAACATCGGATTTCATCTTCTGGAAAGAAAGCTCAATTCTTTTGTCTTTGTTTTTATTAAAAAAGCCCATTTTAGACAACAGTTTTCCTAGCCCATTTGTTGTTTGGAATTTAAACTAAGATTGCGGCGACTGTTCTGGTTGAATTGTACTCGACTGGCTTGGATAATTAGTGTTAAAATTGGTATTAAGCTTCTTGTAAGCGTCATAAGTTTGAGATGAAAGGCGCCATCTGATCCTTCTGCTGTAATCTTTGCCATTGCTATTCTTGCGGACGCCAGCTACCATATTTTTGGCTTCGAGCTCTTGCATAAGTTTCTTGATGTATTCTTCATCTCTAGCAAGTTCTCGAGCGATATGATAAGTGAATAGCGACTTGGGCGACTGCTCGAATAACAGATGCAGTATGGCCTCTTTTATCTTGTTCTCTTTTGTCGCTGATATCCTTGGCATAACGGTTCTATAAAAATAATATTTATAAATATTGTTGTTTTTCGTTAATACGAACATGTTGCTTGATAAAATACTGCAAAAAAAGATTGATAGGAGAGAATTCTTGAAAATTTTAGGATTAGGAACTATAGGCTTGTTGGCTAAGCCGCTAATGACCTTTGGCCAAAATTATGGCTACAAGGGCAAGGGGGATATCGAAACAAGAATGAACGATGCTTTGAAGCTGAAAGGCGAAAAAATCTGTGGTTATACTTTACCTTTTGATGATAGCAGCGAGTTAAACGTGAGGATGGAATATATCTGTGGGCCTCGGGGAGGCTCGGGCAAGCTGCGCGCTTTGGCTTATCTTGGAGAAGATGACTGGAAAAACTCTAAAGGATTGGATCAGGTCATTTTCTGGTTCTTTAGTATAGATGAAACTGAAATCTCAAAAAAGGTTTATGAAGTCAACCTTGACAAAGTTAAGAATGAAGCCATCTACAGCTCGGCGGCAGAAGTCATGCATGAGGTGGATTATATAATCGAGGAGTTGAAAGGTAAGGGTTATGCTATGTTGAAGGTCCTAAAGATAGACAAGAAAGATGTTGAGGAATTCTTGAGACTTAAGGGAATAGTTGACAGAATTTCAGAATATCAATTAAGACGAACTATCACAGAGATGGGCAATACAATAGCGGGCGATCATGTGTGGCCTAATGAAGTAGAGTATCACGGTTATGGGGTTTTTGACATTGACATTTTCATGGATAAAAAAGTCAGAAGAGCCCCAAAACTGGTTGAATTTGAAATTTCAAGGGGCGAGAGCAGCATTGTAGGGTGGGCTTTGAAGGCCATCTCGCGAGATTATAAGGTTCATGCGCGCGGGAATGATCGGATTAACAGCAAGGCTGTTTACTGCGCGCCTTTGGACATGAGAACTTTGACAGGCAATTAAAGCCAAAAACTTATAAATAGTTCTACTTTATTTTTCGCTACAATGATAAGACTAATTGAAAAGCCAAACACAGATTCAGAAATTCTCAGCGCGCTGAATCCAATTGTCGCGAGATGGTTCAAGGAGAAGTTTGGCTCATTCGCGGATAGCCAGAGATATGCAATAATGCCAATTCATCAAAGGAAAAATATCCTTGTGACCGCGCCTACAGGCTCTGGCAAAACTCTATGCGCTTTCACTTCTATCCTTAACTATTTAATCTCGCTTGCTGAAAGAAACGAGTTAGAGAATAAAGTTTATTGTGTTTATGTCTCGCCTTTGAAAGCCTTGAGCAGAGATATTGAAGTCAACTTGAAAGAGCCTCTTGAAGAAATGGAGAAACTTGCGGGAAAAGAGTTTGGAATAAGAATTGCAGTGAGAACAGGAGACACGACAACAGAAGAGAAGCAGAAAATGTTGAAACACGCGCCTCACATTTTAATCACAACTCCTGAGTCTTTAGCCATAGTGTTAAGCACAAAAAAATTCGTAGAGGCTTTCAAGGCTGTTGAGTTTGTTGTTGTTGATGAAATTCATGCCTTGGCTAATAAAAGAGGAGTTCATTTGTCCTTGTCTCTTGAAAGGCTTGAGAGCCTAAGCATAATTGTCCCTGTAAGAATTGGATTGAGCGCCACTATCGCGCCTCTTGAGGAGATCGCCAAGTTTCTCGTTGGCTATGAAAATGTTGATGGAAAAGAGAAAGAGCGCGAATGTCTTGTGGCAGATGTCCAGTTCGCCAAGAAGTTCGATTTGAAAGTTCTCTCTCCAGTGCCTGACTTGATTGACACTAATGCGAAAGAAATGCAAATGAGTCTTTATGGCTTGTTGGATAAGCTGATACAGGAGCACAAGACAACTTTAATCTTCACTAACACCCGCTCTGCGACTGAGAGAGTTATCAATCATCTTAAAGAAATGTTTCCTGGCAGGTATGAACAAGTTGAAGAAACAATCGGCGCACATCATTCAAGTTTGAGCAAAGCTCTGCGTTATAGCATTGAACAAAGGTTACGTGAGGGCAAGTTGAAATGTGTTGTCACGAGCACTTCACTAGAGTTGGGAATTGATATAGGATATATTGATTTAGTTGTGTTATTGAGCTCTCCGAAATCTGTTGCTAGAATATTACAAAGAACTGGGCGCGCGGGACACAAGTTACATAACATCAGTAAAGGAAGACTTGTTGTGTTAGACAGAGACGATCTCGTGGAGTGTTCTGTGATGCTGAAAGAAGCGCTCGAAAGAAAAATTGACAAGATAGAGTTTCCAAAAAACTGTCTGGATGTTCTTAGCCAACAGATTTTTGGCATGGCAATCCAAAGAAAATGGAATATCGAGGAGCTCTTTTCTCTTATCAAAAAAAGCTATTGTTATCACGAGCTTTCCCGGGAAGATTTTCTTTCTGTAATAAGTTACTTAACTGGTGAGTATGTAGGGCTAGAACGAAGGAGTGTTTATGCAAAGGTATGGTATGATGAAAAGTCGAGAGAGCTAGGGAAGAAAGGCAAGCTCGCGAGAATGATCTACATGACAAACATAGGAACAATTCCTGATGAAGCATTTGCAAATGTTATTATAGCAACACCTTATGAAAGAAAAGACGAAAAGATAGGCAAAATCGATGAAGGGTTTCTCGAAAGGCTGAAAAAAGGAGATGTTTTTGTTTTAGGCGGCAACAAATACGAGTTCCTTTACTCGAGGGGCATGAATGTTTATGTCAATGCTTCTGTTTATAAACCGCCAACAATTCCTTCGTGGGTAAGTGAGATGCTGCCACTTTCATTTGATTTGGCCTTGGCAATACAACGTTTTAGAAAATTGGTTTGTGAGATGTTTGACAATAGGAAAAGCGAGAAGGAAGTTAAAGAGTTTATTGAAAGTTATTGTTATGTTGACAAGAATGCTGTTAGCGCACTTTACAATTATTTTTATGAACAATATCATTACACTAATGGCAAGATGCCTCACGAGAATCGCGTGGTCATCGAGAGATATATGGATAGAGAAGACAAACAATATGTCTTGATTCATTCGCTTTATGGGCGCAGAGTCAATGATGCTTTGTCTCGCGCTTTCGCATATCTTGTAGCAAGATTCGGGAGAAGAGATGTTGAGGTTGGGATTAATGACAATGGGTTTTTTATTGTAAGTAAAGGACCTATGCAAATTGAGAAAGCATTCAAGTTATTGAGCGACAAACCAGAAGCCTTGAGAACGTTGCTTGAAGAAGCAATTGACAAGACAGAAATATTCAAGAGAAGGTTTAGACATTGTGCTACTCGCTCACTAATGATTCTTCGCTCTTACAAAGGAAAAAGCAAAACCGTAGGTAAGCAACAGATGAAAAGTGATTTTTTATTGGGAGCTGTCAAAAAAATTAGCAATGATTTTCCAATCCTCAAAGAAACAAGGCGCGAAGTGCTTGAGGATTTAATGGATATCAATAATGCAATGAAAGTGCTAAGATGGATAAAAGATAAGAAAATAAAAGTTGAAACCATAGTGACCGACATCCCCTCGCCTTTTGCGCTCAATTTGATAACGCAAGGCTATGCAGAGCTTATGAAAATAGAAGCAAAAATAGATTTTCTAAAAAGAATGCATCAGCAAGTTCTTGATAGGATTGAAAGAGGAGGGTAAGAAGATAAAAGAAGATAAAAAAACAGAAAGAGATTAATGAGACTGAAGAAACAATAAGATGTGGAGCAAAAAGCTTTCAAAAAAATGATAAAATTGTTTCAATTTATAAACATATTAAAGTTGTATTTAAAAAATTGAAAAATAAACTACTGCGACCTAAAGGTCGCAGCATTATGAGCAAGGCATCAACGTATACCTTTTGATTGAGCAATAGGGGGGCAACATCAGCCCTCTTTCATGCTAAAATATTGAAGAAATTAAATTTATTGGAGGGTCGCATTCCTCCTCTATTTGAAAATAGAGGTATCCTGCGACTTATGTAATGATAAAATGATAAAAAAATGCGTTTTATGCGATGGAAAACTTGTCAAGAAAGTTGTGGCTTATAGCACCTATGGGATTGAACTTGGGAGATTTCCTGCAATGGTTTGTGTCAAATGCAAAGAACAGTGGTTTGATGAGCTGACAGCAAGAAAAATAGAAAAAATTGAAAAGGAAAAAGGCATTTTTGGTTTAAGCAAGGAGAGTAAAATAAGCTATAGTGGGAATTCGCTTATTATAAGAATACCAAAAAAAATTTCAGAAGCCATGCACTTAAAAAAAGAGGGGCCTGTTTTGATTTATCCAGTAGGAAAAAATAAGTTAGAAATAGAAATTCAGTAATAAGATTGAATTCTTCAAAAAGAATGTATATGTGGAAGTTTTGTTTCTCTTCCTGAATCCTTCTGGAATTTCTATTTTTATCTCTATTATCAAGGGAAATTAAGGAAAGCGGTTTTTGCAAATTTCAAGAATTAACAAGAGTAGATGAACATTTGAATTTTTCTTCCGACGGTTCTGTTAACTTGCTTATAAGAACTCTTTCATTTCTTCACCTCCATAAAACTTTTATAGTTTTTTATAGTTCAAATACATTTTTATTTTGCACGACATACGCTTATTCGCGGTCAAGGCCGCACTATGACAAGTCGTGAAGTCGTGGTTTGTTTAATTGGATGGGGCGCTCTAATCAGTTTTACAGCCTTATGGCTACTTTCTACATTAGAGCCGCCTATCCTATTGTCATAGGATCATGAATTCTTGATTCTTGCGAAGCATTGCATGAATTATGCATAACCTTTTTGTGGTTGCGCAAACTCGCACGTGATTTTATTTAATTTATTTATCATCTATTTTTTGTCATCCATTCTTCAACTACTATTTGTTTGCCCAATCTTCTGCCCAATCTGCCAGCCTTTTTGTTAGTCTTTCTCAAATATATAAGCAAGAAATTTTAGTGGCGAGTAAATGGATTTTTGGCTTTGTTTGTTATGTCTTGTTTCTTGTGTCTGTGGTTTAATTTTAGCTTCTATGTCCTGTGTTTTAAATTCTTTTGACAGCTCTCTGGCGATGCCGGCGATGTCCGTGGTCTACCCATATGTCCTTACTTCTTCGCCAGCCAGACCCACAACAGACTCACAACAAAATTCGAATGAAAGTTTCGATGAAAATTATTTAAATTTAAGTGCTCTTCGTTAAATATGGAAACATTAAAGATGGAAATTTTGAAAGGAATTGAGATAAAGAATAAAGCATTGTGGCTCTCGAGACAGAAAGTGTTAATCATTGGGGATTTACATATTGGCTATGAAGAAGCTTTAATTGAAGAGGGGGTTTTAGTTCCAAAGGTAACTTTTAGCAAGATAAAAAAGGAAATTCTAGAGCTGTTGAAGTTAAAGCCAAAGATTGTTGTAATTAATGGCGACTTGAAACACGAATTTGGTGAAATCTCGAGGCAAGAATGGTTCGAGACTCTTGAGATTCTTGACATTTTATTGAAAAAAGCAAAGGTTGTGCTGATTAAAGGAAATCACGACACAATTCTTGAGCCAATTGCTAAGAAAAAGAATTTGACTGTAAGGAATTTTTATATTGTTAATGATATCGCGATATTGCATGGCCACAAAATTCTTTTGGATAAGGAGATCTATGCAAAGAAAATCAAAACAATAATTATTGCTCATGAGCATCCTGCTGTGTCGATTCGCGAGGGTGTCAAGCAAGAAATATATAAATGTTTTCTAAAAGGCAAGTGGCATGACAAGAGTCTTGTTGTCCTGCCCTCATTCTTCTCAGTTTATGAAGGTTCTGATGTGAAATGTGAGAAACTCTTATCGCCGTTCCTGGAAGAGCGCGCAATCAAGAACTTTGAGGTTTATGTTTTGGACGAGAAAGGCAAAGTTTATAACTTTGGTAAGTTGAAAAATATAAAATAGAAATAACAAAGAAAAAAACAGAGAGAAGGGGGCATTGATATTACTAATAAAGCGAGAATTAAATTTGATATATTTAAACCTCTTAAAGTTAGAGAAAGAAATAATCAAAATTTAGACCGAAGTTGAGAAAATTTAATATTAGCCAACAAATGGAGACAAAGGATATAATAAGTTTAATTAAAAAGCATAAAGAGGAGATTTTTAATAAATTTAAAAACAAAAAATTTTTCAACGATTATAATTGTATTTTAACCGAATTTAAAACTGGTAATGTAGTTAATAATGATAAGTTTAAAAAAGTTTATAGAAAGTTTTATGTTTTGAATAGAGGAGGCCTTGGAGAAAAACTAATTGATAGATATTTTGAGTTGTTACAAAGAGGAGAAACGGATATTAAAAAAGTTCTTATTGAGTTGTCTAAAATTCCAAGATTAAATGGTAAACCCGTGGTATTATTAAGTTTTGCTTCTAAATTAATCCATACCGTTGACAATAATCAACCAATTTATGATAGTAGAGTAGCTAAAATTTTTAATATTAAATTGGATTATAACATTAGAGATATCAACGAAAGGATAGACGACAGAGTAGCGGTGTATAATTTGCTTAAAAAGAAGTTTAATAAAATTTTTGCAAGCCAAGAGATAAAAGAAATTATTAAAGATTTTAAAGAAAGATTGGGAGTAGAGATTGGCGATGTAAAAATGCTCGATTTTATATTATGGCAATTGGGTGATATAAAACAAAAAATTTAAAATAATTGACAGAAATAATCCTTATATTAGAAAAAACAAAGAAATAGAGATTTATGTGGAAATTTATGCTGTAGTCTTTTATGTTCTTTTATGTTGTGGTTCCAATAACAACTATGTTGTCAAAATAGATGTCGCTAAAGGGGTGAGACATTAATCCGATCCCTCCTGAGTTGAAAGTTCCATCGAAGGTTGTGGTCATGACATTCTCACCATCTATTTCTGCTGAAAAATCATTTCCTCGGATGTTCAGTTTTATCTTGTGCCACTTTTCATCGTCTATTCTCTTGTTCTGAGCCCTTTGTTTCAACTCAAATTGTTGCTTATCGGCTACTTTGTAAAGAATATAGTTCGTTCCTGTCGGTTGGGTTTCTGTCGAGAATAAATAGTAGTTATTGTCGTCCTGGAGCCTGAACAGAATCTCTGGGCCAGTGTGTTCGCCGGCATTGAATATTTTAAACTCAGTCTCGATAGTGTAGTCTTGCCAGTTCGCACCGCCTGTTTTTATAAATCTTCCTTTAAGCTCGAGGACCATCCCAAATATGTCATTAGATTGGGTTGTTCCTTTTACCGAGGCTAACAAACCTTCTTTTGTTACAATAGTCCATTTCGATGGAATCGCCCCAGACTGTTCTGTGTTGAAATCATCTGAGAAAAGTATCGATGGTTGTTGATGATCCTGTTGTTGTTCTTGCTGTTCTTGCCCTTGTTGCTGCCTTTGTTCTTGCTGGCTACAACCGGCCCCAATAACTGCCAATGTTAAAATCAATAGGGTTGTTATCATGAAGATTGTTATTAAACTTGTCTTAGCCATAAGCTTTTTAATAAGGTAATATTTAAATATCTTGTCCTTTGCCAGGATGGCAGAATGGTAATGCGTCGGTCTCGAAATAAAGATTTAAAAAATCTTTAGGCAAAAAGAAAACTAGATAACCGATGTCCTTACGGACTTGGAGGTTCGAATCCTCCTCCTGGCGTTTAAACTCTGACTTTTCTTTTACTTTTTTGATTCTTTTTCTTTGCCTTTTTTGCCACCGAATCTCGGCATAGGCAGGTGCGCGGGCAATCCCAATTCTTCTTCTAGAACCAATGCTTTAAGATTGCATTTCGCTAGTATTGTGTTTAGAACCTTGAGCTTGACTTCTTCTTCTATCTCTTTCCTTTTCCAGTCATCAAGAATTTTTTTTGTATCTTTAGGGTCTACGAGATATAGAACGTTGCCTTCGAAGAGAATATCGGCAACGGGGCCTGTGTGATTAGCTATACCTGTGTAATTTACAGCAAATTCAAAATCAAAATTTATAACATCTTTGCCGGCTGTCAGTTTGATGTCCTCTTTCTTGACATCAATAATATTCATTTTTGTGTTAACTTTAACTTCGCCTCTGACTAAAGTTTTCCTTTCAACGAGAATTTTTTTCAGATTAAAACCAATGACTACCATTTTTCAAAATGCAACAAAAGTGGAGTAGAATTTGTCTTATCTCATGTCCTCTTCGCTAACCACGACAAAGTCCCCTATTGCCATGATCGAAGAATAAGGGATAAGAAATTCGCCGGCTTTCCCTTTTTCTAGATTAAGAGATGAAGCGTAAGATGTTGCGTTGGTTATCACTAGTTGTATAAGTTCGCCGCTCCTTGTCTCAAATGTCAAATCTTTCACTATGCCGATTCGCTTACCTTCTTTTGTTACAACTAACTTTCCTACAAGCTCTTTTGCTGGTCTTTTTTCTAATGCCATTTTATTAGATAATTACTAATTCAAAACCCCGACTTGTTTATAAATTTTTCTCTTTTATTATGCAACAATCATGAAATGTATTGTTTTATGTTAGTTTATTAGATTAATGATTTTTAGGGTTATTGTTTATTTAATTATGCTCTTATACCCCTACCCTCCTGTTGCATATGGAAAATTTCATTAGGCTTTAAATACCAACGAGATTTTCGGTTTATTACTTTTCATTTATAAATTTTTGTATAGTGTAGTATATATTTTTTATAATTTTATAGTGTATGTGTATGTTATAATTTTATATATTATAGTGTATATATTAATTTGTTTAGTATAAGATATTATTACACCCGCCCAATTAAGGTATAATTTATATAATATTTTCATTACATTTTATTATAACCTAGTATATATTCCATTTTCGTTACATTTTATTCTTGCTCAAGAAGGTTAAAAAAACAAGATTATAAAAGACCTATAAATTTTTTACTAAACTAAAAAACAAGAATTCCATGCGCAATAAGGGTTTTGTTATTGTTTCGTGAGGACAAAGATTTTTAAACTAAAAGCCACATAACATTTTCCATTAGAAATAATGGTGTGGTGGCGTTTGCCTAAGCACGACGATAAATTACAAAAAAACGAGGAAAGGATGGAAAAGAGAGAAAATAAGGAGGGGGATAGGAAGGGAAAAAGTAATGGCAAAGTTGGTAAAGAAAGAGATCCGCGAGACATCAATAAAATTTTTGATTCCTTTATCAAACAGACAATTTTCAAGAATAAAATAATTTTACAGACTAATTACACCCCGGAAAATATCCCACACAGGGACAAGCAAGTGAGCCAAGTAGCCGCGATAGTTGCCCCTAGCTTAAGGTTAGAGAAGCCAAGCAATCTTTTTATTTATGGGTTGACCGGCACCGGCAAAACACTTGTGATGCAATATATCAAAAAACAACTTCAGAAAAAAGCCCAGGAACAAAACATAACTTTATTAATTCCATATGTTAATTGCAAGTTGAAAAAAGTAGCAGATACAGAATATAGGATTTTGGCAGAGCTAATTAAAAAATTGGGAGATAAGGTTCCCGCTACAGGATTGCCCACAGATCAGCTTTATCACAGATTTGTAAACTTGATTGACGACAAGAAACAGGTGTTGATTGTTGTCTTTGACGAGATTGATCAAGCAGTCGCAAGAATAGGGGATGAGTTCTTGTACAATTTCACGAGAATCAACAATGAACTGAACAATGCACAAATAAGCATTGTCGGTATATCCAACGATTTAAAGTTTCTCGATTCTTTAGATCCAAGAGTCAAAAGTTCTTTGAGCGAAGAAGAGATTTTATTCCCTCCCTACAATGCATTGCAGCTCCAAGACATCCTCAAAGAAAGAGCGAAAGAGGCTTTTAAATCAGGCGTAATCGGAGAAGGAGTCATAGAAAAATGTGCGGCTTACGCTGCTAGGGAGCATGGCGACGCGAGAAGAGCGCTGGATTTGCTGAGAATTGCGGGAGAGCTAGTTGAAAGAGACGGCAAAAACAAAATAACATTAGATTATATTGATAAAGCCAACGAAAAAATTGAGGCAGACAAAATTTTAATGGCTGTGGAAACGCATCCAAAACAATTCCAACTTGTCTTAATGGCAATCATTGAACTTTTCAAGAAAAATTTCCGCGATAGGAGAAACGAGCCTTTGTTTACAGGTGATGTTTATAATCTTTATCGTGAGCTTTGCAAAAAATTTAAAGTAGATTATCTGACGCAAAGGCGAGTGAGTGACATTATCGTGCAGTTTGATATGCAAGGAATAATCAATGCCAAAGTTATAAGCAAGGGGCGTTATGGCCGAACGAGAGAGATAAGAGTTGACCTTCCTATAATGATGGTCGAGAGAATCCACGCTGTTTTGAACAACGCACTCAGTCTCTAATTAATGTAAATTAATACAAAAGGTTGGCCATAACGTAAATTGAAAGATATAAAAATGAGAGAAGATGTTACTCTGTTATTGTCTCAGGGATATCTCGTAGAGCAAGAAGTAGCTCAGCTTTTAAGGGACATTTTTTCAGAAATTCCTATGACAAATCTGCTTTTGAAATTTAATCCACCAAAACTGATAACAAAAAACCTGATCTACAAAAACATATTTGAGATTGTTGGGAATTTGGAGTCCGGAAATTTCGGAAAAGTGGACAAAAACCAGATGGAACGGATCAAAGCATATTTCTCAATCGAAGTAAAAAAAGAAATTGAGGAAAAACCCGCAAGAACAATCCAATTTGACCGCAGGCGGAATGCCATTGTCATAGATTCGCATGAATTTCCTGCGAAGAAGATAACTGTAGAGGATTTTGTGCAGTATTTCCGCGACAGATACTTTGTACTAAAAAATTGTTTGCAGGAGCGTGATCTTGTTGGGTTAAGCAGTATAGGAAAAATATCAAATCAAAGAAGAATACTTTCTGTGATAGGGTTGGTTTACGACATCCGCTACACAAAAAATAAAAATATGCTTATAGAGCTCGAGGATATGACTAGTAGAATCCCCATAATTATCCACAAAGACAAAACCGAACTGTTTGAAAAAGCGCAAAATATTGTTTTAGATGAAGTAATTGCGGTTACAGGCGCTGGTTCTCGAGAAATAATGTTCGCCAACGATGTTATTTTTCCCAATCTTGCAAAAGAAAAAAAATTCTCTCCAAAAGAGGAGCTTGTGGCATTTACAGCAGACATTCATATAGGTTCTGCGAAGTTTCTAGAGCAGAATTTTCTCAAATTCATAGATTGGCTGAATGGAAATGTCGGCTCTGAACACCAGCGCGAGATTGCAAAGAAGATAAAATATCTCTTCATTGTAGGAGACACTGTCGATGGTGTCGGCGTATATCCTAAACAAGAGAAAGAGCTTCTGATAAAGGATGTTAGGGAACAATACAAGTTGTTGGCTGAATATCTCGGAAGAATCCGTAAAGATGTTACGATAATAATGTGCGCCGGCGGTAAACATGATGCTGTTAGGCAAATAGAACCACAGCCAAAAATTTCCAAGGAGTTCGCGCCAGAGCTCCATCAGATGGACAATGTGTTATTGACAGTTAATCCGTCAGTGATAAGGATAGGACAAACAAAAGACTTTCAAGGATTTGATGTATTGATGTATCATGGAGACTCCTTTGATTATTACGGAGATGCTGTGGATAGTTTAAGACTCAATAATGCGAAGTTTAAGCCAGATATGATAAGCCACTTTTTGCTGAACAAAAGACATCTAGCGCCTTCTCATACTTCAACAACTTATTACCCCTCGGAAAAGGATTACCTTGTATTAAGAATCATTCCAGACATTTTCGTCACGGGTCATATCCATAAGAGCGCTGTTTCGCATTACAACAATATCTTGACAATTTCATGTTCATGCTGGCAAAGCAAGACAGCATATCAAGAGAAATTCGGCCACGAGCCAGACCCCTGCAAGGTTCCGATATTAAATTTAAAAACAGGAAAAGTAAACATTATGGACTTTAGTTAAAAACTATAGGATAAAAAATGCAACATTATTTCAAAGAGATTCAGGACAGAACTAATGAGCTTTATGAGATAGCGAAGCAGGCAAGAGCCAAAGGCTATGATCCCAAAGATATAGTTGAGATTTCTCTTGCTACGAATCTCGCTCAGAGGGCAATGGCGCTTGTTGGAACAATATATCCCCAAATCAATAATCCAAAAGTCGAAGCAAGGATTCGAGAGCTTGAAAAAGAATATGGGTTCTTAGATCATGCTGTCTGTTTAACTATAGCTGAAGAGATTGCGAAAGAAAGGTTTTGCAAGTTCTCGAGTTTGCTCGAAGCTATTGATGCTGGGATAAGGGTCGCATTCGCTTATTATACTTTGGGTGTTGTAGTGCCTCCACTCGAAGGCTTCACACATTTTGAAGTGCGCAAAACAAAAAAAGGCGAAGATTACTGGGCGGTATTTTTTTCAGGGCCAATAAGGAGTGCTGGAACGACAGCGGCGGCATTCGCTGTAGTCATCATTGATTATTTGCGAAACGTGTTTGGTTACGCCAAATACGATCCTACAGAGATTGAAATAAAAAGAACCATAACAGAGCTTTATGATTATCATGAAAGAGTAACCAATCTACAATATCTTCCTTCCGAGAAAGAGATCGATTTTTTTGTTAGAAATCTCCCTATACAAATCGAAGGGTTGCCTTCTGAAGAAAGGGAAGTTAGCAATTATAAGGATCTGGAGCGAGTTCATACCAATCGGTTGAGAAATGGAGTCTGCCTTGTAATAGGCGAATCATTAACACAAAAAGCCCCTAAGCTTTTGAAAATAGTACAGAAGCTGAGAGCGAAAGGATTCAAACTCCCCGATTGGGATTTTCTTGAAGATTTTGTTAATATGCAAAGAGAGATAATAAAGGAAAAAAAACAGGCCGCAACCGGGACTTATATCCAAGATGCGGTTGCAGGCAGGCCAATTTTTGGGCATCCTTCTTATTCCGGAGCTTTCAGGTTGCGTTACGGAAGATCGCGTTGTAGCGGCTATAGTGCTATAGCTTTACATCCCGCGACAATGAAGCTTCTCAATGGATTCATTGCATTCGGAACCCAGCTTAAGCTAGAAAAACCAATGAAGGCTGCAGCAGTGGGCGTTTGTGATGATATCGAAGGACCTATTGTAAAGTTAAAGGACGGTTCTGTGACTAAGGTTAATACAAGAGAGATGGCCGACAAGATAGATGATAAAGTTGAAGAGATTCTTTACAATGGCGACATTCTTATTGCTTATGGAGATTTTTTTAACAGAAACCAGTCGCTTTTGCCTTGTGGTTATAATAATGAATGGTGGTTAGCCGAACTCAAAGAAATCGCGACGAAATATTCTAATCCTGAAATGCTTATAGGAAAAAGCCAAAGCGAACTTGAAGATATTCAGCGCTCATTGCAATATCTTGACAAACATGAGCCTTCGATAGAGGACGCAATTAAAATATCACAGCTTTTTAACATGCCCTTGCATCCAAAATACATTTTTTTCTGGAGCCAGATAAGTTTTGAACAGTTTTTTGAACTAATGAAATGGCTCAGCGAGGCGACAATCCGTGAAGGAAAAATCGATTTGCCTTATGAAACTCATCGGCGCGAAGAACTTGAAAGGGCAAAGAGATCATTAGAAATCTTAGGAGTTGAACATAGGGTTGCTACTGCGAGCGTAGTTATTGATAATCCAGAGGCGAGATCATTAGCCGTGAATCTTGGATTGCAACAGGATCTTAGCAATTTTAACAATGTTTCAGAGATATTCGAAAATTTGCAAAAGAACAAACAAGAAATGCAACAAAAAAACATTTTGGATGTGCTTAACCAATTTTCAAAATTAAGAATAAAGGATAAAGCAGGAACTTTCATAGGGGCGAGAATGGGCAGGCCAGAGAAAGCAAAACCCCGTGAATTAACTGGCTCGCCACATGTTTTATTTCCTGTAGGCGAAGAAGGGGGGAAGTTGAGAAGTGTGATGGCTGCCATCGAAAAAGGTTTTGTGAAAGCGGATTTTCCAATATATTTCTGTGAGAACTGCAAGACTGAAACTGTTTATTATATCTGCGAGAAATGCGGAAGCAAGACGAAACAGTTTTTTTTCTGCCCACAATGCTCGAGAAAGATTCCAACAGAATTGTGCCCATTGCATGGCAAAGCCAAAACCTTTTATGAACGGAATGTTGATATTAAGCATTATTTTGATTATGCTGTAAAATTGTTGAATCAAAAGGAACTACCAATGTTAGTTAAAGGCGTGAGAGGAACGAGCTCTGTGAACCATATTCCCGAGCATATGGGTAAGGGAATCCTGCGCGCGCTCTTGAATTTACATGTTAATAAAGATGGTACGATAAGGTATGATGCCAGCGAAATACCCATAACCCAATTCAAGCCACGTGAAATAGGCGTTTCTGTAGAAAAACTCAAGGAGTTAGGATATAAAAAAGATATTCATGGCAAGGAACTAGAAAATGATTCACAAATTTTAGAGTTGATGCCGCACGATGTTATACTTCCCTGCTCTGACACTTCCTCTGATGAACCTTCAGATGTAACATTTTTCAATGTTGCAAAGTTTGTGGATGCATTATTGGTGAACCTTTATGGGATGAAACCTTTTTTTAACATCAAGAAAAAAGAAGAGCTCGTAGGGCATTTGCTTCTATGCATGGCCCCCCACAATTGCGCAGGAGTTGTAGGAAGAATTATAGGATTCAGCAAAACTCAAAGCTTTTTGGCTTCACCATATATGCATGCTGCCATGAGGCGAGATTGTGATGGAGATGAAGCCGCCATAATGCTGCTTCTTGATGCTTTGATCAACTTTTCTAGGGAATATTTGCCAGCACATCGTGGCGCAACACAAGACGCACCATTGATTTTGAACTCGAGAATACGACCCTCTGAAGTTGATGACATGATTTTTGATATTGATGTTGTGAAAGAATATCCTCTGGAGCTTTATATGGCTGCTGAAAAGGAGATGATGCCAAATACTGTCAAGATAGAACAGATAAGTGACAGGATAAAATCGGGAGGAGAGTTTGACGCTTTCAAAAATCTTTATTACACACATCAAACAACAGATGTCAATCAAGGAATTTTATGCAGCTCTTACAAAACTCTCGTGGCCATGCAAGACAAACTTTTCAAACAGATGGATCTCGCGAAAAAACTCAGAGCAGTTGATGAATCCGATATGGCAAGGCTCATAATTGACAGGCATTTTATGCGCGATATCAAAGGAAATTTCAATAAATTCACGCAGCAGCAGTTCAGATGTGTTGATTGTAATGAGAAATATCGAAGGCCGCCGCTTGCCGGAAAATGTTTGAAGTGCGGCGGCAGGATAATTTTCACAATTGCAGAAGGTTCTATTATCAAGTATCTTGAGCCCGCGATTCAGCTTGCCAAAAACTATAATGTGTCTGCATACATCAGACAAAGTTTAGAAATAACCAAGGCAGCAATAGAAAGCATGTTTGGTAAAGAGACTGAAAAACAACAAAATCTGAAGAAGTTTTTTTGATTAAAACACTGATGATAAATGCCATATTATTACAGGCAATAGCAAAGAACCCATCATATGAATTTTCTTGATTCCAATTAAACTCGTAGCTATGCCGATAGATGTGCCTGCAATAAGAATCAATAAAGAAAGCGGGCCAGAAAGGACTAAGGAAAGTATAATAATAAATAGAATGATTAAAAAACATAGCCATTTGTAATTTACTTTTACTATTCCCTTTGAAAAAATTCTTGCAAAAAACAACGAGAGAAAAACAGAGAAGCTTGCTGCGACTAGTCCTGCGAACAACAAAAGCATAAGATGTCGTAAGCTAAGATATGGCAAAAATTTCCCTGCAAAGACCGCGACTCCACTTCTCGGCTTTTGGATTGCATAGAGCGCAACAAAACTTAATATCATAGTTATTGTACTTACTGCCCCTAATAATAGCAAAAAATTCTTTTTTTCGAATTTCTTGAATGCAGAGGCTATTGTAGCTGCCTGTGCGCTGCCTACGCCAGGCAAAAATGAAACAAGAGATGAAGCAATGATGCTCAATCCAAAAGTCTTAGCCATATCTTTCTTATCAATATTTATTTTCTGAATCTTTTGTTTTGGGATCACTACGTTTTGCAAAAAACTCATAGAAAGAAGAGAGGTTCCAAACAAGCCCGAAAAAAGTGGGAACAGGGGTTGATTGATTACAGTTAAATTCATTGCAGCTAATCCTAGGATCCCTGAAAGAGAAAAGATAAAAAATGCCCAGAATTTTTTCTCTTCACTGAAAACTAAGAAGGCGACTATCGTAATTAGTAGAAAAGCCATTATTTTTGTAAGAATGGGATAAAACAATGGCGCAGTCGCTATAAATAGAGGAGTAAGGGCGAGAGCAATTAACACTCCGAAGAAAGCGCCGATTGTTGTTAATTTTATCGCGCTATAGCCTTGACCTTCCATTAACATCCTATGGCCGGGTAAAATGCTCAATGCCGTGTCTTCATTTGGCGCACCCAAGAATACTGATGGAATAAAATCAAGAAAACAATGTGTGACTGTCATTGCAACAATGAAAGTTGCTAGCACTATCGGAGAAGTGAACTGTAAAAAGAAAGCTGATAAAACAAAAAGGAGCATAGCCACAAGATTGATATGGATTCCTGGAAAGAGGCCGGTGAAAGTTCCCGCGATTATCCCAATCAAAATTGCCAGGAAAATCTGTTCAATCATTTTATTATGAATAATCTACTTACATCTATTTCAAAATCTCCCTTGTAATCAATTACTTTACCTAAGATCTCAACGGTTCTGTTCTCGAGAGGTTCAGTATCAAATCTAAGAACACAATTAATGCTTGCGGTATCGTCATGGACAGTTATTATTTTCAGATTCTCATATTCCTTTTGTTGAGTCACTTCCCCTTGGATTTTGACCCACTCGTCAAGGCTTCTTTCATTGATAGTGGCTATTTTCCTTACAGGGGGCTCTAAATTAGTTGCAAGAATCGTAATAATAAAAATACTGACTAACGCAATTACTAAAGAAAGTTTTAAGAGCGCTCTGTTTTCCATTGTTGCTCTCTTAATCCGTACTTTTTTTCTCAAATCTCCAAAACTCTAAAATAATCAATGCTATTACTGTGGTTACAACCGCTGGCAGATAAAGCCCCAATGCTACTGAGATTCCTACAGCAGAAACAAGCCATATAGAGGCGGCTGTTGTCAAGCCAATCACCCCCTTTTTCGATGCCATTATTGTGCCCGCGCTTATAAAACCTATCCCTAAAATAATATAACTTACAATTCTGCCGGGATCAGCAGTGCTTCCATAAATCTCGAAGAAATGCAAGCTGATAATAGTGAGTAATGCCGCAGCAAGCCCCACAAGCATATGTGTCCTTAATCCTGCTGTTCCCTTGACAAGAACCCTATAAGCTTCCCTTTCCCATCCTATTAAGCCCGAAAGTAAAGTTACGATTAAAAGCCTTAAGATGAGCGTGATATAATCCATCTTTTTTTGCCTCTTTTATATAATTCTTATTGTAGAAAACTATAAAAAACTTTCTTTCTTGATGATTCTATGGATGCGGAAAAGAGGCTTGCGCTTATCAGAAGAAATGTTGTTGAAGTGTTGACAGAACCGGAGTTGATGGAATTGCTAAGGAAAAAAACAAAGCCAGTTGTTTATTGCGGTTACGAGCCTTCAGGACCATTGCACCTTGGGCATTTCGTAACTATAACTAAACTTCAAGAGCTAGAGAAAGCGGGATTTAAGGTAAAGATTCTACTCGCGGATGTTCACGCTTTTTTAAATAGGAAAGGCGCTGGCAAGGAAATTGCTAAAGAGGTAAACGCATGGAAAAAAACCATCAAAGCGATAGGGTTGAAGGCAGAGATAGTTCTAGGAAGCAGTTTTCAGTTCCAGAAAGATTATCAACTTGATGTCATAAAGCTTGCACAAAAAACCACGATTAACAGGGGGCTGAGATGTATGCAAGAGATTGCGAGGGACATAGAACATGCAACAATATCACAGTTGCTATATCCTTTAATGCAGATTGTTGATGTAAAGCATTTACAAGTTGATTTGGCTTTGGGCGGCTTGGAACAAAGAAAAGTCCATGTCCTTGGCAGAGAAGAAGAAAAATTGTTAGGGTGGAATTATGTCGCTTTGCACACCCCATTAATAACTTCATTGAAAGACCCTGGTGAGAAAATGTCAAAGAGTGTTCCTGGCTCTGGAATCGCAGTTACAGATTCTTATGACGAGATTAAAAGAACGCTTCAAGATGCTTACTGTCCTGAAAAAATTATTGAGAACAATCCTGTGTTGCAGATAGTAAAACTTATCATCTTTCCAAGAATAAAATCAATAAAAATAGTAAGGCCCGCGAAGTTCGGGGGTGTTATTGAGTTTTCTAGCTACAATCAATTGGAAATAGCTTACAAAGAGGGCAAGCTACATCCATTAGATTTGAAAAACGCTGTTATAGAACACTTAGAAAAGATTATAGCACCGATACGAAAGAACTTCAGATAAGTTTATCTTGTTAAATCTATTGCATTTCTTCTTCTTTTTTCGGCTCTTCTTTGACGACCTTCGTGCCGCATTCTGGACAGAATTTCTCCTCGCCACTCAACTGAAGATGGCAACCTTTGCAATATAAAATCTCAACGCGCTTCTCTACAACAGGAACATAACCACTCCTGCCGCTAATTAATTTGCCAAAGATTTCCAGAGTTTTGGGATCATTCATGTATTTTCTCAAATCGCGGCATCCGCCCGCTGTCATTGACATTTCTTCTCCTCACTCTCAGCCTTTGGATCCCTTTCATTACTTTTTGTGTAAAATACCCACCAACAGAAATATTTAAACTTTTCCCCTGCGACAAAGAAGGGTCAAAACCTAATTTTTTGGTTTGCGACGGCAAAATTTTATGGGCTACTATAATTTGTGCTGAAATTCCTTTAGCTACAAGAAATTGTAGTGCTTCACAACGGAAAAATAAAAAAAGAAAGAGAAGAAGAAATTAAGAAATAAAAAAAATACAAGAAATGAAGTCATTTGGCTTATTCATATTTCCCCCGAAAGCCTTAATCTATTATCAACATTTTTCTTTAAATACATTATGTCGTTGCCTTACATATATTATTTAATATATTTTAACATGGAAACGAGTTTAGAGAATACCATAGTTATAGAAAACCATTTAAACGGGGGCAAACAATTATAGACATGACCGAATTTTATAAAACACGACTAAAAAATGGGGCGACGTTATTGTTCGAAAAGAGAAATCTACCTGTGGTGACTATTATCGCAGCGACTAGAGCTGGGGCAGCTTATGAGAGTGAGAACAATAAAGGCATAGCGCATTTTACAGAACACATGCTTTTCAAGGGCTCAAAATCGCGAGAACAAAAAACCATCTCAAGCTCGATAGAAAAGGCAGGCGGCATTTTGAATGGATTTACTGCTGAACAGATCACAGCTTTTTGGTGTAAAATGCCATCAAAACAGGCTACTTTGGGGGCAGATATTGTTTTTGATATGTTTGCGAACCCAAAATTTGACAAGAACGAAATAGAAAAGGAGAAAGGAGTTATAGTGTCTGAAATTAAAAGAACTCATGATTTACCAATGAACTTCTTATTTAATAAAGCCAAAGAGCTGCTTTACAAAAAACCATTTGGGTTGCCGATTTTGGGCAACAAAGAGACCGTCATGAGTTTCGATCGCGAGACATTTATAAGATGGCACGATAAATTTTATGGCGCTGAAAATTCTGTGATTTCCGTTGTTGGCGACGCGGATGTAGAAACTATAGAAGAAATCGCCAAGAAGAACTTTAATTCTTACAGAAATCCGCTGCCAAAGTTAAATTTACTTCCTGCAGACAAGAATGCGGAATTTATTGAAAAAAGGAAAGATATTAACCAGGCACATTTAACTCTTGCGTTTAACTCCCCAAAATTAAGCGATAAACAGAAATACCCTGCAGATTTATTTAATGCGATTCTTGGCCAAGGGATGTCATCCTGGCTTTTTCAAGAGGTTAGAGAAAAAAGAGGATGGGCTTATACAATAAAAAGCTTTATTGAAAATGAGAAAGATTATGGGTATTGCGTTGTTTATGCCGGCATCAATAAAGAGAACTTGAAGAAAGTTAAGGAAATTATATTGAAAGAAATAAAAAAATTCAAAGCGTTAAAGCTTAGAGACTTAGAAGAAGCTAAAGAGCAGTGTATTGGAAACTGGCAGCTCGATCTTGAAGACAGCGAGAAGACCGCCGCATCAATAACATTCCAAGAAATTGCAACTAAGGCCGAAGACTTCTATAATTATGATGAAAAAATCTCTGAAGTAAAACTAAAAGATGTTAAGAATATAGCTAAAATAAAAAATTATGTTTTCGCGGCTGTCGTGCCGAAATAGGATGTTAATTGTTAAAGTTCCTTTTATCAATGGTCTTGGAAAAACAATTGGCTGTGAAAAAGCTCCTAGTATTCTAGTGAAAAATGATGAAGAAATAATTGTCAATAACGATAATATTAAAGAATCAACAGAGAAAATTTATAAAGAAGCTTTAAGATTTTTGAAAACAAAAGAAAAAGTCTTATTTATAGGCGGAGATCATTCAATTTCTTATCCTCTTGTGAAGGCATTTTCCAAGGTCTCGAAAAAGAAAAAATGTCTTGTTGTTTTTGATGCTCATGTGGATTGCATGCCAAGAATGAAAGAGCCAACACATGAAGAATGGTTAAGGGCAGTTATAGAAGAAAACTTGTTTGACAAAATTTTTCTTATTGGTGGGAGGAAAGTTGAACCAGAAGAAGCAAGTTTTCTAAAAAAGAGAAAAGAAGTTTTAATTAATTCTAATCTTGATTCTTTGATAGATTCTTTAGTGGATTGTAATGTTTATTTGAGTATTGATATTGATGTATTTGATCCAGCTATCGCGCCGGGAACCGGCTATCGTGAAAAGAAAGGACTGAAACTTACGGGTTTTTATAGATTATTGGATAAAATAAAGGATAAGGCCAAGGTAGTTGACTTAGTTGAAGTTAATCCAGAAAAGGATTTAAATGGAAAAACCATTAAGTTAGCAAGAAAGATAATCTTAAGATTAATGAAAAATTAGTGAGAAAGTGAAAAGAGGAAAAATGAATCAGACATTGAAATTGTTGATATTTTCTGATGTATTCGTGTTGACGGGTTTTGCTTTAATATCGCCGATTATGGCAATTTTCATTAAAGAAAACTTGATTGGGGGCAGTATTGCAACTGTAGGCATCGTGGCAGCAATTACAACTTTTGTTAGATGTATCCTTCAGTTGGTTTTTGCTCATATTGCTAAGCCAAAACATCGTTATAGAATGGCAGTTACAGGAACTCTTTTTATTGCGGTTGTGCCATTTATTTATTTCTTTTCAACTAATGTAACTCATATTTATATCGCTGCCCTAATTCATGGATTTGGAGCTGGTTTAGCGAATCCTGCATGGTTTTCATTGTTTGCTAACAATCTTGCTAAGGGCAAGAAGGGTTTTGAATGGGCAATTTATTCAAGTTCAGTTGGAATAGGCACTGCTGTTGCAGCTTTTGTTGGCTCTCAACTTGCGTCGAAATTTGGTTTTGAGCCCGTGTTTATTGTTGTAGGAATTCTGGCACTTATAGGTTGTGGAATCTTGATAGGCTTAAGCAAAGCAGAATTGAAAGATCATAGAATAAAAACAGTAACTGCAAAAATGAAACTGCACAAACCCCCACAGGGTTTAGAGTAGTTTAGAGTATTAAAATGAGATGCTTTCTTGCTGTAGAACTGCCGGAAGAAGTTCGAGAGGAACTTGTGAGGATACAGAAACAGCTTCCTGAAGCAAACATGAAACTTGTAGAATCAGAAAATCTGCATTTAACACTCAAGTTTCTTGGCGAGCTCTCGGATTTTCAGGTAAATAAAGTGAAAGAGAGGTTGAACAACGTGAAGTTTGAAAAATTTAAAACAAGTCTTGGCTCGGTAGGTGTTTTTCCTTCTTTGGGTTTTTTAAGAGTAGTCTGGGTTTCAATGGAACCTAGCGAGAAAGTTAAAGAATTGCACGAACAAATTGAATTGATACTAGAAAAAGAGAAATTCAAGAAAGATAAGGTATTCGAAAGTCATGTGACCTTAGCAAGAGTTAAGTTTATTAAGGATAAAGAAGGTTTTTCTAAGAAGCTCAAGGAAATAAAGATTAAGCCAGTCGAATTCCAGGTTCACGGCTTTGCACTCAAAAAATCAACTTTAACTGAAAAAGGGCCAATTTATGAAACAATCAAAGAATTTAAATTTTAATAATAAAAATAACGGGCAAATTTTTCTAGAGGAATTTGTTTTATTTTGCATTGATGAGTCAATTAGAATTTCTATGAACGGCGGGGATTTAGACAAGCTCGAAGATAAACTCTGTAAACTCTATAATCTTGAAAGAGACGCTGCAATAAGGATGTATTCGCCAGTTTTCTACTATCTTACTTGTGATCTAAAGACAAGAATTATTGATTGTGATTGTACTTTAAAATATACGAGGTGGTATGCGAGCGAAAAAGCAAAAAATCTTCTGGAAGAAGAGAAAAAGAAAATGATTAAAAATATAATAAAAAATAATGAAGAATATTATAAAGCCATTATTTCAAAGTTCAATCTAAATACTTGGCTTCTATAATTTTTTTTATCATCTCTGCTTTTTTTCCAATAATTTCTTTCAGTTGTTCTGGTTTTGCGTTTATTACTGCTTTGATTGTTTTGAATTTTTTTAAGAGTGACTTGGCTGTTGCTGGGCCAATGCCCGGGAAGCTTTCGAGAATGAATTGCTGTTGCTGAGCGAGGTTGAAAGCTTTCCTTTTCGCCTTGAGCGAGATTTCTTTTTCCTCCCTTCCTTGCCTTTTATCAATCAAAATCAAAAATTCTGCAGTGTCCTTTGAATTTTTTGTGAGGACAATCGGTATTTTGAATTCTAACATTATAGAGAGCATCATGCCCCTAATCGCATTTGGATTGAGCTTGCCGAATTCATATAATGGATGGTCATCTATGCCTTCAATAATCAATAATGGTTTTGGATACTGCTTCAATTCTTCGAGTTGCCGCAAAAGCCTTTTGTTCAGCATGCTTGAGACAAAATCTGCTAGAGTTTTTCTTTCAACGGCAACTTGGCCAATGACATAGTCAGCGACTTGAAGCTGCTCAAGTTTAATATCATGTTTTCTTTCAATTAGCTCTGCCAAAACAAGCGAATTTTTCTCTCTTTTATCCACTATAATCATTTTAACTAAAGTTTAAAAACAAAAGAGGCTTTTAAGATTTATGCTAGTCAAGATAATGGGCGCATTCGATTTGTTTGTTGCACTGATATTGTTTATTCTCGCGATGCAGGCCCACATCTGGAGCTGGCTAGTAATCCTGCTTATCTTAATCTTGGCAATAAAATCTCTACCTTTCATACTGTCCTTCTGCGTAGCAAGTATTATAGATATAGCAGTCATGGTAATCCTGCTCCTTTCTCTATTTCTGAGCATTAATGCGATAATACTGATAATCGCGGCTTTCGCAATTGCACAGAAAGGGGTCTTCAGTTTGTTATAATAAAACATTTATAATAAGCCGCTTCAGTATTGAATGCCCCTTTTGTTCTCGAACTTCTTGGGCATTTTTACTATAGAAATTTCATTGACATAATCTGCAAAATCAATGAATTTTCTAGGGGCATATCTTCCAGTCATTACTACATCTGTACTTTTAGGGATTTTTCTGAGTGTTCTTACGACTTCATCAACATTTATCAAGCCGAATGCTGCGGCAAGGTTTATTTCGTCAAGAATCAATAAATGGGGCTTTTGCTTTACAACTTTTAATATAAACTCGAGTCCTTTCTTTGCAAGTTCAATATCTTTTTTGTTAGGATTTTTTAAGTCAATGAAAGAGGAGTGGCCGAACTGATAGACTTTGTAATTGTCTGGATTCTTTAGATATTTTTGAAACTTGTATTCGCCTATGTCTTTCCTGCCTTTAAGGTATTGTATCATAATGACTTTATGTTTATGGCCAAGACTTCGGAGCGCGAGGCCTAATGCGTTAGTTGTCTTTCCTGCCCCTTCTCCAGTGTAAAGATAAATTGACATTTTGTTTCCTCCTTAAATAACATATTAATGAGTTATTTATACTTTTAGATTGAACATTCAGCACATGCCGAACCGCCGGAATAATGAAGCTCGGCTTTTGTAAATTTTTTGCCTTTTCCTAAATACAAGACTTGTTCTGGTTTGCTTCCATATCTGTAAACTGTGATACCCTTACATTTTAGCTTCCACGCAAGCATGAAAATCTTTTTAATTTCATCTGGTTTTGCATTTTCTGGTAGATTCACAGTTTTGCTTACAGCATTATCTGTTGATTCTTGGAATGCTGCTTGCATTTTGACATGCCACTCTGCTGGAATGTCTAAAGCAGTTATATAAATTCTTTTCATTTCTTTTGGTAATGGAGTTTTTTGTATAGAGCCTCTTGAAGCTATTTTTTTGATTAAATCATCTGTGTAAAGATCTTTTTTGATAAGTTCCATCTGGAAGTCATGGTTTATTTCAACAAATCTCTTTTTTTCCATAATTTCACGAACAAACGCTATTGCAAATAAAGGTTCAATTCCACTTGAACAGCCAGCAATAACACTTATAGATCCAGTCGGCGCAATTGTAGTACAAGTTGCATTTCTTAGGCATGGAACCTTGGCTTTCCAAACACTTTTATCGAAGTTCGGGAAGCTCCCGCGAACCTTGGCAAGATTCATCGATGCTATGCGCGCCTCCCTTGTAATAAAGCTCATGATCCGCCGCGCTAGTGCAAGAGCCTCGTTGGAGTTATAAGGAATCTTCAACTTGATTAGCAAATCAGCAAAGCCCATCACCCCCAGGCCAATCTTTCTATTGGCTTTGGTCATTGCTTCTATCTCGGGCAGAGGGTATTTATTAACATCAATCACATTATCTAAGAAATGAACAGCCCGATGCACTGTTTCCTGCAACCTTCCCCAATCTATTTTATTATGAACTATAAATTTACTTAAGTTAATCGAACCAAGGTTACAAGACTCGTAAGCGAGCAATGGAACCTCCCCACAAGGATTAGTTGATTCTATCTTGCCTAATAATGGTGTTGGCTGTTTTCTATTGATTTCGTCTATAAAAACTATCCCCGGGTCTCCGGTTTTCCAGGCAGAATTGCAAATTAAATCAAATGTCTTTGCTGCATTAATCTTGCCTTCGACTTTCTTGTTTCGAGGGTTAATCAGAGTGAATTGTTTATTTCTCAGTACACTCTTCATGAATTCATCTGTCACAGCAACAGAGATATTAAAATTGCTAAGCTGTCTTGAGTCTTGCTTTGCTATTATGAACTTTTGTATGTCTGGATGCGTTACATGCAAGATGGCCATGTTGGCCCCTCTTCGTTTGCCACCTTGCTTAATAACATCAGTCGCAGCATCATAGATTTTGATAAAGCTAACGGGGCCGGAAGCTACTCCTTTGGTGCTTTTTACCATATCTCCGGCAGGCCTTAATCTTGAGAAACTGAAACCAGTACCTCCGCCGGATTGTTGGATAAGTGCCATATGCTTCAAAGTAGTAAAAATTGATTCAAGGTTGTCTTCTATGGGAAGCACAAAACAGGCGCTAAGCTGCCCTATGCTTGTGCCGGCGTTCATTATAGTCGGCGAGTTTGGCAGGAACTCGAGGTTTCTCATCATCTCGAAGAATTCTGTTTCAGTTTTTCTGATTTGTTCGGCACTTTTTGTGTATTTTGCATCAGCAGCCGCAATTACTTTAGAGATTCTTCTAAACATTTCTGTCGGGGTTTCAATGATTTTGCCGGTGTCGTCCTTAAGCAAGTAACGCTCTTCAAGGACCTTCAGCGCGTTAGCGCTAAATTTCAAATCGTCTTTAATTGCGAAGAACTTGCGGATTTCTCTAGCTATATTTCTTGATCTTCTATATAAAGAATAAACCTTAAACAAGCGGTCATAATTTTTTTCAAGAACTTGTTCAACAACTGTTTGGATTTGCTCAACCGAGGGGATATTATTTTCAAATTTCTTTATGTTCTTGTTTAAATTGTCTATGACCTGCTGTGTAAACCTCTTTGCAGTCTTGTCATTTGCCATATCTAGGGCTTTCATAGCTTTAAGTATGGCCTTTTCAATTTTGATCGGATTGAAAGAAACTATGGAACCATCTCTTTTCTTGACAAAATGGATAATTTTTGGTTTCGTGGATTTGCTCTCGCCCTTTTTCATATAAATTTTAAGTAATGGCAATTTAAAAGCCTTTTCAAAACGAATCCAACTTTTTTTGAGACAGCTCTTTTTTATTGAAGCTTTCTTGCAAGTTCTTTAATTCAGAGTACATTCTTTTTTCCTTGTAGTGAGAGGCCCAGTAATTGCTCTCATCTCTGGTGCCTTTGGTAACGAGAACTATCAATTTCCCTGGTTTCAGACGCGCAGTTCGCCCAGCGCGCTGTATCTTCCTTATTGCCGAAGGGATAGGCTCATAGAACACAACTAAATCAACTTCTGGCAAGTCCAAGCCCTCCTCGCCGATGCTCGTAGAGACGAGTGCGTTGATTTTTCCTTGCGAAAACTCGCGCAATATTGCCTGCTGTTCAATTTGTGTTAAACCATCTGTCTTTCTTTTAGCCTGTCCGATGAATGTTTTCGCCTTGATGCCCATTGCCTTGAGAGTTTCACTTATTTTGTTTACAGTATCGCGATATTGTGAGAATATTATTGCCTTAAGCTCAGGTTTGTTTTTTATTTCTTCTGACATGATTTCTTTTAGTTTCGCGAATTTCGGATGCTCAATATTATTATGGAAGAGTTTTAATAAAAGAGTGTATGCATCACCAAATTCTGGCGTGTTAACAAGCTGTTTGACGGCTTTGCTTTTGCACTTGTTAGCTTGTTCAAAGATATCATTAAAATAGTTATAACTTGGTTCTACCCCTTGGGTTTCTAACATCTCCATAGCATGCTGCACTTTGATTGCCTGCGCGCAGACACTCGTGCCCCGTAGCACATTAAAATTATGGCTTCCTGTCGAGAGCATTCTTATTAGTCTTTTCTGCAACTCAATTATATTTGTCTTGGTCGCGCGGCCAAACAAGAGCTTTCGGTTCTGTAACTCATTAACTTTTTTGTCATAAATTATTTTTAACAGTGAAAGAATCTCTTTCATCTCGCTTGGCAAATCAACTTTTACTATATTTCGTTCAAGTTTTTGCAGATAGGGCTTGACATCTTTGCTTTCTCGAGTTCTTATCTCAACAGCATTGATGCCAAGATTCTTACATATGTCTCTTATCACGGCAGCATCACTGCCCGGTGAAGCGGTCAGTCCTAAAATCCTCGGATTCTTCGCATTTTTTAGATATTCCTGAGCGACATAAACATAACTGTAGTTTTTCAAACACCTGTGGCACTCATCTTCAATCAATAAAGAGCTATTATTTAAACATATCATCCCGTTTTTCAGATCATTCTCAATGCATTGTGGCGTTGAAAATATTATTTTGGCTTTTTCCCAGAGCTCAGCGCGTTTTTTGGGGTTAATTTTTCCTGTAAAAATATGCTGTTCAAAGCCTGTGAGATATTTCCTAAAATAGTTATAATGCTGCTCTGTCAATGGGCGGGTCGGGGCGAGAAAAATTACTTTGCTTTCCGGAAATTTCTCTAATCTTTCCTTTGCGAGCATCAAAGCGATGAGGGTTTTTCCCAAACCTGTCGGCAGCACAACTAAAGTATTGCGCTTTTTCGCGGTTTCTAATATGTTTAGCTGATACTCCCTAGCCAATAATTCCATGTTTTTTTAAAAGCTCGAAGATTTATAAAGAATTCTTTATTCTGGAAGCTATTTTCCTCATCTCTTCTTTGGGGATTTTTTGGACTTTATGAGGGTCTGGGCCCAAAGGATGTTCATCATTTTTGAACTTAGGGATTAGATGGATGTGGGCATGAGGAACGCCAAGTCCATAAACAACATATGAAACAAGAATACAGCGCATGGATTTCTTTATGACTTTTGAAAGTTTTCTTGCAGTCTTCCAGTAATCACAAAATGGTTCATATTCATCAACAAATTGAACATGTTTTTTTGGTACAAGCAGGGTGTGTCCGGGGTTAAGCGGATTGACATCAAGAAATGCTAGAAACTTGCTGTCCTCATAAACTTTATAGCAAGGGAGCTTGCCCTTGATGATCTTGCAAAAAATACAATCTAGAGACATTTTATCTTTTTACGAGATGATAAAAGAATCAACCAATGTAGCGGTTTATTGCCTCTATTGTTTCCTTATCTTCGTACCTGCTTTTTAAGGAATCGTCTAATTCTGGAAAGTTTTCTTTCACCTTTTTTTCTTTTCCCTCTTTTTTCTCTTTCATCTTTATTACTTGTTTTTTCCTCTTTTTATACTTTATTGTGATTTAGTGATTATAGTATCAAAATGGACTAGAGAACATGCGTTTCGTGAGAAGTTTTATAAGTGTGGATTTCATCGCTGCTGAACCATAAAGCAATCTCTTGTTTTGCTTCTCCTATGCTCGAAGAAGCATGTATTAGATTTTCTATTGCTTTGTTTGCAGCGTCGGCATAACTATAGCTTACATGCGCGAAATCCCCCCGAATCGTTCCGGGCATCGCGCTTCTAGGCTCTGTGTCGCCTACGATCTTCCTTACTGCCTCGACAGCGTGAACCCCTTCTATGACCATTGCCACGACAGGGCCAGAAATTATAAAATCAATGAGCTTGTTTCTGACTTTCTCGCCTCTTCTTCGTGTTATATCTTCGGTATAATGCTTCATGGCGAAGTCTTTATCAATCCATCTCATCTTCATTGCAACTATCTTCAAACCGCGTTTCTCAAATCTTGTAATGCATTCTCCTATAAGCGCTCGTTTAACTCCATCAGGTTT
This sequence comes from Candidatus Pacearchaeota archaeon, assembly GCA_049699715.1. Classification (GTDB taxonomy): domain Archaea; phylum Nanobdellota; class Nanobdellia; order Pacearchaeales; family UBA284; genus JAVZYK01. The sequence continues at coordinate 24,042 of JBNAVB010000003.1, read as the reverse complement.
GATAAGAACAAGAGTCCGCTCAATCATTTTATCCCTACCTTAAACTTTCATGATATCCACAAGATTCTTGACTAAGTCTATTATGACGACGCAGTTTTCTTTTTTTGGATCGCCAAGATAATGACTTCCAGGGTTTATTAGAATAACTTTGCCTATCTTTTCAATCTTTTTTTCATGTGTGTGGCCATAAATTATAAAATCGTACTTCGCGCCAAGAATCGTTTCTATAACCGTGGGCTTGTGGGTTATCGCAAACTTCTTTCCGCCTATCTCAATCTCGCCAAAGCCCCCCAAGAACATCTTTCCACCAATTTCAGAAATCTTTTCTTTCAGTTTCTCGGCGTCGCCGTCACAGTTTCCTTGAACAAAGATTGGATTCAATCCCTTGAATAATGCTGCAGTTTTCGGCGATACTATATCGCCAGTATGTATAACAAAATTCACTTTTTTTCTCTTGAATAGATTAATCGCTTTCTTGACATTCATAACATTGTCGTGCGTGTCTCCTATAATTCCGATTTTCATTTTAAGTTTTATCGAGCCCCTACAGAGATTTGTTAAGTGTGAGGGCTTTATAATCTTTTCTTTACTTTTTTACAACTTTTTAATAATACAACTCTTCTTTTCGGTTTAATATGAAAAATTTTTAAAAGTGGACCTGTCGGGAATCGAACCCGAATCTCCCGCAAGCCAGGCGGGTATAATGCCTTTATACGACAGGCCCTCTCATACCTCAACAAAATTATCAAAAAGAATATTTAAATTTAAGGTTTTGTCTTTGAAACAAATGCTGTAATGCTTTGGAAACCTTGGTTTCCTATTATAAGATAAATAGTTAATGCAAGAAGAGCAACAAAAAACAATTGTTCAAAAAAGCTCGCTGTCCTTATCGGGCCTTTGACATGGCCAGATTTCCAGAACCATTTTATACCAGAGACATTTAAGGAATCTGCTGCTAGATGCGATAGGTAACCTAAAGCAAGAGCAATTGCAAAAACAAATGAAGCTTTCAGAAAGAAAACAACAACTAAAGCCATTGCAAAAAATATCAAGGCGCCGAAAATGCTGTGAAAAAAACCACGATGCTCCGAAAACAATGAGACGCCCTTGCCGATTCCGAATAAATATTTTCTATTAACAAAACTTGAAGGCGAGTCAATGTCTGGCAAGATTGCGCCGAACGCAAGAATAACTGTGAAAAGAATTGAGAAGTTTAACAAGAAAAGATTGATTGCAAGAATGTAAAAGAATAATGCGAAAAGAATGTGGGTTCGAAACATCATTTTGATAATTCTTCTTTCAGCTTATCGATCTTGACTCTTTTTTGTTTCATGTTGTCGCGCTCTCTTATAGTTACAGTGTCGTCTTTTATTGTTTGTGAATCAATTGTAATGCAATATGGTGTGCCAATTTCATCTTGTCTTCTGTAACGTCGGCCTATAGAATCAACTTCATCGTAGAAACAAGATAATGAAGTTTCTTTTTTTAGCATGTTATAGACTTCTAAAGCCTTCTTTGGCATTCCTTCTCTTGAAACTAGGGGGAATATAGCCACGTCAATTGGAGCGATGGTTTCAGCAAAAGTAAAAATTGTTCGATCGTTTTCCTTTTCTTCTTTGTAAAAAATATCGAGCAAGGCCCAAAGGTTTCTATCAACACCGAAACTAAGTTCAAGAACGTGGGGTAAGAAGCTTCTGCCATTATAAAACACTTTTAAGTTTTCTTTGCTGCGCTTCTCGTGGCCCGCCAAGTCATGGTCTGTCCTATAGTGTATTCCTGCAACTTCTTTGAAACCTCCTAAAGTCTCAAGATCTAGCTCGATGTCCCAATGAATCTTGTTGTAGAAGGCCCTTTCTTGTTCTCCAAGCTCTCGGAAGCGGAACTTTGATTTAGGGATACTGAGTTTGTCTAGATAGAATTGCTGAACGAGAGCCATGTGGTAAATATAGAACTTGGGAATCTTGAGTTTCTTGTTTGCATCCTCACAACTTATCTCTTGACTTTCTTTTTTTTGTGGTAAAAGTATTAACTTATATTTAGCAACCGACTTCCACTTTTCTTCTTCTATTTTGTCTATTTCCTGAGGATCAAAGAAAATCTGAAGTTCTGCCTGTGTGAATTCTCGAAGTCTGAAGAAAAGTTGTCTTGGCGAAATTTCGTTTCTGAAGGCTTTATCTATAATGGCTATTCCTAAAGGAAGTTTCTTGCGCGTAGCTTCGAACTCACGCTTGAATGCAAGATAAGAGGCTTGAGCAGTTTCTGGCGTAAGATAAGCGATGTCTTTTACTCCTGTAGCCCCCAGAGTAACTGGAAACATCATGTTGAACCATTTTGCTGAGCTTAAATGCCACGAATTGCATTTCGGGCACTTGAGCTGTTTTTCTGCGATGAGCTTTGACATTTCTTCTATGCTTAAGTCTTCTGTATTTATTCCGTTATCTTCTAAGAACTGATCTGCGTGAAAACGAAAATGGCAAGTCTTGCATTCAACAAGCGGGTCATTAAAATTTTCCAAGTGTCCTGAAGCTATGAAAACTTGTTCTGGCAGAATCGCAGATCCTTGGATTTCGTAACAGTTCTCTCCGAGAAAATGCTGTCTCCATACTCCCTCAAACTTTGATTTCATTGATTTGCCTAAATGTCCATAACTATAGAAGCCAGCTTTGCCACCATAAATTTCGGCCGTAGGCCAGAAAAATCCCCGCTTGAATGCTATAGCTGTAATCTTGTCGAGTTTTTCTATTGCGCCGAACTCTTTTTTTCTCATGATTTCCTTAAGAATGAAGTTTATTTAAATTTATTCTTATTTCTTTCCATGGTGTTCTTTCCTCTTATTTTTCTCTTTTAACTATTTTTTTATATTTTGCTGTAACTTCCTCGGGTTCTTATCCAAGTTCTTCCCCCATTTCTTGTTTTTTTGTAATTGTTGGTTCTAATAATTTAATAAACCTGAAAAAAATAACGAGTGCTATGAATGTCATCAATACCGCGGGGAAAGTCAAGGCATCCAAAGGAACTTCGGAATAAACTAGGATAATGCTGATTACTCCTATAAAATTGATGATAAGGGTTGATGAAATGCCGAATGCAAATTTCTTCTTTACGAGGTGGAAGAAATTCAAAAAAAGCAGCAGTGCGCTCTCTACAAGAACAAAAATTGCGATGAGCGTCTTTATCAGCGCATTCATGAATATAGTCTCTTCAACGCTGAAAAATCCAATTAATAATTGGTGGGAATATAGCCATGAAGCAAGATTCATGCCCACAAAAAATAGGACAAGAGCATTACTCACTGCGCTGTTCCATCCCAACTCTTCCTCTTTGTAGCGGCCGAAATAGAGCTCCATCAGGAAAAGGGTGACTATAGATGGGAGCAGAATCCATAGCATATCTTTGTTTAAGGCAGGCTGCTTTAGAATTTCAACGGCTCTTTCAAAAATTATACTAAACCCTATAGCAAACTGGTTCAAAATCTCTACGAATGTTGTCATCCTATATCTCTTACTACCCCTTTTATTTTTATATATTTATTTTATAGTTTATTAATCTTATTTTAGCCTAAAACAAACCTTAATAAATAACATGCGGTGCCTGAAGCGAGAGGGACAATTAGATTATCATCAGCTTCTGTTTCTCCTAATTTTATTGCTAATGCTTCTATGAACATCCCAAAAATCGCCGCTGTAGCTGCATAAAGCGGCTCGATGAAGATCAATGCGACTAAAAACGATACAACTGTTCCGATCATAGTGCCATACAATGTTTTGAATTTGCTGAATGGCTTTTTCTTGTATTTTTGGCCGAAAAATCCTGCAAGAGTTGAGATGGCATCGCCAAACGTCAGAACTGCAATTGATGCTAAAGCAATGTCTTGCTGGAACAGTTTAAATGTCAAGAGGCAGCCCGCTATAAAAAAGATTATACCTTTGCCAGGAAATGTCTTGATTTCTGTATCTCGGCCAAATTTTTCCAGAAGAAAACGGATTATTGGAACTTTTGTTTTTGTGGCAATGATAGAAAATAAAACGCTCAATAAAAACAATAGGAATAAGGTTATTAGAACAATATCATGCTCTGTGAACAGGATAAACATTATTATGAGAATCCCGAATAGCAGATGAAACATTTGCCTCCATACCTCTAATGCTGCGTGCTTCATTTTCTTTTCTTCTTCATTACTTTAATTGTTATCAATCTGCAAATCATCATTGGAATGAAATAACCAATAATCGCGCCAGCGATTATGTCGCTTAGATAATGTAAACCTAACCATAATCTTGCCGATAAGAATACACATGAAAGAATTATCCATACAATTCTCACTGTTTTGTTATTGAGAAAAGGGATTGATGTCGTTAATAGAACCGTGTGACCAGAAGGGAAAGATAATTCATCTAATCCATTTGGTCTCGACCTAGCAAAAACCACTTTCAACACGAGCGTTAAAACCCCTGCTGCGACAAGGCCAAGGAGGTAAGGGAGAGCGTTCTTTCTGTTTCTGATTGACAAGATAACCAATGTTGCAAAAATTACGAGAGGATAAAAAACAAGATCCTTTTCTATTATAAGAAGCCAAGAAAAGAATGTATCGGCGATAGGGCATCTTATTGACTGTATGAAACCAAATATTTGAGAATCAAAAAACAGTGAGAGGATGAACAAGATTATTGCGATTATTAAGATTATGATATTCTTATTTGGTTTCATAGAGTTTCTTAGCTAAAGATATTTAAATAAATTGTCCTTGACTATAGAATTATGGCAATAAACAAGGGAGCCGAAATATTGCTGCGCTATGGAATTGCAATGATTGTCGTAGTTGCCGCATTGGTATTGCCAATATTCTACGTTATTTTCAGGCCACTTACGGTTTATCCAGTGTATTGGCTTTTAAATTTTTGCTATGATATCGCCTTAAATGACCTACAGAGTATGATAATTAATGGAATTGGGATTGAAATTATTGACGCATGCATAGCTGGAAGCGCCTATACCTTACTTTTCTTACTCAATGCCCTAACTCGAGACTTAAGCTTTAAGAAACGTGTAGTTTTGTTTGTGTTTGACGCGCTTTTATTGCTTGCTTTAAACATACTAAGACTGTTAATTTTGATAAATATGGTAGTCCATAGTTCTGTAGCTTTTGATTTTACACATAAATTCTTTTGGTATGTTTTGAGCACTGTGTTTGTGATAGCAATCTGGTTTCTGAGCATTTGGTTTTTCAGAATTAAGGCAATCCCTTTTTATTCTGATGTTAAGTTCTTAATTGAACAGAGAAAATTACAATAAAAAAGAAAGTGCTGCTAGAATTCCCGCCGCTATCAATGTAACTATTATGCCAGCAATTATAACTCCTAACGAGATTGCGAAAAAACTTCTTATGTGTTTTAAACCGAGGAGCCAGGCTATAAATGTTCCAGTCCACGCGCCTGTAAATGGCAAAGGAATCGCAACAAAGATTGTAAGAGCAAGAATTCCATAAATCTCATAAGCTTTCTCTACTTTTTCCTTTCGCTTTCTAAGACTTTTTATGTAGATATTAAAGAATTTTTTGTAGGGTTTGATGTTCAAGAGAAGTTTGTTCAAAGTCTGCAGGAACAAGAAACATATTGGCACAACAAGAATATTCGCGAAAGTGCAGAAAACAAAAGCCATTATAGGATCGATGCCTAGGGCGACTGCATAGGGGATGCCGCCTCTGAGTTCTGCGATAGGCAGAAGGCTTAGGAACATTGCCCTCAATAAAGAATCCATTCTAACTTTAGCCGAATAGGGCAGCTAAACCTTCTGCAGCTTCTTCTGCCTTTTCTTCTTTCTCTTCTGTTTTTACTTGTGTTGATGCACCGGCTGTAGGGGCCCCTACAGCAGCAGGCATAGCAACTGCTTCAGAAAGTGCTTTTTCTATATCAACGCCTTTCAAACTTGCCACTACTGTTTTTATCTGCGCTTCATCTGCATGTGTTCCCGCGGCCTCGATCACTTTCTTGAGATTGTCCTCTGTAATTTCTTTTCCAGCATTGTGCAAAAGTAAAGCTGCATATATGTATTGCATTTCTCCTCCTGTTGATTTAACTTTGGGTTTGTTGAGTAGGAATTTCTTGAGCTGTTGGCGTTTGAGATGGTTTGGAATGGCCGACTAAGTTTAAAATTGAGTTGCCTTGCATGTTCGCTTTAGCTAGCAAAAGCCTTATTGTTTCCTGCGAAGGATAGCTTATGTGAAGTGCTAAAGCCACAGCTTGATTAGTCTTAATTTTCAAGTCTTGGATTATTGCTGATTTATCTATTTTGATATTTGTGTAAACTTTGTTGCCTTTGGAATCGTACGCTGCTAGAGGTTCTATACCGACAGATAAGGGCATAATCTCGAGCTTCGCAAGCACTGAAGCGACATCTTCAGAAACTTTCTCTCCTTGCTTTGTTAACACTGCGCGCTCTTTGATTACTATTTTGCCGCCTTCGATGCCGGCCTTTATCTTCACTTTTGAGAGATCTGATATCGCGGGACCGGCTGGTAAGTCTGTGGGGCCAGCTTCTAGGATAATGTCTTGCGGTGCTATTTGGCCCGGTTTGATTTTAGAAGGCCTTTTGTTTTCTGAGAGTATTGCTGCGAGCTCAAAAGCGTCGAGTTCTGAGAACAACAAAGCGAAGTTGCTTCCGTTTCCTATAGTCTGTTTAAGTTGCTCTATCCCCTGTTTCTTTGCTTTTGCTTGTTCCAGGGCTTTTAGTGCAAGATTTTTCTTGACAACCTTTATTATTGCCTTCCCTTTTAACGATTGTTTTAGTTTTTGGAACTGCAATGATGAGATATTTATGATTGAAGCGATTATCACCGTATTGCTTTCATTGATGAGATTTACAAGATCTCTTAAAATCTGTTTCTTTTTCTCTGAAACTTTTGCTTCTATATTGTTTTGCTTCTTCGGCATTTTTATTTTTTACTTGTTTTTTTATTTTTTACTTGTTTTTATTTGAATTTTATTTTAATGGGCTTGCTCATTGTGAATTTTAACATGACTGAACGTAGATTTAACTCTTTCTTTGGTAAGGCGTCTATCACGGCTTTTAGCGCTGTCTGCGCGTTGTCCGCTATCTCCTTATCATTCATGCTTTCTTTTCCTATAGCTATCTTCAAACTTGCCTCTTTTGCCTTTATTTTTATCATCTTTGAAAGCTTATCGACAATTTCTTCTATAGATTTCTCATTTTCTTGCAAAAGAACGCATCCCATTTTAGGATCGGGCATTTTACCAGCTATCCCTAGAACCTTGCCAAATTTCTGCGCTATTGAAGGCATAAGTTTTGCATTTGCGATGAAAAAGTCATATTCTTTGATTAGTTTTTTAATATCTGATTGGGTCAACTTTTCGATATCATTTTTTGTTATGGAATAGACCTTTGATGAAGGGTGCTCCAAAAATCCGCAAACTTTCTTTTTTATGCTTAGGTGGGGGAGTATGGAAAAAGTGTTCAAACTGTCACGGCGGGGATCAAAGTCCTTTAGATTTATGATCAGGTCAACTGTTTGGTCAAAATTCCTTTTCTTGTTTGCTTTTCTTAATTCTGTTAGGGATTCAGAAAAATTCATTTTTTCCTCCTACATCCTTAAACTGGCCCTTTAAGTAGTAGTTTTAACGGAATAATAATCTAAAAGAAAGGGCATTTATAAAGGTTTCTCTTGCAAAATCTTTTATTTTCCGTCGCTATTTATTATTATTTTGTTCCAAGACAGCAAGATATTCCTTTATTCTCTCTATGATGCTGGCAATATAAAATTTTTCTATTTTTTTTGAAAAAATTTCTTCTAGACTGTCGAATTCGGCGATTCGGTAGAGATTATTTTCTTTTTCAACAAGAAACAAATCTCGTAGTCTTTTTAATTGCCTCCTAATATTTGAGTCTGCGATCCCTTTGATTTCGAGATTTGCCCGCTTTCTGTTTGCTATGGCCCTTTCTTTTATCTGTTCTGTTGTAAGTTCTTGTTTTTGTTTTCTGTGTTCAAAGAGAACTTGTAAAATATCTACAATAATGTCTCGAGAATCCCCTGGCTGTAACAAACCGAGACTTAAACAGATTTTTTTCAATAAGTCGCGCTGGCTTAATTCATAAGGTTTTTCATATTTTCTTAATGTAATCTCACTTAATGAGCGCTCTTTCATGTATACAATACTGACATAATCCTTATAAACTTTAGGTTATGTTTTTTTTTATGGAACTGATCGCGTTATTATCAAGTGGAAAAGGCACGTGGGGGCAGGTCGCGGGCTTAGTCAATAGGGGAACATGGGAGAAAGTAATATTGATTTGTGATAATTTTTTCAAAGCTTCTGTCGGTAAATTTAATTTCAGCAAAAAGGCGGAGGTTATAAGCATAAATTTTGATAAGTCAATCAAAGAAACTGTAGATGAAATTAAAGAAAAACTGAAAGGTAAAATTAATGGAATAGAGGTTGCGCTTTCAATTGCTTCTGGGGATGGGAAGGAGCATATGGCACTAATTTCAGCATTGTTGCAGTTGCCGGTGGGGATAAAATTTGTTGCATTGACTCGAGATGGAATAATTGAATTTTGAGATAATTGTAGATTTCTAGAAGAAGAATCAAGAATAAAACAAGAACAAAAATAAAATTGTGATTAAGAGTTAATTATAACTATCTCTTTTTCTTTCCTTTCTTCTTTTTTGCCATTTTGAAACCTCTTTTAGTGAGATTGAATTTAATATTTGTTAAAAAAATAAATGCATTTTTATTTATATATCTTTTCTTTTTTATTGAAATTTTTATTTTTTTTCTAAAATTCAAAAAATTTTGTCGAAGGTAAATTTTTTTTGCAAAAAAACATCGAAAAATAAAATCCAAATAATTCCAAATTTTTTATTTCTAGTGCAAATAAATCTATATAAAATAGAAATTTTATGGACCCGTCGAGAGTCGAACTCGAAATTCCTCCCTGCGAAGGAGGCGTCTTGCCATTAGACTACGGGCCCGCTTTTCTTGCAAAAGGCAGAAGGAAATTTGTTTTAAATAATTTTAGATTATCTTGACAAACCATACAATTGTCAAAGCTAACAATATCAATACAACCAAGAAGGCCGCGATTTTGAATGTTATCTCTGCAAATTTTTTTGATTTTGTAAGGCCTAAAGCAGTGACATAAATGAAGCGACCACCATCGAGCATTCCTAAGGGAAGCATATTGATTAGCGCTATTGAAATACAGATTAACACAAGCCACCATAACAAATCATAGCTAAAGGTAAAAGTTTCCATATCATATTTTGGGGAGTAAAACATGAAGGGATTCTTTGGCACCGAACTTATATCTTGGAGAACTTTGGCAAATCCACTTATAGGCAAAACTGTTGAACCCAATCCAATAAATCCGCGGCTTTCATTCAAAGGGTGTCTGTCAGCAGCGACTTCGTAACTTCCTTTGGTAGTTTCTATTTTTACTTTGTCACCAGGAGATAGCTCTGAAAGATTCACAAAAATCTTATCATAATCTTTAACTGCTATCCCATTTACTTTGGTTATTTCTCCTTGGATGTTTGCCCTAATCATCGGGCTGTTATAAAAAACTATCAACGATTGGGAGTTATTTTTCCAGGAGCGCATTTGTTCCTTTAGCAAACTATGGCTGATATAATAGGTACCATTATCAGTTCCTATGGGTATTAACTCATGGGAATCGTTCAATAGGGGCAATAACTGATCCCTCTCTAGACCCTCGATTATTGTAGAATCTATTGTGAAATTTGTTATATTGCTTGCGTTGATTGATGATGTTGCATAAATTATGCCAGAAGGCATTGTGCTCAATACAAAGAAAATATTTAAGATTATCAGGAACAAGATGGCGAAGATAAAATTCGCAAAACTTCCCGCGGATAAGATAGCTAATTGTTGCTTTGCGCTCTTTTTTTGCATTGCTTTTTCATCAGGCTCGACAAATGCTGCAAGAAAAGGTCCCAAGAAACCAAATCCAGTCGCCTTGATTTTTAATTTATAGAGAGAAGCGAATATACCATGGGAAAATTCGTGGACAATTGCGACTATAGCAATGATAATAAGCCAATAAGTGAAATAAAATGGGGGCAATGGCAAGTCAAATATTTGTGGGAGATAGGGGACAAGTGGCATTAATGGGGGGATTTTTGGGATAGTAACTAAAGAAATAATTATTTCGATGCTTCTATAGAGCAATGCAATAGAAAGGATCATGGCAACGAATCCGAATACGATAGAAAAGTAACTCAAAATATGTAAAAGTGGAGAGAATTTTTTGCTGAACCATTTTATGAATTTTAGGCCTACTTTTGTTCTGTAAAGCAGAAAAACTTTCGATTCTATTTTAAGTTTTTCCCTTTTCCTGTACAGAAATAACCCAATTATTAGACAAAAAACCCCAAAAAAAATCAAATCAAAAATAACAAATGACATCTTATTTCTTTTTTATTTTTATTCTCTGATTTTTAAGTTATTTTAACTTACTTTTTAGTCTTTTTTCTCTTTGGACGGAGCGCGAGACTTTTGCATTTTCTGCATCTGACGCTTCCTTCTGAAACTTTTCTTGACTGCGCTTTTATTTTGCTTCCACATCTTCTACACACAAAAACTTCTTTGAAAAGTCTTGAGTGTGCCGCTTCTATCTTCGCCATTTTACAATTTTTACAATATCTACAATAACCTCTTAATTATTTTGCTCCCTTCGACATTCCAATACTCCACTTGGGAGCCTTCTGCAACGCTTTCTAATAAGTCTGATGCTATTGCAGCGTCTATGGTCTCAAAGTTTTCAAGATCCATAACGCTTGCTTTTGCGTCTTGTTTGTTGATGCTTAAAACCTGGGCGCGCTTTTTTTCAATCATCGGCACTGCCACTCGCTCTGAGCCAGGCATGACAGTTATCCTTTTTTTGTCATCAAGAATCCCAATAGCCTCTATCCTACACTTACTTGCACCATGCTTACCAGTCTTGCTTATATCAATAGACTTGACAACGCAAGGAGCCTCATTTATCATCGCAAAACTACCCTGTCTTAATTCAGTAGCATCAACCAATTTTAATGACATGCCACAAGAAAAGAAAGATGATTTATAAAGATTTTGCTATTTTTATAGAACTTCGCCCTTTCTCGTGTCTTTTTTTGTGTCTTTTGTCTCGCTTTGTATTTAGTTTTGCTTCAAACCTTTTTCCTGTGACGAGATTTTTCAATATTGCTTCCACTTCGGCCTCTTGTTTTTTCCTCTCATTCTCTGAAAGCTGTTTCTTTCTCGGGAAAAATTGCTGTAATGTTCTTTCAAGATATGCTGTTTTCAGCTCAAGCTCTGTAATTTTCTTTTGGAGAATTGCCAAAGCAACCCACAATTGCGCTTTTCCTTTGTCTTTTGCATGAGTTATAGCATGCTTGTGTGAGTAGCTTTCAAGAATGATCTTCTCTAGATGATACCGAAGTTCTTTGCTGAGCCCCTTACGCCATGTCATATTATCTTAATAGCGATTAGATATATAAAACTTTCGTATGATGTAACAGTAAAGTGATGAAAAAAATCAGAAAAATAAATCGAAAAGCAAAACATTTAAAGCGATTTTTTCTTATTTAGCTATGGGCGAGAAGAGTGGGGAGACAAGTAGAAAGACGAAGAAAGGGGATTTCATCGAGATAGATTTTAGTGCCTACACCAAAGATGGAATGCTTTTTGACACCACTCGCATTGAAGATGCCAAAAAAGCAGGCATTGAAATCAAGGACAAAAAGTTCGAGCCTTTTGTACTATGCATTGGTGAGGCAATGCTTCTGAAGAGTCTTGACAAAGAGCTCGAGAATAAAGATATCGGCAAGAATTATGAAGTTGCTTTAAAACCAGAGCATGCTTTCGGCAAGCGCGACCCTAAACTTATCAAGATAGTGCCTTTGAGCGCTTTCACAGAGATGCCTCATGCTGGGATGCTCGTGAATGTCAACGGGATTGTTGCTAAAGTTATTTCTGTAACTTCTGGGCGAGCCCTTGTGGATTTGAACAATCCTCTTGCTGGCAAGGAAATTGTCTATAAGTTCAAAATTAATGAGATTGTGCTCGACAACAACAAGAAAATTAAGGCTATAGCTAAGATGTTTGGGATTGAGATCGAAAAAATAGAAGAAAAAGAAGGTAAAACAATTGTTTCGTTCAAGAAAATGACAAAAGTCAGCAAAAATGATGTTGAACTGTTCAAGAAAAAAGTTTTAGAGCTGACAAAAATTGAAATATTGACTAAAGAATACTAAAATTTATATACTATTTATTTTTAAATTATATGTTTGCTGAAAAATGGCTGAACTTTACCAATTAAAAGAGGAAGTAACTCATGAAGTTGACAGAGAGCTTGAAGAGATTATTGCTAAACAAAAGGCTGCCATCAAAGTATTTGGTTGTGGCGGCGGAGGCGGGAACACCTTGACGAGAATGAAAGAGATAGGAATCAAGGGCGCGGAACTTATTGCTATTAACACTGACGCGCAGGATCTGCTTTACACTTGCGCGGATTCTAAAATTCTTGTCGGAAAAGAGTTAACACATGGACTAGGGGCAGGAAGCAATCCACAGATCGGTGAGGAAGCTGCTCATGAATCAGAGCATGAGATTAAACAAAAACTTCAAGGTGCAGATATGGTTTTTATAACATGTGGCTTGGGTGGAGGAACTGGGACAGGAACGGCACCTGTCGTAGCGGCAATGGCAAAGAAAATGGGAGCATTGACAATTGCTGTAGTAACCTTGCCTTTCACAATTGAGGGTGAGAGAAGATATGAAAATGCAATGATTGGATTGGAGAAGCTTGAGGACGCGGTTGACACTTTGATTGTCATCCCTAATGACAAACTGCTTGAACTAGCGCCAGACTTACCATTGCACACTGCTTTTAAAGTTGCTGATGAAATTTTAACTAACGCTGTCAAAGGAACAGCTGAACTTGTCACAAAAGCCGGCTTAGTCAACTTGGATTTTGCTGACATCAAGGCCATAATGCTTAATGGTGGAGTAGCAATGATAGGTGTTGGTGAGAGCGATTCGCAGAACAGGGCAACAGAAGCTGTTGAGAAAGCTATAGAAAATCCTTTGCTTGATGTTGACATTAACGATGCTTCTGGCGCATTGATCAATATTATCGGGGGGTTAGACTTAACTTTAGATGAAGCAAAGAAAGTCATAGAGACTGTTGGCAAGAGAATTAATCCTAGAGCCAAGATGATATGGGGAGCGCAGCTTAGTGAGGATATGGATAAAACCTTACGAGTTTTGTTAATTGTGACTGGAGTAAAAAGCTCACAAATATTGGGGCCTGGGGAGAGACGATTTGATAAGAATGTAAGGGAGATGGAACAAGAGCTCGGCATTGATTTTGTTGAAGAAAAGTAAGGTTTTTAAGGCTTCTAATTTTTAATTTATCTAGGGATATTTTAATACTAAAATAAGATGGAAGAACAAATACAAAAGAAAAATCTTTTTAAAGCTACAGGAGAGTTCTTCGGGAAATGCGTGAGAGTGTTTAAAGTAGCTAGGAAACCAACAAGCGAAGAGGTAAAACAGGTTTCCAAGATTTCGGCTTTAGGAATATTGGCCATAGGTGCGATAGGTTTTATTATAGGCATAATCTACATTTTGATATTCACATAAAAATTAAATCAAAATAAATTAAAATGAAAACACAATATTTTTTTGCCCTTTTATCTTTTTTGTTAGTCTTGATTCTAGTGTCTAGCGCTGGATGCGGTTTCGTGAGCGTCAAGGAGCTTAAGGAAAACCCTGAAAAATATCTTGGCAAAGAGATAGTTGTGAGTGGGATTGTGAAAAATTCAGTAAAAATAGGGACCTTATCCGGATTTGCGCTGACAGACGGAGATTACTCAATAAATGTCCAGAGCAAAGAGCTTCCTGAAGAAGGGAAAAAAGTGACAGTTAAAGGAACAGTTATGAAAGAAATATTCCTTGGATATTACATTTACGCTAATAAGATTTATTAAATATAAAAATCAAATCAAAAATAACAAATGATATTTGTGGTTAAGGTTACAACGAACAAAGAAGATCTAGCCTTAGATCTCATCGCTGACAGGGCCGAAAAAAAGAACTTGAATGTTTTTTCAGTTGCCAGGCCACACGGATTAAGGGGCTACATAATTCTTGAAGCTTTGGACGCTGAGAGCGCAGAGCAAGCAATTTACAACTTGCCTTATGTCAAAGGTTTAATCCCAAAAGCCATAAGTTACAAGGAGATTGAGGCAATGGTCCAACCTGCTGTCACCGCGATCAATATAGAAAAGGGGGATATTGTTGAAATGCTAACAGAACCTTTCAAGAGAGAGAAAGCAAAAGTAACGCGAATTGATAAAACCCGCGAGGAAGTTGTTGTCGAGCTTCTTGAGGCAGCAGTGCCAATTCCAATAACAGTGAAGATAGATAATGTCAAAGTGATAAGGAGAACAAAAGAAGAAGTCGGGGAAGAGAAAGGGGAAAAGGGATAATCAAAAATAAGAAAAAAATTTCTTATTTCTCATACAATACATAATAAGAGATTGTGGCGAGAGCAGCGAATATAACTGCCGTCAAGATAACCGCGAATACGCTCTGAATATTAATCAAAAGCAACACTGCCAGTGAAAATACAAATGAGAAAAACCACAAAATACGAGAGCTATTGAAAAGTTTGAAGCCCATGCCTATAGGGATCAAAGCTGCGAAAGTGAACAAGACACATAAGAATGCGAATTCATTCGCTCCAAAAACTCGCATCAAGATGCCCAGGGCCATTACAGCCAAAGGCCCAGAAATCGCGATCTTACCGATATCACTTTCTGTTATATTCTGCCATCTTTGCCTTACATGAGTTATTTTTGGCTCAACATCAAAGTTCAGAATCGCTGGCCATTTTATTCCTACTAATGCTAATATCACTGGAAGGAAAAACCACGCAGGGAACTCGAAAGGAAAAATTGAATGGGGCTTGAACCAGTACCGCCTAAAGCTCAAAAGTTTCGTGGTGGTTCTGCAATCAAGAGCAAATGCCACAAGTTTCTGAACGCCAATGAACAAAGCGAACATTATCAAAGCATAAAGAAAACCAAGAAGGATAGCTAAAGGCTCGAGAGTCAATACAGGCCATTTCAACTTGATGGCAAAAATGAAAGCCATAAACACAGAAGCAAGGAGAAAGACAAAAAGTTCGTTTGCCAATTCTTTTTTGAATATCATTACATAAAAGGCAAGGATACCTCGGTTTTAGCGAGAGAGGAATTGCCTTCTTCCACTAAATTTAATTTCTGAATTAATTTCTGAATCTCGTTAAAAGAAAGAGGGCTGATGTTGCCCTCTATTCTTCTCAACCTTGGAATTCTTTGTAACATTTTTATTCATGATCTCGGGCTTTAGCGCGGAGTGATTCATTTGATAATATATGACTATAATATACAACAAAACCCTTTTATTTATTTTTCTATACTCTAAACTATATTTCTATATTTGTTGCCTTCACAATTTCTTTCTCTTGAGTTCATGTTCTAGCCATACTTGCCATTCCTTGAAAACGCGCTTGCCTTGGGGCACCCCTATCTCTTGCCTTACCTTGTCGCTTATTTCATGGAAAGCATTATTACATTTAACTACAAAAGGGGCTTCGAGCAAGTTTGCATCTTTGGCCTTAATGCTTGCTTCAACTATCGCTTGTTTGATTTTTGCTCTTAAAAGAATATTGTCCCAAACCGCGTCCCACGAACCTGCCCAGCCTTTAACTTGGCCGGCGATATCTTTAAGCACTTCTGACTCGCCATTAAGTAAGTCATCTGTAGCGATAAGCTCGTCTTTAGTAACATCATATCTCATCAAATCTACAAAACCGTGTTCTGTTGTAGGGTCCAATGTCCAGTGTTTTCTGACTTCCGCTAACTGAAGAACTCGGCGCCATCTATGTAATCCATCAGGGCTTTTAATGGGGTTTGCTATAACAATTATGTCCGTTGCTTTAAAACTTGTAGCAGGAACTTTCAAGTCATTAACAACTCTATCGAAGACACCATAAGGCGACGCTCCATGAATTGTTCCTGCGACAACATTTGCTAATGCACCAACTCTCATTGCTTCGTACAAGCTTAAAGCCTCTTCACTTCTCACCTCGCCAACAATCAAACTAGAATCTCCTAAACGCAAGCTCGTTCTAATACCCTCGGCTGCGCTAAGTTCAGAGCTTTCTCTTGTTAGAGCCTCGCGAACTTTCATCCTCAATATGTCATATCCCATATTCCTAAATGAATCTACAGGCAACTCCATAGTTCCTTCACACACAATAATCCTAAAGCGCGGCATAATTTCCAGCATACAGGCCCCTAACAATGAGGTTTTACCTGAGCTTCGAGTCCCTGCTATCAACATTGTTCTTGAACCGTCAATAAGAAAGGACAATAAGCCCGCGGTTAGCGAATTAATCATACGATTTTTTATGTACAATGGCAATGTCCAGGGTTTTTCTCTGTGTCTTCTAAGTGCATAAGCTAAACCATAAGGCGATAACGGCTGTTGGATTATAGCAACTCTTGCACGGGATGTGCCAATGATGAGCTCTGTGTCAAGCACAGGGTTAGCTTCATCAAGCGCGCGGCCAGACATCATTCTAAACTTCGCGGCCCATGATTCGGTGTCTTCCTGACTTGGGATGATATTAGTGTCGCATTCATCATAATCTTGATGCCTAACAAATATTGGGACAGCACCGGCAGGGGCATTAACCATTATATCTTGAAGTTTTTCATCCTGTAAAAGAACTTCGATAAGGCCGAAGCCTATGGTGTGCCTCACAAGAATAGTAGCGAGTTTGTTAAGCTGTCTATAGTTAAGAGCAATTCTTTTTGTTTCACTCAGTTCTTGCAAAAGGTCCCTGGCTATGTTAAAAAAAACTTGTCTTATGCGGGTGGGATCAGTGAACTCTTCTGCTTTTGGCTTATGCTCGAGCAACACATTTCTTGCTAAGTTCACTAAAGATTGTAAATCTTCATTCAAAGTGAACTCAGGAGCAGTTAGATGATAAACATATTTTGTTGAATTTGGAATTTTCAAGATTGTTACAGAGCTTTTGTCATGCTCTGGGCCGACTTCATACTCATCGACAATCTCTGCTTCCGTGGGCATTGCTGCCATAAGCCTCGTGAAAGTGAAATTCGGGACTATTTCTGGCCTGAACAATTCAATGTAAAGGCTTCTGTCGCCTAACTTGTAGCCTTCTATCCTATCTTTTACCTCTTTTATTAATGTTAAATTGTCTAGCATCGCAACAATTTTTGTCAGAAGCCTTATGTAATGATTTTCGCAAGTGAGCTCGGCTTGAGACAACCCTTTGGCTGCTATTCTCTCTTCGTGCAATAATCTTTTTGTTTCTACATAACAACCAATTGGATCCTGTTTCAACAATGTTAAAATTAGATAGCGCATGGCCTCGTAGCGTTGAGCTAAATGCTTCTTGCATTTATACGGCTCAAGAGTTGTGGCTGAAAGAACTTTCTCTTGTTTTATCAAATGAGTGTAGAGCTGAGCTATTTCGTTGAGCATTGTGACTTCATGGAAATCATAGCTATAGTTCCTCTGCTGCACAAACACAATCCTTGTAACACTTGGAGATTCTGTTAAATAGTCTATTGTTCTGGCCATGACGATGGGCAAATCAGCGATGCTAGGGACAAAAGCCGCGCCTAGATAATTAACATACATAACATCCTGTCCGCCCTCGCGCACAACCTCATAAGAATATAATTGAGTACCCTCTTTAAACATCATTTTCTTTTTTTACTACAGTTTATCATGACTCCTTTTTTATAAGTTTATAACTCCTTTATAACGAAGGAGCTGTTTTTAATTTTTGTGTTTCTCTTTAGTTCTTTCTAATTCTTTTTGCTTCTTTTCAATATGGGATTAAGTTAAATATTTAAATCAAAATTCCTTTTTTTCTATAAACAAAAGAGCTATAAAATGGACAATCAAGAATTGGGGGCTGTATCAGCACTTCTCGCGGATTTTAGCACAAGGATGAATGATTTGGAAGAAAATATGAGACTACTTAAGGAAAGGATGGCTGTCGTAAGCCAAACTATACTAAGACAAAATGACCGACTGAACAAAGAGTTAACGCTTATCAAGGACGATATTTCTGGCTTAAGAGATGAAATTGACCGGTTAAAAGAGGCTGTTGAACATATTATCAGCGAAAGCGCTGAGCTTGCGCGTAAGGAAGAGTTAAAAGTTTTGGAGCGTTCTATGAAGATGTTCGAGCCTCTCAAGTATGCCACAGAAGACGATGTCAAGAGGATTGTGAGCAAGATGGTGAAAAGTAAACGAGGCGAGATTATTGAAGTAGAAGAGTAAAAAATAGAGTAAAAATGGCAAAAAAAGTTCCTGTGAATGAAGTTTTGAAGCTGAGTAGACAAGGCTACACCGATGCTGACATCATAAAGTATCTGAGAAGCGAAGGCTACAGCTCAACAGAGATTAATGATGCAATTAACCAAGCCAAGGTTAAACTTGAACTTGCAAGGACTGCTGGCATGGAAGAAGAGTACGGAGGAGAAATTGGCGAATTAGAAGAAGAAGCGCCCGCGCCAGGCGAATATGAAGAGGCGCCAGAAGCAGAAGTTCCAAGTGAAATTATAGAGGAAGAAGCTGCAGTTCCTGGCGAGGAGATGATACCTTCGATAATGGAGCAAGAGGAAGCTCCTGAAGAAAGTTATGCACCAGAGGCTCTTGTGGGGGCCCCTGCGCCAGGAGCAGAGGAAGAATATGCGCCAGTGCCTCAGACGGGCTATGAAGCATATCCTTCTCCCTACGAGGCTGTTGCGCCTGCTATTGCGCCAGCAGGAACCGAGGTTGTTGAAGAGCTTGTTGAAGAGGTCATCAACGAGAAATGGGAAGAGTTCCGCGAGAAAATAGGCGATGTTTCAGAATTAAAGAAACATATTGAATCAAAGCTCAAACAAGTAGAAGAGCGCATGAAAAAACTCGAGATTGCATTTGACAAAGTTCAATTAGGGATTATGAGCCAAGTCAATCAGTATAGCTCAAAAATTGAAAGTTTGAATACAGAAATACAGGCTTTGCAGAGCGCGTTCTCACAGATTTTGCAACCATTGGTTTCATCAGTGAAAGAATTGAGAGATGTTAGCGAAGAAATAAAGACCAAAAAAACTAGAACTCCGGGAACTAAAGCTAAAATCGCAAAATTGAAAAAGATTGTTGCGAAAACTGAAGAAATAAAAAGAAAGAAGAAATGAAGTGATATAATAGTTATTTTTTTTCACAACTAATTTTATAAGTTTCTTGTTCCTGGTTTCTCAATGCAATCTAAGCCGAAATATGTTTGGAATCCTACAAATATTGATGAAGCAACTTACTGCCCGTACAAGTATTTCTTGATACATTTTATGGGCATTCAAAAACCTGTTACCGGCGATATGGCTAAAGGAATTATAATGCATAAAGCTGCAGAATATCTCTACAAAAAAGATAAACAAACCAAATTATATCAAATAAGATTCCGCTCTGCAGAGGATTTTGCAAATGTAATCGCTGGCAAGAAGAATGAAGAAGGCAGAGGGAGAAAAGGGGGATGGTGGAATTTCATTGTGGCTAATGGAACTATCCAAGGCAAACAAATAAAATGGAAAAATGAAGCCGAGCCTTGGATAATCAGAGAAGAAATATGGCAAATGTGTTATAAGATGTATGAACGACTTTCAAAAGAACCCGCACCAATCCATATTGAATATAAGATTCCGATATTTGAAATTAACGGGCATTTTTTCAACGGGAGAATTGACTCAATTCTATACGGGCCAAAAATAAGAGACATAAAATCTGGACATAGAGTTCCTGGCGATATGAAATTGAAATATGACCCTCAATTTACATTGTATGCTCTTGCCTTGGGATGTTTGTGCAATAAAGACAAGGAATTCGCAAAATCTATTGGAGTTTCAGAAGAAGAAGCAAAACAATGGGGGGGTAATCCAATTTATTTGAGCGACAAAATAGCCTTGGAATATCTGCTTATCATGAAAGATGAAATCTATCCGATGAAGAGAAACGATATTAATTTCTACGATTTTATGGAGATGATAAAAGGCATGGAACAACAGTTCGAATCCGGAAATGTTTTCCCTGAACGCGGGAGGCTGTGCGACCATTGCGAGATTAGCCAAAAATGCGATGAATTAACCAAAAAACTGAGCGGACGAACTGCCAGAGAATATCAAATAAAACTATTTGGAGATTCTGTACCCCGAGAAGAAAACAAGATTGTTGCAATCCAAAGAACACTTTATTCAAAGACAAATATCAGAAAAACCCAGGAAATGAATAATGACAAAGAAAGAGCTCCAAGTCAATGACTAAAGTTAATTATCTCAAAATTTTTCAAAATTATTTTAGCTCACCATCTTCTATACCTTTTGCTGTGATGAAGAAAATTGTTTCTGACTCGGGCAGGTTCGGAGAGTCAATCATTTTTGCGACTCTTGAATCTTTTTTTCCCTTTCTTAAATATATCCTGTAAGTCGAGCCATGCGCAACTATATGGCCGCCTATGGGAGTTGTTGGATCGCCGAACATTATGGCAGGGTTAGCCATGACTTGGTTTGTGATGTATATCGCTATGTTGTGGGCCTCTGCGAGCCTCATTAAATTGTGAAGATGTTTGTTAATTTTTTGCTGTCTGTCTGCAAGCATGCCTCTCCCGGCAAACTCAGCACGGAAGTGGGCCATCAATGAATCTACGATTATCAATTTAATAGGCTCTCCATTTTTTATGAGCTCTGTAACTTTATCAACAAGCAAAATCTGATGATCTGCATTGAAAGCTCTTGCTACGAAAATATTCTTGAGGACAATTTCTGGATCGAGGCCTTTCGCTAAAGCAATTTGTTTTATCCTGTCTGGCCTGAAAGTGCTTTCTGTGTCTATGTAAACAGCTTTACCTTCCGCGCCGCCCTGTTCTTTTGGAAGTTGAACATTGATTGCGAGACAATGGCCTATCTGAGTTTTGCCGCAACCAAAAGCTCCGGCAGCCTCTGTAATCGCGCCTGTCTCAACCCCCCCTCCGAGTAGCGCATCGAGATTTTTTGAGCCTGTTGTAATCTTGAAGACTTGTTCGCGTTTTTTCATGTATTCTGTTGCGTCTTCGAACTCGAGATGGAGCATCTTTCGTGCGGCTAAAATAGCCTTTCTTGCGACAGCTTCTCCCAAATCCGCCACTGCACTCAAATCAGATGGGGTCATGACTGCGATTGCCATCAAGTCGCTATAGCCCGCTTCTTCAAGTTTTGTCGCTGTTGTTGGCCCGATTCCAGGCAAATCAGTCAGCCTCAATTCATCCATGCCCTTACTTTCTTTCTCTTTTTTTTCCTTAGCCATATCTTAACAAGAGAGTTGACTTTTATAAAGATTATTCCAGTGAAAGATATGCTTTAGAATTGCTTTATTCGCTCAACTCCTTTATTATTTCTTCCGGCTGGGATTCTTGGAGAGAATTAATAACAAACTCGCTGCGGTTGAACAAGATATTTTTTCTTGAACGCCCAGAAAAAATCCATTCAGTTCCAAGCAACTCGGCTTTTTTGCTAAGGAAAAATTGAGGATTTTCTAAGTTCAACACTTCATCGTCACTGATTTTCAAGAATTTTGCGATATTCTCACTGAAAGCCATTGCCCTTATGTTATCTGAGCCATCATCAATTACCATATTAAGAATCGCGCGCTTTGATGGAATAATCGCGCCATGTCTTACGCACACTGCCTTGTTCCCTTCGAATGAAACTTTCATGTTGCACTCTGGGCAAACCGAGAAAAATGCTGGCTGAAATAACTGGACTATATTGCCACGGATACTGGCTTGCTCGCCGTTTTTAAGCTCAGAGAGCTTTGCCATCCTCGGTTTCTCTAATTCAATTTTGATTTTTTCAATCTTGGCATCACTGAGAGATATTTCTGATGTAGAATTAAGATGAATCTCTTTTGCTGTAGTACCACGAACATCGGCATTTTTTATCTCAATTACAGAATCCTTTTGGATTGTGTTATTTTTTATGAGTTCTATATGGTTAGTGTCCCATAGAACAACACGAACTGCAGAAGTCTCATCAGCTATAAGCATCGAGCCAATCTCCCCTTCATGCTCTGCCCTCTTATATTTCCTTATAGGATAAATCTCAAGAACTTTGCCAACGACTTGGATTTTTTTCATTCCTATAAGCAAATCAATTATCTTGAATTTCTGTTTATCAAAAGAAATGCCCAGCTCGGCCGCTACGACTTGTGCGGCGCCTTCGTCACTGATTAATCCACTTAATTTTGCTTTCTTTGCTTCAACCCTCCTTTGGATTTCGTTGAGCTCTAAACCGCTTAATCTAGAAATTCTTTCTATCAACTGTTGATAAGTTGCTTGAATCATTTCTAATGCAAGGATACCTCGGTTTTAGCGAGAGAGGAATTGCCTTCTTCCACTAAATTTAATTTCTGAATTAATTTCTGAATCTCGTTAAAAGAAAGAGGGCTGATGTTGCCCTCTATTCTTCTCAACCTTGGAATTCTTTGTAACATTTTTATTCATGATCTCTTTTAAATTATTCCTCTTAAAAAAGAAAGGTTTGTTTTTAAATTTTTATGCAATCAATTGGTTATTTTTCAATTATAAAATTTAATTCGATTGGCTTGAAGTTTTGGGCGTTTGTTTCAGGCTCTTTGAAAATAAAAGCGCCTTTTGTCTTGAATTTGAACAAAAGATATGACATTTTATCCTCTGTCGTAAAAGTCCAATGCTCAAAATTGAGGTTTTTGAAACAGTCTGCGCTTACGGAAGAACATTTGTTCTTTTCTTCTTTTATTTTATTGTAGAGCTCTTCAAAATCTTTGAGATAAATTGATTGTAGGGTTAGATTGAGTTTTGTGGTTGGGTCTATGGTATAATTAAATGTATATGTTGCAAAAGTGCCTTGTTTTTGTATGCTAAGAGTGAAAGGGGTGGTCACAGAGATTATTTCGTCCATGGCTTCATTAAGCGCGTTGGCATATTCTGGCCTGAATTTCTCATTGGGATAATTTTTCATTAGGCTACTGAAAGAAAATCTGTAATCTTCTATGAATTTAACTCTAATAAAATCCTCTTCTGGATGGCAGCTGTCGCTCCAAACAATCACATTCTCAATGATCTTGCACGAAATTTGCGATTTGTCTATTGCAGAATCTTTCAAAAGCTGATAAAATGCCTGTGAAGCCGCGAGCTTCTGAGATTCTTCAAGATAAACTGAAAATCTGTCCTGCTCATTGTAGTAATTTCTTAATACCGATAAGGCGGTCACTTCAGCTGTGATTTTGTTGTTAGTTGTTGTAAACGCATACCATGCCGCTGACATAAGGACTATCATTGCGATTATAATGCTATATGCGAATGCAACTGCTCTTTTATTCATTTTACCTCTTTTTTTGCAATATTTACGAATATCGGTTTGTTTTTTGTTGGCGATGGAATATAAAATAGAATTCCTTTCATTGTTGGCGAAGGTATAAGCATAAACTGACCTGCGATGAATGCTGGTTGCCAACCTATTCTTGTGATCTCTTCTTCGGAGATTATTTGGAATTCAAAATCTTCTCCGAAGGCTTTTTTTGCTTCTATATTGAGAAGGGAGTTATAACTTCGGTCGAAATCCGTTAGGATAATGAGCTCAGCGATTGTTATATTCTGCTTTTGATTCTCATAGGTGATTAAAACAGATTTTTGGAGCCATGAATAAAGCGAAAAATGTTCTTGATCTATTTTTGAGTAAGTGCTGGAGAATTTTTTGATGTCTACGCTAGAGCGGGCCCATAACGTGTTAGAGAGTATAAAGAAAACAATAAGCAGCAAAACTAAAATTACGGCAGCTGACAAGTCTGCCATCGACTCCCCTGCTTGGCCTTTCTTGTTTTTGATTATATTCATTACATAAGTCGCAGGATACCTATGCTTTCAAGCATAGGAGGAATGCGACCC
>JBNAVB010000002.1:0-60573 GCA_049699715.1 Candidatus Pacearchaeota archaeon | reverse complement strand
ATACAAAGCAATTCACCAAATATTCAGAGTGATTGCTTAATCATGCAACACAGCATAAATAACATTAAATTTTAAAACATCTTTTTCTTTAGATTATCATGGCACGAAAAGCATGTCCTAAATGTCCTAACAAAGAAGAGAACGAGAAACAATGCCCTTGCCCTTACAATAATTGTGAGAGGCATGGAATTTGTTGTGAGTGTATTGCTTGGCATAGAAAAGATAAAAGTAAGCCTGCGTGTTTAAAGTAATGGGCTAAAGAAGATAAAAATGTCAAAAATAAAAAGCACAAAAAGCACCAACTTCAGAAAAGCCTACGCTTCAAGTGGTAAATTAATGCTTGCGGGCAAGAACGCAGAACAGAATGAAGAGCTTGTGAAACAAATAATGAAAGATATGAATGCTAAAGAGGAGATTGTTTTGCATACTAAAGCAGCTGGCTCGCCCTTTGTCAATATTAAAGGCAAGGCGAACAAGAAAGATATCAAAGAAGCTGCGATTTTCTGTGCAAAATTCTCGAGAGACTGGAAAAAGAATAAAGGCAATGTAGAAGTGCACTATTTTCTAGGAAAAGATATTTATAAAGAGAAAGGAATGAAAACAGGAACTTTCGGAGTTAGAAAAGTGAAAAAGATAATTGTAAAGAAAAAAGAGCTAGAAAGGGAGGAAACCGAAACTAAAAACACTGAAAAATGAGGTCCTCACTTGTTTCGTTTCAGATTGGAAAGCATGGATTAACTCCTGGTTTTATCGAAGCGCTTGAAATAACATTTAAAAACCACGAGCTTGTTAAAATAGCTATATTAAAAAGCGCATGCCGAGACCGCGACGAGCTCAAGAAAATCGCGGAAGAAATTTGCTCAGAACTCAAAAAAAAGCTGAACAAAAGTTTCACGGCAAAAATAGTGGGCTTTACTTTATATGTTAGAAAATGGCGAAAAATAGTGTAGTTTATGAAATCCCGAGCCAGAAATTTATAATTTATCTGGCTGAAAAACTTAAAGGGATGAAAGAATTTGAGATGCCAAATTGGGCGGCTTATGTCAAAACAGGTGTAGCAAAGATGCGGCCTCCTGAAACAGACGATTGGTGGTATGTCCGGGCTGCAAGTATCTTGAGAAAGGTTTACGTCAAGGGCATTGTGGGCGTTGAGCGGCTGCGAAACGAATATGGCTCAAGAAAGAAGAGTGGCATGAGACCTGAAAAGTTTTTTAGAGCAGGCGGAAAAATAATAAGGACAATTTTACAACAAGCCACCAAGGCAGGCTTGATTGAACATATTAAAGAAAAGAAAGTAGGAAGAAGGCTAACAAAGAAGGGCAAGGAATATCTTGAAACAATTGCTGCTGAAATGAAACACATAAAATAAATGGGATAGACAATCAAATAGAATAAATCAAATAATTAAATAAAATAAATCAAATAAAATAAAAAATGGCAAAACACAAACCTCTTGCGAAAAAACTAAGATTAGGAAAACAACAGAAAAGAACAAAATGGGCACCTTTTTGGGTTATTCCCAAAACTCTTGGCAGAGGCAAGAGAGTTCATCCTTCAAGATTAACCCGAGTCAAGCGTTCGTGGAGGCGCACAAAAATCCCTTTAAAAATCAAAAGACAAGAGTTCAAGAAAATAAAGTCAGGAGCTAAGAAAAAGTTATACTAAAGCAAAAATTATAAAACGAAAAGAGAAAAATGAACAGTGAATACAGAGAATATGAAATCGGAGACATAATTGAAATAAAATACAAAGGCAAAGAAACTAAAGCAAAAATTTTAGATATAACCAAAATGTCAGAAGATTACGGATTAGTTTTATTAATAAATAATGGAAAAATTTCATTTTCAACTAAAGATATTGGCATAAAGGTTCTTGATCTCGATGAGCTAGGAATTAAATTAGTTAAGGATTAAAAATGGTAAAAGAGAAAGAAACTAAAACTGTTTTGGAAAGAACTTATACTATTCCTTTGCGCAAGGAATGGTTGAAGGCTCCTCGCTACAAAAGAGCAAAGAAAGCAATGAGAGCAATCAAAGAGTTCTTGGCAAGACACATGAAAGTTTCTAACCGCGATTTGGACAAGATTAAGATTGATCCTTGGGTCAATAGAGCCTTATGGCTTCGTGGAATAAAAAAGCCTCCGCATAAAATAACTGTCAAGGCAACAAAAGATGCTAATGATAATGTTAAAGTTGAGTTTGTTTCATTGCCAAATAATTTCAAGGTTGAAGATGCAAAGCTAAAGAGAAAAATTGAGAAAGTTAAGAAGCTTGAAGAAGAGAAATCTAAAGAAAGAGAAAAGAAAAAAAAGGAAGAAGCAAAGAAGAAGGAAGAGAGGGAGAAGAAAGAGGAAGAGAAAACAGAAGAAGAGAAGCTTGAGGAAAAGGAGGAAAAAGAGAAAGAAAAGATGCTACGCAAGGAAGTCCTTCCAGAACAGCCCAAGATTAAGCAACCTCAGCAACATAAGGAACACAAAGAGATGAGGCGAATGACTTTAGAAAAATAATAATTAGTGTTACACTTCTCCGTAGCCATTCTCAAGTATTATTTCTAAACCTACGCGCTTCCTGTAAAGACCTTCGATAATGTGCGAGGCTCCATTACCTCCGCTTGTGCGTATGAGTGGCCTAGGATACTCTTTTAAAGCTTCTTCTATATAAACCTCTAGTTCATAGCTCTTGTAAGGCAAAATTATAACAAGCTCTGCTTTTTTTACTGCCTCATGGATTTTAGAATGAATCTTTCTTAATTTATATTAATAAGGAACATGTATTATTTCACTAGCCCTAGAAGCCTGGATAATTTATCATAATGCTTGTTGATATCGCCGCCTATAATAGCGGCAGACTGAATCTGGTGCTACTGGAATTTTCTTCTCAATAAGAAAGTTTCCTCTGTTTCATCATTCTCATTTATCATTTTTTCTCAGCTTTATCCTTTAGACACAAAGTATTTAAAAAAATTACTGTTTTATTTGGCATGATAGAAAAAGGTTTCATTATTCTTGACAAGCCCCAGGGCATGACCAGCTTCGAGGCCTGCGAGGCTGTGCGCGAAAAACTTGGAGCAGAAAAAGCAGGGCATGCCGGCACTTTAGATCCTAATGTCACTGGAGTTTTATTGATTGCTCTGAACAATGCTACAAAGTTAATGCCTCTGTTTGATAAACTTGACAAAACTTATGAAGGAAAAGCACATTTGCATCAAGAAGTATCGCTACAAACATTAAAAAGAACGATCAATAAGAAATTTTTGGGAAAAATTAAACAGATTCCTCCTAAACGCTCAAGAGTCACAAGAGTCGAGCGCGAGCGTGGGATTTACGAGTTTAAAGTTATAAAGAAGAAAGGCAGAGATTTTTGGTTTAGAGTTCATTGTGAAAAAGGAACTTACATCAGGAAGTTAATTCATGATTTGGGCGAGGAGCTTGGAATAGGGGCGCATATGACTTCGCTAAGAAGAATTAAACAAGGAAACTTTACACTCAAGCAAGCCGCGACACTTGAAAAATTAAGCAAAAAGGAAGTTATTGAAGCGGAAAAAATTATTTTGAAAGCCTCTCCAATTGTTTATGTAACTATTGAGGCGAAAGAAAAATTAAGGCAAGGGAAGTTTCTATTTGCCAGAGATATTAAAAAAATTACAGGTGGATTTGAGAAAAGCCAAGTCATAGCGGCTTTCTGTGGCAAGGAGATTGTTGCTTTAGTGAAGCCTTTTTACAGCTCGAAAGAAATAAAGAAATGGGAGGGGTTTGTCTTGAAGCCTGAGAGAGTTATTTGATTAAATTTTTAAACTTCTAATGCTTGAACATATAATGAAAAAAGGACTAAGGAAAAAAGAGCTGAGAAGAGCTATTGTAAAGTTCTTATCAAATGAAAGTATAGGTGGCAATGCTGGCCCATACAGAGCTTGCGCTAATGCTTTTGTCGATGAGGAGGGGAACATTCTCGGTTTCTCGAATTATCCAGAAGACAAAAAAGGTTATCAGGAAGCGAGGATTATATTCAATTATGAAGAGATGTTTAAAAAATTCCGAGAAGAACATGCAAGCAAAAAAAGCGGCTTCCACAACTTGGTTTCAAAATTAAGAGGGGAATACCAATTGCCATATGCTGAAGAAATTATTTACAATGGGCCAAATAAGGAAAAAGTCACCGAAAGCATAAAAAAATCCATCAAAGAAGCGGGTTATAAATTTAAAAAGGAACGAGACTAAAATTTATCATGGCGAGAGAAGACGAGATTAAAAAAGAGCGTGAGAAAAAGATTGAAGAACTCAAGAAATTGGGTATTGAGCCTTACAAGCATCGCTTTGAAAAGAAAGGCAAGGCTATAGAAATTCAAAGAAAATATGACAAGCTCAAGCCTGGAGAAAAAACCAAAGATAAAGTTGTTGTTGCGGGGCGTATTCTTGGAATAAGAGTTCATGGCAAAATTAATTTTGCTCATCTGCAAGATTTTACAGACAAGATTCAATTATGTATTGAAGAGAGAGAAAGCGGCAAGGAGCTTTGTGATTTTTTCAAGAAATATATCGATGTTGGTGATATCGTTGGAGTTGAAGGAACCGTTTTCAAGACCCGGCGAGGTGAAGTAACTATACTTGCCAAGAAACTTGAATTACTAACTAAAGCAATTATGCCTTTGCCTGAGAAATGGCACGGATTGCAGGACAAGGAAGAAAGGTATCGAAAGAGATATGTTGACTTGATAATGAATCCTGAAGTCAAGGAAGTGTTCTTAAAAAGAGGCAAGATTATTGAGGCTATGCGAGAGTTTTTGAAAAGCCATGGCTTCATTGAAGTTGAAACCCCAATTTTGCAGCCGATTTACGGAGGCACGAATGCTAGACCTTTTGAAACAAAATTGAATGCATTAGATATAAAACTCTATCTTAGAATCTCAAATGAATTATACTTGAAAAGATTGCTTGTAGGGGGATATGAAAAAATCTTTGAATTTTCACCAGATTTCAGGAACGAGGGCATTGACAAGACGCACAATCCAGAATTCTTGCAGATGGAAACAATGTGGACTTATGCTAATTATAAGGATAATATAAGATTTTGCGAGGAAATGATTGTTTCTATCGCGAAGAAAGTCTTAAACACAACAAAGATAGATTATCAAGGCACAAAGATTGACTTGGGAAAATGGCAAGAGTTAAGTTTCTTGGAAGCCTTGAAAAAGCATACTGGTGAGGATTTTGATACAGAAAACGAGAATCATGCAAGAAAGCTTGCTTTGAAGCTTAAAGTTGATGTTTCTGATTGTAACAGTTGGGGCGAAATTCTCAATAAAGTCTTTGAAGAAAAGGTTGAGCCACATCTGATACAACCAACAATAGTTTATGATTTCCCTGCCGACATCTCTGGCTTGGCAAAAGCCAAAGCTGATGATCCAAGATTTGCCGAGCGCTTCGAACCTTACATTAATGGATGGGAAATAGGCAATAGTTATAGCGAGGAGAACGATCCAAAAAAACTAGAAGCTTACTGGAAAAAAGCCGAGGAAGCTTTCAAGAAAGGCAAAGTTGAGGAACAGAGGCTTGATTTAGATTTTCTAAAAGCACTGCAATATGGAATGCCTCCCGCATCGGGCTTGGGAATTGGAGTTGACCGCTTGACAATGTTGTTGACAAACTCTCCAGGCATTAGGGATGTTATATTATTCCCTTTCATGAAACCTGAAAAAAGCGAGAAATAAAATGCAGGGAGAAGTAAGATTTATAAATATAAAAACTGACATTATGATGTCATTATCGACGAAATTTTATAGTAAATGGCAAAGGAGGTAAAAAATGGCGAAATTCGAAGGAAGATGCATGAAATGTAAAGACAAGCGCGAGATTAAAGATCCCCAAGCAACAGAAATAAAGAAGGGGACATGGGCGATTAAGGGCAAATGTATCAAGTGCAGCACGAACATGTTCAAGATTGTCGGCAAGAGCAAGCCGCAGATATAAGAAAGAGAAGAAAGAGTAAAAAAGAAATAAAGAAATAAAAAAAAGAAATGGCGAGTAAAAACCTCTCTAAGAAACTTCCCTAAAGCAAATAAATTTATCCCAAATAAATTTATCCACATTTAGTACCAAAATGGCAGAACTTATTGTAAAATCAAAAATAAAAGATGTTGTTAAAGATATGCGAGTCTCGATTGAGCTTGCAGAAGCTTTGAACAAAAAGATTGAGGCAATCTTGAAAGAGGCAAGCGAGAGGGCAAAAGCAAATCACAGAACGACAATTCTGCCGCAAGATATATAGGTTGGCTAACAGGGGCCATCAGAAAGCGAGAGCTTAATGTTTTTTGGGTGATATTCCTCGTCTTTGCTCTCTTTGTATAATTTATTTATTAATTGTTTTAGGTTTCTGGCGCGCGTCTCTGGCAGATATTTGCTCGTGACTGTTCTAATGTCTAGCGCCTCTTTATATTTGAATCTGCAGTATCTTTTAATTATACCATTAATAGCAGATTTAATGGCCAGTCTATAATTTGTCATGCATTCTTCTGCCTCGCTAAAGCAGAGCGCGGCATCGTATTCCATCCTCGGCGCAGTCATTCTTAAAAGAAGTCTGTCAGAAAACTCTATGAGATTCTTGACAATCTCATATTCTTTCTTCAAAAATGTATGAATGTCTTTGAATTGATTTTCTTCGTTTTCCTCATTAAAAAAACCCAAGCACATCTTTTCATCCAATTAACATCTCCTTTATCTTTTTAATTCTAGTTTTAATCCCATAAGACATTTCTTTATGATTTTTAGAATAAAACCATTCTACTGTTTCGAGAGTCTTTTTACAATAATTTGGATTATTTCTTAAAATATAAAGGTTTATCGTAGCTAAAAGAGCTTCGGCTTTCTCGTCTATTGTTTGTGCAGGGCCTGTAACATGGCTTTCAATAGGGTTCTCGATTGCCATTTTCAATAATACTTTGACCGAAAAAAGTTTAAATAGATTGTTGTGTTAAAAGAAATATGAACAAGAAAAGAGGCAGCGATGCTGAAAGAGAGTTATTACATTATTAAATGGAAAGATTTATAAACATTTGTAAGTATTTATTTACAAATGGAAACAAAAATAACCATTTTAAGCCATTTTTTTGAAAATCCTAATAAAGAATTTTATATCAGAGAAATAGCGAGAATTGCCAAGATAAATCACACAACAGTAAGACAGTATCTAAATAAATTAATCAAAGAAGGGTTATTATTGAAAAGCAAAAAGGGGTTGTATCCTTCTTATAGATTGCTTTTATCAAAGAAAACTCTCAACTTGAAACTGTTTTATAATTTAGAAAAGATCAGAGAATCTCGCTTAATTGAAGACTTGGAGAAAGAGTACGATATGCCTGTTATTGTTTTATTCGGAAGCTATGCTAAAGCGATGGATGATTTAAGTAGTGATATTGACATTTGTTTGATAACCAATATCAAAAAAGAAATAAATTTAGAAAAATATGAAAAAATCCTCAGAAGAAGAATAAGCCTCCACAAGTTTACAAAAAAAGAATGGGAAATAGCGAAGTCAAAGAATAAAGAATTAGTAAATAATGTATGCAATGGGATAGTTCTTTCTGGAGAATTAGAAGTAGTATAATAAAGAAATAGTATAATAAAAATGGCTGGCGAAATGGAACCAACGAATTTCAAAGAATGCCTCGAAGAAGGAAAAGCAAAAAAAGTTCCTATAAACAGTATAAGAGCAAAAAGCTTAATTAAGTCTTCAGAGCAAGCTATTATAACAGCCAAAACCATTCATTTAATAGAAACCTCCTTGAAAACGATTTTTAGGGAGCTGTATGAAGCTCTTAGAGAATATTGTGAAGCTATTGGATATGTGAAAGGATATAAATTTTTAGATCATATCTCTATAACTTATTTCTTACGAGATGTATTGAAGCAGGGTTCTCTATCAATAAAATTCGATAGATACAGAAGACTTAGAAATGGTATAAACTATTATGGAGAAGATATCAATGCTATCACAGTTAAAGAGGCTTTGGAAGACATCCCCAAGATAATAAATTCTTTGAAAAAATTTATTGAATAAAATGTCACAAAAGAAAAGAGGCAGCGATGCTGAAAGGGAGTTATTACATTTGTTGAGCTCGAAAGGATTTGCAGTTGCAAGAGTTGCAGGCTCGGGCATGATTGAGGAAACAAATTGTGACTTATTTGCGGGCAACGGCAAAAAGAAATATGCCATTGAAGTCAAGCTCTCGAGCAATCATAAAAAATATTTGAGCAAAGAACAAATTTCTGGCTTAATTGAATTTGCCGAAAAATTTGGTTTAAGCCCCATTATTGCAATAAAGTTTCTTCATAAAGGATGGTGGTTTATCGAGCCTGATAAATTGGAAAAAACTAGAAAAGCTTTGGCAATTTCACTCGAAGAAGTACAAAAAAAAGGCAAGTGCTTTGATGAATTCGTGGAATAATTGAGAAAAGCACTAAAAAGATAGATTTTTAATAGATAAAAACAAAACAATCTTACTGGAAGAATTTGAATTATCAAAAATTCCAGAGCTGTTTAAGGGAACGTAGGTCAAAGGCTAGACCTGCCGGCTCCAGACCGGCGAATGGGGGTTCGATTCCCTCCGTTCCCATAATATCTACATAATATCTAAAGATAAGATGGGAAAGATTAAGGGTAGGCAATTGGAACTATCTATAATTATTCCTACACTAAATGAAGAGAAAGCCCTGCCTAGACTCTTGAACTCGCTCAAAAGCAACTTGAAAAATATAAACGCTGAAGTTCTTGTGATTGATGCGCATTCTAAAGACAAGACTGTTAAGGTTGCAAAAAAAGCAAAGATTAGAAACTTGAAGATTTTCCAGCCGAAGAAAAAAGGGCAGTCATATCAGAGAAATTATGGCGCATGGAAAGCCCGAGCGCCTTTGTTGATGTTTCTTGACGCAGATGTTGTTTTGCCCAAAGGTTTTCTTGAAAAGGCCTTGAGAGAAATTATTGAAAGAAACCTCGATGCAGCCTCGTGCCTTTCCAAGGTAGGAGAGGAGGGGCTGAGAGCTTTGTGGGAAAAACTTTGCTATGACGTTATCGGGAACACTTGGATACGCTCTTTCGAGAGATGGAAGCCTTACGGACATTGCTGCTTTTTTATGAAAAGAGACATCCATTACAAGATAGGGGGCTTTGACGAGAGGCTTTTTTTCGGCGAGGATTCTGAGTATATTGAGCGAGCTGTGAAAAAAGGCAAAGCAAGGTTCGGGGTCTTGAAATCTACTAATTTCATTATATCAACAAGGGGCTTCAAAAAATATGGCAGACTTGCGCACACCATCGCTTTTGCCTACCTAAACTTGTGCAGACTCATTGGCAGGGAGAGAAGAAAAAAAGGCGAGTCCACGAGCGAGCTTTATGAAAAGTTCAGGAAAATGACAGAACCTAAAGAATTAGGAAAGCAACTAGGGACAGGGATTGTCAAGGCTGCTGAGTATCATAAAACATTGAAGGTCACAGCAGAAAGGCCAAATTACATGATTTACCAGCCATTATATCCCCTAAAACAAGAAAATAGAAAAAAGAGAAAGAAGTAAATGACAAGCGCAATTTTTGATTAAGAAGGCTTTTCTTTTAACTTATAGCTTTAATTCTTTAAATAAAGTATTATTGACAAGCGCGATTTCTCCAAGAAAAAAAGTTTATCTTTTATCAACTTACAACGGTGGCACTTCGTAAGGGTCTATTATCGCTGTGCATACATTCGCATTGCTTCTGTTGCCTGGATAATTGTCCCATCTGTCTTTGCACTTGATATAATAAAGGTTATTCGGCTGCCAGTAAGCAGCGTGCAAGAACTTGTCTGTTGTCATCATTGCTGAGCCATCGCTAAAGTTATAATTGCATTTAATGCTGTCCCTTGTTCCATAAACACACTCACTTTCTTCATCAGTTTCAACTATAAGATAATCTCCGGCTGTTGTGTCATGATACATTCTTAGGATCACAGGAGTTTTGGCATCTTTGAGAATCTTGAAGTAGCTCCAGTTTGCTATCTCGATTCTTGCCAAGTCTCTACATCTCACGAACATTGTGTAAGTCGAAGGCTGCAATGTTCTGTTTATTGTTCCTATATGTATTGATGAAAGGGTATCATCTATAGGCGCTAAATCATCCCATTTTGTCCCTGGAATTGTTTGTGGTTGTTTTGGCCATCCATCTAGAACTTTGTAATGGCAATAAGTGCTTCTCGAGACATTGTCGCCTGTGGCATTAAGGCCATAAGTCTCTACTTCTATAGGGAGATTCTCTCGCTCATAGGTTTCATTTAAGTTCTCTGGCTCCAGGACATAAACATTGTAAGGCGGGATAGTCAAAATTGAGTAAAGATCGCCTTCATTCTTGTTTCCATTAGTGTCTTGGCATCTGAAGATAAAGTTGAAGTATTTTGCAAGGCCAGATTCGGTATTCAAGAGCTCTGACAGGTTCATTTCAGTGAAGTTTTCTTGTAAAAGCTCTGCAAAGGTCTCATTGAGTTGCTCGTAGCCTTTTGTTAAGTTTAAATACAAGAAACAATGAGCGCATTGTTTTTTCGTGATGTATCTGCAGTCTTGGTTGTTAATGCATTCTCCTCCTATGACTGAGTTATTGCTATTACCATGAGGCCCTTCGAAAGGAATCATCAAGCTCCAGTTGCTTGTAAGGTTGTTCACTTTTGTGCTGTAAACGCAGCCTTGCTTGCTCGCCACATTCTCGTTCAGCCAGATTTCTATTGTCAAGTTTTTCTGCCTGTCGTCTATGAATGAGTGAGGCGCAGGATTGATGTAGTCGATTATTGGAGGGATTCCTTCTGGAATCTCTGCGATTTTGAACTTTACATAATTGTTATCATCTTCTGGAGGATTCATGACATTACACTTGTTTCGGCATTTAATGAAAATATAATGCTCTCCGGTTTTTATTTCACTCATATCAATATTAATGCTCTGCTCTGTTGGATATTTCTCGTTTTCATCGAA
Organism: Candidatus Pacearchaeota archaeon; assembly: GCA_049699715.1. GTDB lineage: Archaea > Nanobdellota > Nanobdellia > Pacearchaeales > UBA284 > JAVZYK01. Next base: position 49,589 of record JBNAVB010000002.1, on the reverse strand, counting down.
ATCGTTCATGTTTGAGAAGTTGGCTTCATTAGTGTCTATAATCCATCTGCATTTTGCTTCTTTGTCTTGCTTGGTGCTCAAGAAAGCCTGAGTTACATTCCATGGAAGCTCTTTCGAGACTTTAAGCTGATTTGAGTCTGAGGATTCAGAGCCCGCAGGCTCGAAAGCTGAGCCAACATACCACTTGAAATCAATCCTATTTATCTTGGCCAAGTCATTGTCTTCGCACTCACCTTTGAAGCAATGATACCCTTTGCCGTCATCTCTTTCAACAGCAAAGCAGTTCTTGCCAAGAATCACGCAACGCTCGCTAGTGCAAACCCTGAAAGGATCTGCCTCGCATTCCTCGCATTTGTCTTCCTCAAGAGGCCGCTCCTCTACACATTTGAATTCATTATTCAAATCACCTGTACGTGCGAATCCAAGTGCCCACATAAATGAAAACGCAGTCCATGCTGCATCAACCCAGCTTGAGAACGGGCCCCATTTTAATTGTTTTGCTGCCTTGGGTTCGAGTTTTGTCTTCAAGAAGCCCAAACAAGGAATCGTCCACCATGCATTTTCCTTGCTGCTTGCTGGCGATGATACTGTTTCTGGTTGCGACCCGCCGCTTGGAGTCTCCCCTCCTTCCTCCTCTGCTTTTACAACAACCTCAACCTCGACTTTTCCCATACTTTCCCATTTAGTACATCCCTCCTTATCATCCTTAGAAGAACATGCATACAATGTAACAGTTGCTGATTCTATAAATGGTTTGCTAATCCCCTTATAAGGGTTTGTTGTAATTGTGTCTGTTTCTCCGGTGCTTCTATTTAATGTAAAGGGTCCATTAGAGGGTCGTCCATTAGAGCCTAAAACTTTAAATTTATAATAAACCTTTCCCCTACTTGTTACTGTTGCTGTTTCACCCCAACTTAATCCATCAACACTGACTTTGAAATACTCTAGCCTCAAATTTGTGGATGCACCCTCTTCTTCACTGGAGGATGCATCCGCTTCTGCACTTTTCATTGGCATGACGAAAGCGAAAGTTGTTGTTATGATTAAGATAATAATGAATAGCGCGATGCTCTTTTTTCCAATTTGAGGGTTTTTGCGTGTTTTTCTTGCCATTTTTTGTTCTTTTCTCTTTTCTCTTTTTTCTCTTTTTTTGTTTGTGTTTGTTTTTGTCTTTTGTTTTGTTTCTTCTTCTCTTTATTTTTTGTTCTTTTCTTGCTTTTTCTTCTCTTCTTTTCCTTATTTTTTTGTCCTTTTCTTGTTTTTTCTACTTTTTTATTTCTTTCTTTTTGTTTTAGATTTTATGCGGGATATATGTCACTTGTTTGGATTATCCCCCGCCACCGCCTGTGCTCCTTGTTGTCCTCCGCCGCCCTTGGCTGCGCCCCATATACCAATTCCTGCTGTTATAAACCTAACATAAGCCGGAAGTCCTGGGATAAATGTTGTTATTAATGATATTGTTGAAATAATCTTGCCTTGAGTATCGCTGTCAGTTCCTGAGATTGCTGATCCTATTATTCCGCTTAGCAAACACAATGGATTGACATATTTAGTTCTGTCTACAAGACAGGCTGCATAAGCGCCTGGGAAACATGCAGGGAAATGAGGCCCAAAACACTTCCAAGCTGCTTCTGACATGCAGTCTAGTGACGGGACAACAGACATTCTTGTTGCTAAAAATGCTGGGATGAATATCTTCAAGAAACTCCAAGTTCCGCCAATAAGTCCCAAACCTTTAGTCTGGCAATTTCCTAAAGCAGCGCATTCCTCTGCATCGCAGACATTATAAATTGAATCATAACCTTGGCCGCATTCAGCACATTGAGTGCTTGTGCCAGGAGGATATAAAGGATCGCAAGAGCCTATCTTGGTAGGGAATGATGTATCTTGATTGAACCAGCACATCTGTTGTGTTGTGTCTGCAACTTTTACCTCACCTAGGGAATTACAGGATTGTCCTGGATTTTCCTCATCTATTGCTTTGCAATAAGGCGCGCTGAACTGCAGAGGGAATATAAATTTCCACCCACCTTTTGGGACAGCCAAGAAAGCATCGCCTATCGTGTTCCAAAAGCCTGACTTGTTCGCGCAGGTTCTGCATTGCTCCCAGTTGTTGTCGAATGCTGCTGTTGTGACAGTGCTTGTTTGCAAGCATAGCGTTTCGCGATCTGCGCCCAAGCCTTGGATCTCGATGTTGCCTTCAACGCATCTTAGGATTTGATTCTGCAAGCCAGTTGACTTGCTGTCCAAGTTTAATTGTGAAGGGCTTTGGTAGTAAGTATAGAAATTGTAACAGACACTTGAGCCATGGAGCATTTTTTCTGGCGCAGGAACAAATTCGATTTTTGGTTTGCCTGTTGTATTGTCGTAAACAATTTTTTGGCTGCCTATTGCGCCTTCCTTGGCAGGATAGCAGCTTCTGTCTTTGCAATAAGGCTGGCCAAGGCTTACTGTATTATTTTTGTGATCGTAGCATGTATCCTTATTACAAATGTCACATTTAGTTTCGGGATAAGGACACTCGCTTATAGTTTCTTCTTGGTTGCCTTGGCTGTCGAACATACAAATGGCTCGCTTAATCTCGCCCCCGCCTACAACTGCTGAGCTACAACAGCCTAAACTTGCGTTATGTTCTGTGACGCACTGGGGCGGGCCAACCTCATAACAGAACATTCCTTCATAAAATGTTTCTGAACTGCACTCGCCTCTCGAGCCATATTTACAGTCGCCACCTCCAAGAACACAGCAGCCTAGCTTATCTGCCGCACATTTTGAATAGCATTCATTACTTGTCAAGCCTGCTTCAAAGGTATAATTGCCTCCATCTCGTCTGGCAAGTTCCTGGCACACAAATTTCGGCAAAGTCTGGCAAACTCTTCCGATTTTCTGTCCTGGAATCATGCAGCAGCCTAGAGCGCAGACTTCTTCATTTGCAACAGCACCCTTGTTCTCATCGCGACATGCATACTGATGCTTGTTGACTTGGCATTGGGTAACCATAACTTCGTTTAATGGCAAGTCTCTAAGGTTATCGGGCCTGCACAACACTTCTTTACATTCTGGCACACTCGTGCAAGCTTTGCCTGTGAAAAACATGCCTTCGCAAACATCTCTTGTGACATCATCAGTACAGTATTTGTTCTGATATTTAAGGCAACAGCCCCACTCAACTGCCTTGGCAGTTGGCGTGTTCATCGAGAATGAGAAAGTGATTGTCATGCTGACTACAAGTATAGAGAGAAACAATGCTGAAATTTTTTTTGTTATTTGGTTTTTCATTTCTTTGTTTTTTTCTTGTTTTTTCTTCTCTTCTTTTGTTATTTTTGTTCTTTGTTCTTTAATTATTATTTTTTATTCTTTAATTATATTATCTTTATTATTTTTTAGCTCCTGTCTACTGCGAAGTAAAAGTTATATTCCATCTCGCCTTCGCGATAAGGCTCGGTGGTTATCATGTAAATAACTTGCTTGTATGTGGGAGCTCTTGCTGTGTAAAGCAACAGGTGTTCTCGCCTTTCTGGATATTTCCAGTTGTAACTGTCTTCCATGTCCTCGAAATTGTCTTGCTTTGCTTCATAATTGACTATGTCATTAGCAAAAGTCCATACTCTTCCTAAGGGAATCAAAACTTCCACTTGTTTCTGGTTTATTGTCTGCTCTACTGTTCCTTGGGCTGTTGTCTTTGAGAGTTTGATTGGCCAGTCTACGTTAATAAAAATTGAATCTTCGGTGATTGTGGCATTAATTTTCCTTTCTCCGGTTTCTATGTCAACAACTCTCTTAAAACTGGCGAAATTATTCAAGCATGAATCAATTCTGGCATTTCCTTCGGCTTCGAGAGCTCGGGTAAATTCGGATTTCATGAGTTCTAGACTTGGAAGCTTGTTGACCCTAACTTTGTTATCATCTTTATAAAGAACAACGTATTTGGGCCCGCCGAAATCTACAGCGTAGAGCTCTGTAGTATAATAGCCTGCTTGCCAGCCCATTGTGTAGAATATGTCTGTTGCAACTGGCGCAATGCATTCAGTCACTGCTTTTTGGATCTGGCTGCCCTGTGTCGCGAGCAACTGTTGAGCAGACTGTTTTGTCATAAACAAGCCCGAAATCCTTGGCCATAATACTATCACCAAAGCTGCTATTGCAACTATCACAATAGCAATAATTATAAATAAGGTAACCTGGCCTTTTTTGTTTTGATTGCCTCTTTTAATCATCTTTCAATTATCTTTTATGATGGATTTGACATTTATAAAACTTATTCTTTTACAAAACAATATTAAATCTTGCACAAAATAATGTCACATTTGTACAAAATAATGTTAAATAATCGTATCTTATCAATATGTAGCTCGTATAACTATAATGCTGTGATTTGCTTTTATAACTTGTTTTAACTTGTTTTTCTTTCTTTTTCACTTTTCTTTTTTTCACTTTTCTTTCTTTTTCTATAACCTTTTATTGGATTATCGTTTTATTATTTTTTATTAGGTTTTTATTGGATTTTTAAATAAGGCTTTTTTAAAGGGCTTTTCTATTATCTTCTATTATCTAATTGTTGAATCTGATTGTTAATGCCTTTGAATTTAAATTTCAAAACAATAGAGAAGATAACAATTGCTTTTTTTGATTTGTTGTTTTTGTTTTTTTTGTTTTTTTGTTTGTTTTTAATTTGTAGTTATTTTGAAGTAATATCAATAGAAAAATTTAAATAGTTGATTTCTTTATAAAAACAATGAAACTACAAAACCTGTTGAGGGTTATAGGAACATTAAGTATGGTAGGCCTTGATTTGATGAATGGCTCAGACTCAATTAATTCCTCGAGTGATTTACAAAGACTAAATTCTTTGAGAGAAAATTTATCTTATTTAGAAAGAGCATTGGAAGAAGATTCGGCTTGCGAGTTTTTTAATTTCCCTTATGCTATTAAAAATGAAGACAGCAGAATCTTATTTTTCTATGTTAGGGGGTGTTTGAATAATAATATCTCAAAAGACTCCACTAAAAAAATTATTAAAAGAATAGATGGAGAAATGAAAATGGCCAATTTTGAAAAAGAAACCAGAACAGCTTTTGTAAATTATTTGGGGAAATTTTCAGGAAGAAATTTTGAGGATGTTTTGAATAGTATTAATAAAGCAGAAAGAGGTTATAAAAAGATTAATTTTTTAGAGGGGATTATAGATTGTTATGTTTCAAAAGGTGCGCTTTATCTTAATAAGAATTTGAAGAAAGCTAAAGAATATGCAAAAAAAGCTACAGAGATAGCAGAAAAAATAGAGGATATTCCTGGAAAAATTGATAGTTACTATTTGTTATGGCTTATAGCAAAAAAAGAAAAAGACCCCCTTGTGTATTTTTATTACTCTCTTTATTGGCGAGCTCTTGAAGAAGAAAAATTAAATCAGATACTAGTAATTCCTTATAATAATCCTTATAATAATGAATAAGAATAAAAAAAGGGGCGCTCTCTTACAGCTAAAGTCAAATATAAAGTCAAAATAAAGTCAAAAGTTTCATGAATTGTACTTTCTTGTTCATACTTTCTTGTTCATGATAAAGGAAAAGGTTATTAAAATGCCAGAAAAATTCAAAAAAATTAAATTTATTGAATGACAATGGAAAGAAAAATGTGATGCGTTAGAAATAAGAACTATCTATAATAACTTTCTACAATTTTCTTGAGGCCTTTGTAATCATCTGGCACTTTAACTTTAAAGTTCCCTCCTTCTTTATAAAGAGTCGAGAAGCCTTTTTCTGGCTGTATTAGATAAGATTTCACTAGGATGTTTTTTCCAAGCTTCTTGTTAAAAAGATATTTTTCGATTAAAAAATATTCGCCTTCTAAAGAAATTTCTTGAGGCTTCAAGAGTTTATCTTCTTTAGTGACACCAACAACCTGGCCCTGACTTATGATATTTAGTTTTCCTATTATTACAGTTGCTAACCCTAGATAATCCTTGTTATTGATCTGAATTATTGGAATGTTTTCTTTTTTAACAAAATTAATAGAATTGCCAATTTTTTGGCTCCCTAATAAATTTTGACCAACGTTAAAGGGCTCATTAAATGGACCAAAAGTAATAGGTCCAAGAATAGAAAGATAATTTTCTACAGTTGTATTCGGTAAAATGATTGAAAGTTCTTTGTTATAAAAAATTACACATCCTTCGTTACCTACCCCTTTGCAACGAAGGCCTTCGATTATAAAATTGTTTCCACATATCTCGTTTTCATTTATAACAACATAATGAGAAGGATTATCAAAAACTACATTGAGATTTTCAGAACCGCCATACTTGTCGCTAAAGCGAAAATTTGTGGTATTAGTTATATTTATTTTAGGGATAGCTAAGCCTCTTATGTTATATTTTACTCGCGTATCATTTATGAGTTCAATTTCTGTTGGGGCCATGTAAAACTGTAAAACTGTATCATTAATAAGCGCGTCGCTGCTATAAACAATTAGATTATGGTTAGTATCTATATGAAACGAAATAACTCCCCGGATGGTGTTCGAAAGGCAGATCCTATAGGCTTGTTTTGTTGCTTCAAGTTCTTGAGGAGTGGCCAGGTTTTTTGGAACAGTACACTGGGGAATAGTATTTTCAAAAGATACTTCATCAATAATATCACTTATAAAAGATCTAGTATTTGCCGCGCCCCTGTATGCCAGTGCGCAATTTTCAAATATTTTCGCCAAACCACTATTTCTTAGACATAACTCACTCCACATCGGGGTTGTGCTTCTTCTATTACATTCTGCAAAAGGAATAACATTTGATTGCATATTATACTGGGCCTTAATTATAGGAATGATCACTACAATCAATGTAACGATGAATACAAGGAATAGAGCCCAAAACTTAAATTTCGTATGTGCTTTTTCTGGATTTATTTTTATCATTTTTATTACGTCACAAACTTAAACATTGCAATTTAATATTCTACCACAAACCTCCACGTTAAATTCTTTTCCTCTATTAAGGGTTTTTCGTTGTCTTGAATGATAAACCAGATAAAATCAGGAAAAGGGCTGATATTTGCTACAGGAACTGCATGAATAAATACATTATTTTCAGAAGAGACATTTTCTAAAGAGTCCAAATTCAAAAAACCTTTTTGTTTTTTGTATTCATCAACCACCTGTGATGAAACACCAAGCAGCTTTGTTACGGGCGCTTCGATTTCAACATTGAAATCTTTAAACTGTGTAGTAGCCATGCCTTTCTGTATTGTCACGGGACAATCGAAAATGGCTTTGGTAACATCTTCTATTTCAACTTGTGTTTTGCATGTTTTGACAGTCAAGGCATAGCCGGGCATTTTTAAGCAATCTCTTGCATTGACATCAAGCCATGAAGCCAGTTCAGATTCAACTGTCGAAATGCTTGGCACTAGAGTTTGATTAGCTTTCCAGTAATACGCTGTTTTCTCATCAATAAAGTTTATGCTTGCTTCCGGCAATGTGTTGTAGCCGCCTTGTCTTGCTATAAACAAGATGCCTTGTTGCGTCTTTGATTTGAAACAATCATCTAAGTAGCTTTTGACTTGTGCGATCTCGGCCTGAGTAAATACTGTTTTGAAGCCGCCTGTCAAAAATATAGTTAAGAGAATCAGAGCAATCACGACAATTGCAATAATAATAAACAAAGTAACCTGGGCTTTTTTGTTTTGACTGTTGTATTGAATGCCTCTTTTAATCATTTTTTAACAAGCAACCGGGGATTTATAAAACTTATTCTTGTACAATATACTATATATAATTTGCTATGACTTGTCTTTATAACCCCCTCTTCTTTTATTCAATCTTAACAATCTTCTCTGGCTTCAATAATTTTTTGCCATCTTTTGGCTTTATAAAAACAAAGTAAGCGCCATTAGTCAAGCCACAAGTATTAATCTTATTGCCTTTTCCTTTAGAAACAACACTCCCACAAGAATTGCATAAATAATAATCTCCTTCACAATTCAAGACAATGTCGCTTCCACCTCTAACAATGCTCGGGCCTTTAATCAGTCTTGCATCTCTTGCTATATTCTCCAATCCGTTTTCCTCAACAACACCTATAACAAGAGAATCGCCAGTGTATCTTAAAGAATCAACTATAGAAGCTCTGCCATATTTTGTAGTGTCAATAGGCAACAAGAACTTTTGAAACCAAGTTGTGTCGCCTTTAATCTGATAGACTTGAGCCACAAGATTCTCGCCTTGCTGCCAAATTGAATCTTGTTTTTCAAGATTGAAATAAAGCTGGTTATGAATGTCTGTGGTGTCAATAGCTAAACTATCTTGCCCTAGAGCCCTTCTAAAATAATTAATGAACTGTATTTTTTGATTAGGGTTCTTCTGCAACCATCCTTTTGCATTCATTGTATATTGTGACCTTGAACTTCTATTCTTGACTTTATTAGCTCCAACACTCAAGGCAATAATACTTTTGTTAGGGTCATCAAGAAAGCCTGTAGGAATAGTCAAATTTGCATTATCATAAATTGCTCTCATTCTTCCTGTGTAAATTGCCCCGCCATAATCCAAAGTATCAACTGACTTGATTGTGTCGCCTGCATTCGGAGGTGGAACAAAATTAGCTGCACTAACCCACCAAGTGCCATAAATACCAACAGTATCTTTTTGAACTCCAGAACTGCCATTATTCACCCAACAATTAACAATTGTTCCATTAGAACTTGTTCCGTTATGAGCATCCCAAACCCTTTGCCTTATTGTTTGCGCTGAAACTTCTGAAATTAATCCAATTAATCCAACTGTAATCAAAGATTTTCCAATTCCCATCTATAAATAAACTGATAAAACTATTTAAACTTTTCGTTTCACTACTTAATAGTTATATCTGTGTCCAAGTTCTATCACCTGGCACAGTTATTCTATAAATCTTTCCTGCTTCAAGATTAAAGTCACGACCAGGAACATTTTTAATTTCAAAACAATCAGGCGCAGGAGTAATTATTTCTTGTTTAAGGGTATCCCAGTAGCCAATGTTATCATCGTCACTCATTAAGGCTTGACCATTATCTGCTTTTGCCTCGCATAAGTCCTTTGCTGTGGCAATTGTCGTGTCTAAAGGAAGAACAAGATAATTAGTTCTCTGCGTTGGGTTTATATACTTCAACTCAAACGTCACTCTTTCAGGCACCTTTCCAACATAGGTCCATCTGTCCCAGTCTTGTGTTGCACTAATGAAATAAGGCTTTCCTTGCTCCAAGTCAAACTTGCCTGTTATAACAATTTCTGATGATGACCTTTGTTGCGATTGTGTTTGTGGTTGTGATGATTCAATTGATGCATTTGATTTAAATGCTTTATCAAATGCCCCAACCATAAACAAAATTCCGAAAAGAAAAACTATTGCAATTAAAAATATCAAAACTTTATTAACCATCCTGCTCTTTTTTCTTTTATTTTTTCTCTTCTGCCTTTATCTTAATTTTTTTACTCTTCTCTATTCTCGAGCTCTTGTTCTACTCTTCAATTTTTATTCTTCCTCTACTCTTGGCGCCAGAATGAATGAAATCTCAATAGGATTTTCCTTGCTCTTGAAATCTAAACGCGCGGGATAATCTGTGGCGAAGTTGATTTTCACCTTATCTGCAAGTTTCGAGGCCTTTGCAAACTTGACAAGATAGTCCAAAGAGTACTTAGCTTTAGTTTCTTGTTCTGATGCTATTAAAACTTCCTCATTGCTGAATTCTGTCTTCGCGCTATTTAGAGTACCTTTTGCTTCTATCGCGAATGAATTGCTTGAAGCAATGAACGCGGTTGAGTCAGCGACTATTGCTGCATCATTGATGGCTTCTGCAAATGCTTCTGAGTCCATCTCTATCTTTGACGCAAAACTCAATGCAGGAATCTTCTTTTCTTCGGCATCGAGGCTTATTAGAGCGAGATTGAAACCGCGCTTTGACTTTTCTTGGACTTTAAGCTTAAGCATATTGTCTTGCCTTTCTATTATTAGGTTCGAGCCACTTGCTACTCTCCTCAAGACTTGCTTGAAATCCTCGAGATTTATCCCTATTTCCTCTTCGTCCTTCTCCACCTCAATCTGTGAGAATGCTTGCGAGGGGATTTTTAAGGAAACTAAAGCAACATTTGCAGGATCAATCGCTGTGATTTCCATGCCTTGCTTCGATATTTTTGCTTTTACTTCTAGCACAAGCTCGCTGAGCAAAGAGATGCTGTCTGCTAAGAGTTTAGGATTATCTAATTTTAGTAACATTTTTGTTTGGACTATTCTTTTTTATTGGTTAACCTCGCCTTTTTTATTTCAAGATTTTTAGAATTTAGAAGTTTTTAAAGTTTGTTATGATTATTTGTTATGTTTTATTTTTAGAAAAGTAAAATTTAAAAATATATAGTGATATCTTTAAATATGAAAAATTTCAGAAAAGGGTTAATTTTATTTCTTAGCCCGCTGTTAATGTATGGAGAATCTCTGGTTATATATCTTCGGCAGTTTGAAAGAACTTGCAGGGGTATTGCGGAATTATGCAAATCCGATGCGGTACAGGGGGTTGTTACAATAAAATCTGAAGAGCAGCTTAAGAAGATACTAAAGAAAGCCGAAGCTGGTTACATGGATTATTATATTGGAAAAATTACATTTGACAACCTTACCCCTGGAACGTATCATTTAGACCTAAGCGTTTATGGCAGTAGCTTTTGTATCAGTAAGGATGATGTACTTTCTTATAGTGAGAATATAACTATACATGAAGGGGAATCAAAAAATTTAGACTTGGTGCTTTCAAATTTAAAAAGGGGAAAATGGAGCGCCGCAGGGATGTACGCTCGAATCCTAGACAAATTAAACATAGAAAAAAAGATATTAGACTTAAGTATAGATCTTAATGCCGGTGAAAGCTATACAAAAAATCTGAACGTTGATGGAAAGAACATTGATATAAAAATAAACGCCAAAAATTATTCTAGAAGTGAAAATGCTTCGATATCAAGAGGGGATAGACTCGGCAGCAATGGATTCTATCTGGTGAGAGGGGAACCAAGTGTAGAGGTGTTGTTTAGTGTTGATTCAAAAAGTATGTCAGAAAGCCCTTGCTATTTTTATGGAAACGAGATGATGGGGAAATGGGATTATATTTATGATGATATTTACAGCTATTACAGCAAGATAGAGATGGCCATAGAACCTTTCCGATTAGAGTTTTATCCGTCCTTGCAGGTAAGAACCGGGATGAAAGATAAGGGACTTTTAAAAAATCACTTTTATTTTAAGGGGGTCAAAACTAGCGGATGTCTTTGGTTATTCAAAAAAGAAAAAGGAAGCGTCCGAGTAAAAAAAGAAGAGAGTGGGAGATTGAAAGTTCTGTATAATTCTGAATAGGCCTTTTAATTTTTAAAAATCTACCAAAAATTTAATTTATTAAATCAAGTTTTTTAAGCTATCCTTTTATTATGTTTTATCCTAATTTTATTATGTTTTATCACGAATAATTATTTAAATAATTTAATCGCTTTTATTTAAATAATTTGATTAATTTAATTGATTAAATTAGTGAAGCAATAAAATGGGGGATATAGAAAGGCTAAGGAAGCTTGCTTGGAGATATTATTCAAGGAAGGATGTTCAGGCTTGTCTAGTTTATCAAGCGAGGGCCTTGAACAGAGGGGCTGACGGCGGCAGTGAGGGCGCGCATGAAGTTGTGCCTAGATATTTTGAAGGCTTTGGTAGAAGGCCTGACACTATTGAATATCCACAGGATGTTATGAACCTTGTCATGAAAGGCGCAACAAGCTTTCATGTCTCAGAGGAGATTTGGAGAAACCCCCTTGAAATTAGCACTGATTTGCGCGAGGAACAATTGAACAAATTGAGAGTTGGATGGAATCTGCTTTTGGACGTTGACTGCAAGTTTATAGAATATAGCAAGATAGCGGCATGGCTACTCTGCGAAGCTTTATATTTTCATGGAATCAAGAACATTGGATTGAAATATTCTGGGGGCTCTGGATTCCATATTGGGCTAAGTTACAAAGCATTCCCGGAAGTTGTGCAAAGAGTTAAAATAAAGGATTTTTTTCCGCAAGGGCCGAGAATGATTGCGGCTTATCTCAAAGAGATGATTCGTGATGATTTAAGAAAAAGAATTCTTGAGATTTCTAGTGTCAAAGAAATTGCCAAGGCAGCTGGCAAAGAGCCGCAACAGTTGATAGGCAAGGATTTCCAGTTTGACCCTTTCACAATTCTCGAGATCGATACAGTATTGATAGCTTCGAGGCATCTATACAGGATGGCTTATTCGCTGCATGAAAGAACCGGACTAGTTTCAATTGTTTTGAGGCCCGAACATCTTAAGGCGTTTCATCCAGGATGGGCAAAGCCTGACAGAGTGATTGTGAAACAGTTTATTCCAGAGCCCGAAATTGAAGAAGCCCGAGAGTTATTTACCCAAGCGCTTGACTGGCATGCGAAAGAGCAGAAAAGAAAAGACGAGAAGGAAAAAGTGGCGGAGCGAAAGATTGAAAGGGCTCCTATAAAATTCACGAGCATAAATGAAGAAATGTATCCCCCTTGCATCAGCATAATATTGCAAGGGATGAAACAAGACGGAAGGAAAAGAGCATTATTTGTGTTGATTAATTTTTTGAGGTCTCTTGGTTTGAGTTTTGAAGATGTGGAGAAAAGGTTGCGAGAATGGAACAAGGTTAACTACAAGCCATTGAAAGAAAATTATATTGGAACGCAATTGAACTGGTTTAAGAAACAGGAAACGAGACTGCCGCCGAACTGCAATGTGGACAATACCACGAGCTGGTATAAAGATATACAAGCCTGCATGCCTGATTTTTTATGTAGGAAAATCAAGAATCCTGTGAATTATGTTGCGCTTAAGGCAAGGATAGAAAGCGACAAACAGAAAGAGCAATCAAGGCAGACAAAAAAATATAGCCAGAGAAAAAAAGGATAGCAAAAGAATTAGTTGTAATTAGTTAATTAGTTGTATAGCTTATAATAATGGCTGCATGATAGTCGTGATAAAATAGCGAAAGTATTTTAAATGCCCTACACTTATAAAAAATATGGTAAAAAAGAGTGCATTAATTGTTTTTATCGGTCTTATTATCGCCACACTTCTGATTTCTCATATCGCTGCGCAAGCTGGCGGCACAACTGAAGAGCAGAAAGTGGCTAAAACTTATGATTGGCTCATTAAACAAGTCCAAGGGAAATGGCAAACATTAAACATCAAGCAACATGTTTTTTCTGTCCTCGCACTAAGATGCAATGAAAGTTATTTCAATCCTGGTAACTCCTCGCTTTATGCTAAAAGATTTTCGTCGCAGAACCTGAGTTGTTGGGGCGCCGGGCCTAGCAAGCCTTCCAGCCAAGACGGTTGCATGTTAACAGAGACGGCATTAGCGAAAGTCGCGCTTGACAGCTGGGGTGACAACACAACTAAGGTCACCAAATGGATTCTTTCGAGGAACATGACACAGGTTTTGGGAATCAACTGGTATTTACAGATTGATATTGACAGGGGCTCAAATGCTTCCTGCGAGATAATATACGGCGGCAATGAAGAAAAGATGTTTGAAGTTGCTGCTGATAAAAAGGTCTCTATCGTGAATGGAACAAGCAAATGTTTTTACACTGATACTACAGAACCTTACTGGTTTAAGATTCGCGCTGATAAAGATTGTTATTCTTATACTTATACTATCAAATGCTGGAGTAATGCGACGACTTACCGAGCATCGCTTCTTTACAAGAAAACTGGTTCGAATATCTGGCACGTGTCAAGCCAAACCGAGAGCGGCAGGCCGGGAGTGCCTGGAAGCGAAAAACTTGAGGATCAGCCAAATCCCCTCGAGCTTGAGGTTATAAGTTATTGTCTTGCAAATCCTATTGGTATAGGACAAGGCTGTGATTATGAAGGGACAGCATGGAGCGCTTATGCATTAGCAACTTCAGCTAATACAGAGGAAAGAGAGCGCGCAAAGATGTTTGTGCCCTATCTTGTAGTTTTTTCTGAAGATAACATACGATTTTTCCCTTCTTCCTTTTTATATCCTATAACCAGTGGCGAGCGTTACAACACGGAAATTCTTGCTGCGCAGAAAGTCGTTGGAACAGACAAAGGTTACTGGTTAATCCAACCAATTACCTATGGAAGAGTTTATGACACTGCTCATGCTGGTTTGGCTCTAGGTGCGAGTGGTATTGATGCGATAGCTAAAGCAAAAAATTATTTGATCTCAAATCAAGGCACAGACGGAAGCTTGGTTGTGGCTGGCTATGGTGAGTCGCAGAAAGAACCAATAAGGGACACTGCATTCGCGTTATGGGTTTTATGGCCGGGATTATGCCCTGGAGTCGGTGTAGGCCCTGGAGGCAACTGTCTTGATTTAGGCTATGATTACAGATGCACCACTAATATTACTTGCAATCCCGACGAGATTGAGATTCCTGACGCGGCTTGTGAAACAGGCGAGATCTGCTGCAAATATATAGGCGCAGGAGAAGCAGAATGTACTAGTGCCGGAGGTGCATGCAGAGAGCTATGCGAAGAGAATGAAACAGAGATAGAAACAATATTCTGCCCTGACTTTCTGTATTGCTGCAAGGCTTACGCTGAATCAACTTGTGATGAATTGCATGGAACAATTTGCGATCCGCTTTTAGGCGAAACGTGTTTAGGCGAAGAAGTTGAAAGCCTTGATGGCGCATGTTGCCTAGGAGAATGCTCGGGAGGAACCAGCGAAGAGAACTGTCCCGATATAGGTACTGAATGCCAGTCAGATGAGGTGTGTATTAATAAACTAACTTGGCGTGTTGTTGACTTTACGACTACCCCCGATTCAAAAAGATGTTGTGTAGGGGGAAATGTAAAATGTGTTCCAGATAAGAGTTGTTCAAGTATCGGAGCGAAATGCTTGCTAGGCGAGGAATGCACTGGAAACATTGTTGAAACAAGAGACGAAGAAGAGTGCTGCGAGGGCCAATGTTTAGAATCTTGCAACAAACAAGGAGGAACAATATGCACCACAGATCAGGAATGCAGTGGTACTATGACATATTCGGCAGAATTCCCAAATCAATTGAAATGTTGTGTCAATGGAACTTGTAAGAAGCCTGCTGGATTGTGGTGGATATGGATAATAATTATTGTAGTAATTCTCGGTGGAGGAGCGGCTTATTATTTCTTAGTCATGAAAAAGAAGAAAGGGCCACCCAAAGAGAAAGTCAGCCCGTTCGGGGGACCGTTTGGAGGGCCAGTAATTAGGCCTGTTGTAAGGCCTAGCACCCCAGGACCAGGAATAAGCCCGAGACCATTATTTAGACCTCAGCCAAAGCCATTGTTAAAACCTTTAGCAAAACCAGTGCTAGGACCCACACCATCAGTGCCTGCGACGGCAACGGCAACAAAGCCAAAAGGCAAGACCGAAAGCGAGCTCGAGAAAACATTGAGCAAATTGAAAAAAATGAGCAAGAAATAAATTGCTGTTCTAAGTTTCATAAATTTTTATATAGTTTCATAAATTTTTAATTTTTATATAGCTGTGTTGCTATACAATTTAATGTCTTATATGTATCAAACTACAGATCCTTTAACAGAAGACAAATTGAAAGAATTAAAAGTAAGACTTAGATGCAAGATAAAATAGGGTGGAAAAGAAGCGCATGACAGCTTACATTATTATAGAAAACCGTGATTTAAGTTTACAAGAACTAAATCTAATTGAGGAAGATTACGGTTTGGAGCTGGTTATTGGGATGTAAGGATATCAGAACCTTCGAATAAACCTTCATCCAATCATCCTGACATGTAAAACACTTAAAGCAAAATTTATTAAATACATTTTTCTTTTCTTTATAGATTAAAATGGGGTTAAAGCAAAAGCCACTTGCTGTCTTTAGTTTTATAATTATAATTAGCATATCTATTATTGGGATTGTAAGTTTAGGTTTTGCCAGCGGGGCAAACTGCATTTCTTTGAAACTTGCAAAGACAAGTTATTTGCCTCAAGAGACTGTGCAGCTTGAAATAGATGCGCCGACAATCAAAGAAATTCTTACTAGTGACATTTTTCTTTACAAAGGCGAGACGAGAATTCCTGTAACAATATTCTTGACTAAAGTGACTAACACAAAATATTTTGCATGGTTCGACCTGTTGCCTGGGGGGGGCAATTACAGTGTTAAAGTGAGAGGGAACTGTCCAGACGGATTTTATGTTTCAGAAATTAATTTTAAAGTAGAGACCACGATAGCTTCAAAATACTTGGAATTTAAACCTTTGGTAAAAGACAAGTTCCTATCTTTGGACTTGGACGAACATCTCCTGAGCGCGATGGCTTTGGCGCATGATGATAAGACTTATGAACAAGCGTTAGGAACGTTTGTCAACAGAAGCGATTCTTGCTTGAAAATAAATTGCAGCACTTTTTTCAATGCCCTCACGCTCATGGCTTTCAAAGACAGTCTAATTAGACAAAAGATGATTAACAATATTGAAGCAGCACAGAGCTATGTCAACAAAGGCAGCTGGAAATTGAATTTGAACTCGAGCCTGAGCCAAGAATGCAATCTTTCGATAAACAATGAAACTTCAAATATCTCGCTCGTTGCTGGAAGCAATTCTCTTGACTTGGACTTCAGTAATGTGACTGATGAAATAATTACTGTGAAAGTGAGCTGTAACTCAAGTGTCAACGGCAACATAGTCTACACATACAAACAATTTTCTAAATCTATTGCTTTAGGAGAAGGGCAGGCAGTTCAGACAGTCTTGAATAACAGGGGATGTTTTGTTTCTAATTTTAATAATGTTTTTACAGGCAACTGTGATAAGGAATCTACAGTTTTTGCTTTGATGGCTTTGGCTAAAACCGCAAACTTTAATGCAAATTCAACGAATCATATTGTTGCGATTTCATGGCTCAATAGAAATGCAAATTCTGTAGAAGAAAAGGCAGTCGTTTATTACATAACAAGTGATTTAGATGCGTTGACGTGGCTGCTTGGCTCGCAGACAGGCGCAGGATGGTGGCCTAAAAGTGGAGACTATCAACCAGACATCCGAGCGACCTCGATTGCGATTCTTGCTGTGAAAAGCCACGTGAACAGTGAAAGCTCTTCTGAGTTTCTCGAAGCGATTGCAAAAGGAGAAAGATGGCTGTTGGGGCAGTTCAGCTCGAGCTCTGCAATGCTAAAGGACAAAGCCATAATTTTGGCTTATGCTTTTCAGGCAAAGGACATTGAGCCTGTGATAACGATTTGGCCGGGAATTGTCAAGACTGATAGTCTAGGCAGTTTCAGTTTGATACTGAATAACAAAGGAACACAAACAATTATGGTTAACGCGGGCTTGCTAAATTCTACTACCCAATTCGAGATTGATTCTGGAACAATCAAAAATGTCAAGTTCAATGTTCCTTTATTCACCACAACCGATGGGAGATCCTTAGTTGAAATATTATCCTTAGACTACAAAACAAAAATCTCTGACAAAATTTTCAGTTATAGCATCCCTATTGTTATTTTTACGCAAAAATCAGTCCAAGAACAAACTAACGGTACAATAAACGCGAGCGAGGAAGAAATCAATGAATCAAAGCAAGAAGAAATAATAAATGAAACCCAAGAAGAAACCAAGAACAAAACAACTGAGATAAACCAGAGCTTGCTTCAGTACTTTAGATTTGTTGAAAGAAACATCACTAAAACTATCAACGTTAATGAGCCTTTCACGACAACAGTAAGAATCTCAAACCAGATGGACAGGGACATAACAGGCTTGCTGTTTGGACATTCTACTCCACTTACCCTTATGGGAGGTTCAATAACTATAAATCCTTCTTATATTGATAAGCTTGAAAAAGATGAAACAAGGAATATAACTATCTCATTTATGCCTGCCCGGGTTGACAACTTCAGCGGTGAGATTGAAGTAACTGCAAACTATGATAGCCAAAAGATAAAGGCGAGTTTGCCTGTAAAGATTAATGTTATAGGCCTAGCCATAGAATTAAAGGACTGCAGCGAGATGGGGGGGAAGATTTGCAATGAAACAAATGAAAATTGCACAGGAAATCTTACTACATCGAAAGAAAGTTATGCTTGTTGCATTCCTGCTGATAGCTGTAAGAAGGTAGGAGGGCAAGGGACCACAATTGCACTGATAATTATAGTTGTAGTTGTAATTGTGCTATTAATAATACTATATGTATTGAAAAAGAAACCCAAAAAAGAGATGAAAGAGTTCCTCGAAGAAACCTCAAGGGCATATGAAAAAAGATTTCAGAGACCCCCTGGGATAACAAGAGTTTAATAATAATTTTAAGATAACTTTATTTTTTCTTTTCTTCTTTCTTCTCGCCCAATTTCTCCCCAGATTTTTCTGCGAGTTCCTTCAGCCTTTTAGCGAGAATCTCGAGTTCGAGCCTTGATTTTTTGAGAAGAGTGTCATACTGATGGAGTTTTGTTGCCAAATCGTTTAAGACTGCATTTGCATCCTCAAGCTTCAATGAAAAGTTCGCTGGCTCTATAATTTCTATCGAGCTTGGCATGTAATCGAAAATAATTTCGATTAATTTTGAAATGTCCTGCACGAGAATCTCGATTTCAGCGAAAGTTGTGAAAACCTCTTTTGTGTTGGGCAGCGCTTTTGCTGGATGAATTTTCTTTTCAAGAATGTTTGCTTTGCCGCTTTTTTCTAAAGCATCTACTGCCATGCTAAGAGCCTTCTCGAGATAGTCCACTGGCTTTCCCAACACCTCGATAATTAAAGCAACGCGAAGCCATCCTTTTGTTACTTTTTCCTTGATTTCTCTTTTGTCCATGCTAGATTCTTGCATTAGTTGTTTTTAAATTTTTGTAATTAAGTGATTAAATTTTTGTGATTATCAGATAAATCGCTGCGAGCAAAGCGAGAGAAACCAAAATATAGGGCCCTATTTTTATGAACGAGAAGCTTTCTGATTCTGTTGTGTTAGTATTTGAAGAATAAGCGGCATATGTTGATGGGGGTAGGACAGATGATTGTGATTGTTGAGATTGTTGCGCTGTGGTTTGCGATAAAGTGCTTGATTCAAGAGTGATGTTATAAGTGAATTCTTTAGGAGTTTTCAAACCTTGCTGCAAAATTTTTACTTTTAACTTATAAGTCCCTGGTTCTGCTGAATCTGATCCTACAATGTTCACGAGAGAAACCTCTGCAGAATCCCCAGAAGACACTATTATGGACTTGGCATTGCTTTCTCTTGTAATAGTGTCAGTGCAAGAATAACATTTGCTTCCGATATAAATGTAACCCCAAACAAGGAACTCTTGCTCTTGTTCGGCTTGGCTTTCTATTTTAACTTTAACTTGAAACTCTTGATTTAGATAAATTTTATTCGGAATTGTTATACTATAAGTAAAATCTCCGATGGTGACTCCTTCGTTTCCCTCTTGTCCTGTTCCTTGTTCTTCTTTTTGGAGCTCATGGCATGATTCTATTTTAATCTCTTCTTCATCACGCTCATTCAAACCCTCTGCGACAATAACATACTCCCCTTGTTCTTCCTTGCATTTTAATTCAAGTTCAACAGTCTCGGTATAATTTGTGAATTTGTCATCGCAGTGCAATGTTACTTTATTACTGACATCTGTGCCATCCTTGTCCTCTACATAAATATAAACTGCATATTTTGAGGTGTTGCCTCTATAAATTTCTAGCCCGACTTCAATCTCATCTCCGAATTTTGCATTTTTTGGGGAGTCGACAATCTTTATTGAAGACTCCTGCTGCTGTGGGGGCTCGTTGCCGCCTTGCGAGCAATTGTTTTGTGTTCCTGGAGTTGGAAAATTTGCAAGAAGGGAATTATTGCACAGCTGCAAACTTTTACCATCACCATCTGCGCCCATTGAATCATTATAGGTCGCTGTTGCTATCAGGTTTTGATTAGAGTCATAAAGAAAGATTACTTCTATGCCGTCGTTGTTCAGATTATTTCCGATAGTTGCCCCAGCAGAATATACCGACGCATCAATGCCCGTATAGTTGAAACCATCTTCGACGATCAAGGCATAATTGCTCGTCGATTCTTGTAAAGGCATAAGAGTATCATTTGAAGAGACATCTGCAATAATCCACCCCGTTAAATCAGTCCAGTTTTCAAAATAAATTTCTATATACTCCCTATTGTTATCATCCCCTTCAGGATTGTACATTATTTCGTTGATGGTTAAGGCCTTAACCATCGGAAAAATTGCAATTAAAACCAAGCTTAAAATAAGTATTGGAACGAGTTTCATCACAAAAAGAAGAAAAAATATTTTATTTATTTTGTGTTTTTTTTACCACCACTTTGTCACTACTTTTTTGTTTCAACAAGAGAAAGATTTAAATATCTTCCAAGTAGTAAAAACATAGAAAACATAGGGTAGTAAAAAATAAATAGTCGAGAGCTATTTAAATAATAAGGCTAAAGGGAAAGAATGGGAATATTAAGCACAGGCTTACTCGCATTGAATTTATTTTCGCAGAATCTGGATGTAGAACCTCTTTTACAGCCGCCGGAGATTAACGTTTTTGAAGATGATGAAGATAAAAAAGCTACTCAAAAAGACACTCTTGAAAATAAAATTATAATTTCTCCAGAAACAATTCCTCCGATGACCTCATCTGTTAAAGCAGGTGCCAAAGTAGAAAACGGAGAAAAAAACCATAATTATGGCGGCAAACTTGAATTCGGCGGAAAAGGTTATTTTGGATTATATTTGGATGGCGAAGCGAACCCAAATGGGAATCTTAGCTTGAGACCTTATCTTAAAAGCGGATTCAATGACATTTGGAATAATGCGGCTGTTGGGGGGATGACTAAGATTAATGGAAAAAACTGGCAAGTCAATCCAAATATAGAATTGAGCAAGGAATCTAGCACAAGAACAGACACATTAACAAATTTTCGAAATACGATTAATAGTATCCAAAATGGAAGAGCATGGAGTTATCAGCAAGACAGACAGATTTCAAGTGAAGAGCAGGAGAATAATGGAAACATGTGGGGAGTGGGCGCTGAGATGAATGGAGAGAATCATAGTGCTATTATCCAAATTGGGAGATATAATACAACAAAAAACAATACAATTACTACAATAGATGCATTCTTAGAAAATTACAGAGATTCAACGCGAACTCTAGAAGGCCCTTACACAATAATCACAAGAACAAATACGCTAACTAATGTATTGACAAACCTCGAGACAATTATCAAAAATAAAGAAGATATAACCAAATATAGAATCCTATATAATCAAAAATTTAGCGCAAAAATTCCATTGGAATTAGCATTAGGCGCGGTTTTACAGCATCATATTGTCGAGAATGAGGTAAGGAACAACCTAAACTCAATTGTTAATGTCAATGGACAGACAATTGTTGACATTTTGGGAGGCAATCAGCCTTACAGTGATACTATTCCTTTCGCTTACAGCACAGAAACTCGAAACAGAACAAGAGATTTCGGCAGAGAGCAGATTAACACAGACTTATTTAATTTCTTGATTTCAATAAATAAAAACGGGAATGTCAACAACAGATTTTATTTTGACAAAGCTTTTTTCAACTCTAATGAATGGGCTGTGAAGAATCAATTTAACTATCAAACAGGCAGTTTTGTAAATGCATTGAAAGCCCAGATTAACAACAGTTCATTTGGATTTGGAATTATCTTAGCTCTTGACTGGTTAAAATTGGGCTATGTTAAAGAGCTTTCAAAATATCTAAGTGAAAAAGAAGAGCTTACAAGAAATGCTTCAATGAATGACAGACAAAAAGCATTGATACAGAAATATAAAGATGTTGAATTATTAACAAAGCTTTACGGGCCTTATCTTTTATTAGATTTTAAAAGAATCGGTGGAAGAAGGGGGTATTCAGAGATTAAAGTTGAGCTTGGATATTCAGTTTATGATAATGGAAGAATAAGAGGCGGAATTGATTTTGGAGAAGGCAAGAAAAAGTTTTATATTGGATTGGGGAAAGCACAAAATGAAGGCATAATCTCAGTTGAAACTATCGAAGCAAAGGGCAGCAATCAAAACCAAAACCTCTGGAAAATAGGAGCAGAAGCGAGATTCAAATTTTCAGATTAAGTAAGGGAAATATAAAAAAATGAATAAGAAAGCAAGATTGATTTTGAGTTTGATTCCAATTTTTATAGTCTTGCCTCTCTTGTTTTCTTTATTGACATATTATAATCAAAAATGGGATTCTGCATTCAAACCCACTCCAGAACAACCGCAATTGCCTTATCAACCACAACCTGTTAATCCTATTATAAGTCTTAAAAATCCAGGCAATGGCTATTTAATTGACCCTGCACCTACATTACAATTCTTTTCTGATACAACCCATACAAATACAACTGCAGTTTTGACGGCAATTGCTACAGATTATCTTGACAATGCAGGGATAAGATGGATAAGAATATATGAAGACAATCAAGAGTGGGGCTATAAAGATTGTTACGGACAAACTACATGCACATTCGTTAAAGTCAAGACCGAAACTCAGAATACAACACATACTTACTATGCCACAACAATGGATTTAGGGAATCATCTTGTCGAGTCAGAGCATATAACAATAAGATTCGATGGTTTGAATCAAGATCCTATAATTGATGACTGGGTTCCTCAAGACATGACACCAAATGTAAATGAAAATGAGACATTGCATTTTGAAGTGTGGGCTCACGACCCAAACAATGATCCATTGTATTATTCGTGGAACTTGGACGGAAATGAAGTTTCAACTACTACAAATTATAATTACCATCCTGATTTCAATGCTTCCGGGTTGCATGATGTTTATGTTATTGTGAATGACGGCAAGGGCGGAACAGCCACTAAAGCATGGCAAGTAAATGTAACTAATGTTTTATTAAATTCCACATGCTACTTAAGCTTTAATCCGCAATCTCCGGTAACTTATGGAACTTTGACAAATGCTTCATGTTACTGCACTAACCCAGAAGCCCCAGCGAGATTATGGAGAGATGGATTGAACATTGATTCAGAGAACAACCAATTTGTCTTGCTTGGAGCAGGAACTTATAATTATGAGTGTAATGTTAGCGAAACACAGAATTATAAAAATGCGAGCGCAACTGCAATATATGTTGTAAATAGAGCAAATCATACCATACATCTTGCACTCAATGGAAATGAGAGCAACTTAAGTGTTCCTATAAATACAATAACTAATGTAACAGGCTGGCTCGAGATAATCCAAGGAGCTGTTAATGCAACACTTTCCAGGAATGGAGAGGTTGTTGCGACTGGATCGCCCGCTACTGAGATAGCAAACTTGAGCGCTGGATTATATAATTACACCTATTATTATCCCCAGTCTCAGAATTATACAAGCCAGAGCATCACAAGATGGTTAAATGTGACAAGCAAAATAAACTCGACTTGTAATTTGAGTTTTATTCCTCCAAGCCCTATCACTTATAATATGCAACCTTTCATCGCTTTATGCTCTTGTACTAATCCCGAAGCTCCAGCGCAATTATGGCGAGATGGAATTAATATTACAAATGAAAACGGTGAGCCTATCACGCTTGCTGCAAATCCTGCTGGTTACAATTATGTTTGTAATGTTAGCGAAACTCAGAATTACACGAACGCAAGCACTTCTGCTATCTATGTAATTAATATTGCACAGACAATACTGACTCTTGACGCGATTCCTGGGTGGAATGTAACTTATCCAACACAAACAAATATTTCATGTAGCGCTAATACAAATCAAGTCACTTTAAGTTTGAAAAGAAACGATTTGAATGTAAGCAATCCTGATGTAAACGTTTTGGGTGCGGGCTATTACTATTACAATTGTAGCACTAATGGAAACCAGAACTGGAGTGCAGCGAGCATTGGCAATAGCTTACATGTCGACAAAGCGGCTTCGCTTGTGAATTTAACTTTAAACGGAATCGATGGAAACATAACTGTCAATGTAAATGAGACTGTCAATGCCACCGGCTATTTAATTATCCCTAGCTTCTATCAACCGCCAGTGAATGATTCACTTATTGATGAAGAAGAAAGCGATGATGAGATAGGGGAGATAGGGATTGATAGTATACCTGCCCCGCAGCCGCAGCTCTATGAGATTGAGCTTTATATGGACGGATTATGGATTGCAATAGACAACCATACTGTAACTTATGTTACTGCATTCCGAGAACCAGGATTGCACAATTTCACTGCAAGATATCCTGGAACACAAAATTATTCTGAATCTAATGAAACACACTGGGTGAATGTTGTTGGTGATACAACCTCGCCTGTTGTAACCTTAATTTTTCCTCCAAATGGTGCACAAACTGGAGAAAATGTGACTGTAATTTATAACGTTACTGACAATATAGACTTGCTGCTTGATTGCGATATATATAGTAACACAAGCGGAATTTGGCAAATTGATGGTTCAAGACAAACTGCAAATGGGACAAATGGAAATTGGGATTATAGCGATTTAGCAAATGGTGCTTACATTTGGAATGTTAGATGTAGGGATGATGCAAATAATAGCGCCTTTGCTCCACAAAACTGGACTTTCATTGTAAATGTTACAGGCCCTGACTTGATCCCACCTGAAGTTTGGAACGTCAGCGCAAATCCTCAAGTCATTAATCAGACCCAAGCCACAATGCTTGAATCCTATGTTAGAGATAATGTAGCAGTTGATACTGTGCTAGCGCAAGTGACATATCCTGATTTGACTCAGGCCAATTATACAATGGCGCCTGGCATGATTACTGAGCAGTATTTGTACAACTTCACTGACACTTTACAAGTCGGAAATTACAGTGTTAGGATTTTTGCCAATGATACGAGCAACAATTGGAATACAACC
Source organism: Candidatus Pacearchaeota archaeon (assembly GCA_049699715.1). Lineage (GTDB taxonomy): Archaea > Nanobdellota > Nanobdellia > Pacearchaeales > UBA284 > JAVZYK01. The sequence continues at coordinate 24,693 of JBNAVB010000002.1, read as the reverse complement.
GAGACAACTTGGTTTGTAGTCCAAGCTATTCCTAGTTTTGGCAATACAACAACTGTTATAACACAGCCATTAAATAATTCGATATTTAATGTTTCTGAAATTTTCATCACTGAAGCAAATGTTACTGCTGTCAATGGTGATGTAGTAAATTGTAATGCAACAATAACTTTTTCAAACAGCTCTGTTTTGAACACAACACAGCCAGTTAATGTTTTAGGAAACATAAGCAATGGCACTACAGTTGTGACACAATGGAATGTTACTGCCGCGGCTATTGGAAATTCAAACATAACTGTAACGACAACTTGTGAGCAAGGCGGAAGTTCATCTGATACTGTATATAATATAACTGTAATTAATGGAACAGGAGACATAGACCCCCCTATCATAATTTTTGTGTCACCAACTCCTACAAACGGTTCAACTATCAACATGAATTATGTTTATGTTAATACTAGCATAACTGATAATGTTGCTGTAGACACTGCAGTATTGGAATGGAATGGTACTAATTTCACTATGGAAGGAGCCGAGCCAAACTACTACTTGAATGTAACTGGATTGAGCGATGGCTTATATATTTTCAGAGTCTATGCAAATGATACGAGCAATAACTGGAATGTCAGCGAGACAAGATATGTTAACGTTAACACAACTTCGCCAAACTTACCACCAGTTGTGAATTTAACGTCGCCTTTGAACAATACAATGTTCCACAATCAGCAGACTATTAATTTTACTTATATTGCAACTGATGATAATGACTTAAGCTTCTCATGCACAATTTTCCTTGATAATGTGGCTAATCAATCTCAAATAACACAAAACAACACCACAACTAATTTTACTATAAATGGTATAGCAAAGGGAACTCACTCATGGAGAGTTGAGTGCACTGATTCTGGCAGCTTGACTGGAGTGAGCGAAACATGGTTCTTTATTATCGCATTGCATGACGTTGAGGTTGTCGCTAATTATACTAACAGCATCAATGGAATAAGAATCACAACAATGAACGGAACAGATATTATGGATAATCCTGCGAACTTGTCACAGAACGAGACTTATTACATTAGATACAGAATAAACAACAACGGTTATCCTGAAATTAATCCTGAACAAGTCAACATGACGGTTTGGCTTGTAAATTCTACAGGAAGATATCTCATCAGCTCTTACTTGCAATCAATTTCGCAATTCCATCTAGGAAATGTGACTTTCAATCCTTCTGCTTTTGCACCTGGACAATATAATATAACAGTTAATGCCACAATTGTCGGCTATGTCGATATTAATCCTACAGACAATGAGAGAAATAGAACTGTGAACATTATACAGGTAGGAGATTTCATACCTCCTTGGTATCTGAACATAACTGTTGCTCCTCCAAGCCCCCAAGTCTATTCACCAACGCAAGTCTACTGGTTCAACATAACATGGCAAGACAATGTCGCTGTTGCTCAAGCTTGGTTTGAGTTCAACGGCGTTAATTATACACCTACATGTATGCCTGGACTGCCAGTAAATGATACTTTATGCAGCTACAGCTTCACCGGATTAGCCGTTGGAAACCACAGCTACAGATGGTTCGCTCGCGACACTTCAAATAATTATAATCAAACTCCGATAATGCAGTATGTTGTAACACAAGAAAATATAGCAAACTTCTTACATCTCGCGCTGAATGGAAGCGAGAGCAATTTAACTGTTACTTATCCTGCTGTTACAAATGCAACTGGATGGAGCGACTTAAATGTCTCGGGTATAATTTATAATCTGTACAGAAATAACTCGTTTGTTGTTAGTGGCGATCCTGCGAGCGATATAAGAACTTTAGGCGCTGGAGTTTACAATTATGTTTATAACACAACAGGGAATCAGAACTATAGCGCTGGCTCGACTCCATTAAGAACCTTAGTTGTTAATCAAGGCGCTACAGTCTTGAACTTGAGTGCATTGCCATCATGGAATGTTACTGTTGGAACTCAGACAAATGTGACTTGCGCAGCAAACAACAATGAAGTTTTATTGAACCTGTACAGGAATGATTCGCTTGTCGCTTCTGGCTACAATCTCGTAAGTAATGTAGCGACTTTGCCCGTAGGCAACTACACTTATGTGTGCAACACAACTGGATCGCAAAACTGGACTGCGGCAAGCATCAGCAACATCCTAATTGTTTCACCTTTACTTCCAGGTGACATTCATTTGTGGCTTAATGGAACAGAAGGCAACTTAACTGTAACTTATGCCAATGAAACTCTAAAGTTCAATGCTTCAACACTCTACGGAAATGTCTCAATCTTTAGAAATGGTTCGCTTATTGCAGGGCCTACTCCAAGCTATACTGAGAATTTCAGCAATCTTGCGGCAGGAGTTTATAATTTCACTGCTTACAGCACAGGCGATTCTAATCATAGTGCTGCTTCAGTTACTTATTTCTTGACAATCAACAAAGCCAACTCTTCGCTAATATTATACTTGAATGGAACAAACGGCGACATCACAATAACAGAGGGCCAAGCAGTCAACCATACGGCTGTATTGCTCACGCCAACAACAGGGCTTCTCAATTTGACAAGAAATGGAACACAATTCGCATATGGAAACTCGCCTTTGACTTCAATAACTAGCTATAACATTCCAGGGTATTACAACATAACTGCTTATTATGATGGGAACCAGAATTATACTAATGGAAGCGCGACGCATTTCATAAATGTGATTCCTGCAATACATGATGTAAGTGTAGATAATATATGGCAAGTCAAGATAAATGGCAGGGATAATAGAACAGTTTATTTGAATGACTTATTGAATGTAAGTGCAATCGTAACGAATAGGGGGAATGTTAATGAATCTAATGTGCTTATTAACTTCACTGACACTTACATTGTTAATGGAAATCCTGTGACAGTTGTTATAGAAACGAAAAATATAAGCCTAAATACCGGAGACTCTCAGATTGTATCGTTCAATTACACTTCAACTCCTAAGGGAACACACACTTTGAGAATTAAAGCAGCTGTTGCGGTGGACACTAACTCAAGCAATGATTTCAAAACTTTAGACTTAGTTGTATGGAGTGTTAATGACATTGTAAGCAATGACACTAGAGAGATTTTCATTGACAATCAGAATCCTCCATTGTACACTATTTTCACAACATACTTACCTATACAAAATTCATTCGCAAGCCAAGCGTTTTATGATTTTCCTGTTTTGTTGACAATCAACCCTGCAGGATTAACACCTATAGACCCTGTACAAAGCTACATTTACTTAGCTCCTGGAGGCTTTGTTGTTGCCCAATGGCATGTAAATGCTACTGCAACAGGAACTTTCAATGTCGGCGCAATCGAGGGGATAAATGAATTAATAATCCCAAGTAAACCTGTAATTGTTACATGAAAATGAACAATAAAAATGGATTGAAGTATGCTATAGGAATCGTTGTTTTAGCTATTGTTGGAACCACAGGATATTTTATAGGAAAAAATGAGTCGAAAAGGAATTATACAAAAATGGCTATAGAATTAAATAAAACAAAAAGCAAATTGGAGGAACTAACAGACAGCTTAAAAAGTATTAAAGAAAGAAAGGAAGATTATCAGACAGGTTTTAGAATATTGAGCAAGTATCTTGATCGAAATGTAAATGTAAGAGAAAAGATAACAGAAGCTTATAGTAATAAAAAAATCAATGATGGGGAGGCAGCAAGATGGATGCTTGGGAATGTCCCAGGATACAATCCTAAACCACAACAAAAGAAAAAATAAGATTAAAATGGACACAAAAATAAAATTAATAATTTTGGCAGGATTAGTAGCGATTATAGTAGGAATTATGGCTGTGTTCGGCTCTGCGATAGCAGCAGCGCAAGAGTGTAACGGAACTTTGAGTCACCCAAATCCTGTGATTTTAGGAGAGACCTTTAATGTCAGCTTTTTCAACGGAATGTCAGGATGGACTGGCACTGCTCTTTTGAGTTGGAACCCTGTTGGTGGCTTAGTGAACCTTAGCGCAAATCCTACTGCTACAGCCCCTTTTACAACATCACAATGGCTCATGAACTCAACTGCCCCAGGAAGCTACAATGTTAGTATTCTTGTTGTGAACAGCATTACTGGAGAGAACTGCACTAAAAACTCTTCGATATTAATAGTAGTTGGAGGAAGGCCGTTCTTGACCATGGATATTGTAATGCCCCCTGCTCCTGTCGAGGGATACATCGCAAAATCCAATGTCAATTTCAATGTCAATGTGAGCAATGTTGGTAATGACACTGCGACTAATGTTATAAGTTATTTTATAGGCCAGAATGTGGTGCCACCTTCAAGGAACTTAGGAAATATAACTAATGGCACAAGCAACTATACTTCTTATACTTTAATACCATTAATGTGTGGCACAAACCTCTTGGAAGGCAAGACACAATACAATGAGTATTACTTCGCCGAAGGCAATAAAACTTTCAATGTTTCTGGCTCTGATATTGCATTAGAATCATTCAGCGTTTCCGACAATAGTGTCAGGGAAGGAGAAACAGTCACATTCAGAGTAAATGTTACAAATGTTGCTAGGAACACTTCAATAAACGCCACGGGAGTTGTTGTAAGGGTATATAGACAAAACCAGCTTTTAGTGACTATTAATTTAGGTTCTGTGGCTGTGGGCGAGACAAAGAGTGGTTCAGATACATGGGAAGCTTCGGGCAGAGGAACTTTCACCCCAAGAATTGTTGTGGATTCTAATGAAGAATGTGGAAACTGGAATAACAATTTCACCTCCCCAGTAAATATAACAATCACCGGAACTGGCGGCGGAGGTGGCGGTGGGGGAGGTGGAAGCCCTGGACCGATTTGCGGCAATGGCCTCTGTGAATATCAAGAAAATATATACTGCCCACAGGATTGCCAACAACAGAATCAAACAAATCAGACTAATCAAACAAACCAAAGTCAGCAGCCACAAGGATCTTGCACGCCATTGAGCGAGGACTTGATAGAGACAAGCGATGATGGATTAGCTTCATTAAAAGTTTACAAAGGAACTCAAATAAAAATTGATGGAAGATGTATGGAACCAGGAGAGGTAATAAGCTTAAGAGCAGACGCAATTCCATATCCTGCTCAGAACTTTTATCTTGTGAGAGCTTACCTTCTATTGCCTAGCGACATAACCTTTGACAAAGATGCTGAGATTAAGATTAGATACAATGAGTATGAAGTATCAGAAAGTGCAAATGCGTTTATAATAACTTATAGCCCTAGCGAAGGCAGATGGTTGACTCTGGCCAGTGTTGATGACAAAGATGCCAGGGTAGTGACAGCCAAAGTGTCACACTTCTCAAGCGTTGCTTTGGCTTCCACTGAGAAACCACCTTTCACTGGATTGATTATATGGCACACTTTCATCGGATGGGCTTCTGGAAACTGGTGGATAATCTTGATTGTGGTTGTAGTTATTGCTGCTGCCGCGATCTTCGCGCATTTGATGAGCAGAAGATAAGCAAAATTATCTCCAAATTTATTCCCAAACTCCGGCTATTTTCTCTTTGCAGAAAGGACATTTACCACCAATAATCTTGTTTTCAGCAACAAAGAAGCCTTGTCTTGTGATTAATTTCGCACCGCACTTAGGGCAGAATGTTGTGCTTCCTTCAACATCAGCAATGTTGCCTGTGTAGACATAATTTAAGCCCATGCTCTTGGCGATCATGCGGGCTTTCACGAGAAACTCGGGGGGGGTAGGCTTGACATTCATGAGCTTATAACAAGGATAAAAAGCTGAGAAATGCAAAGGAACATCATTGCCGAGATTTTCTTGAATCCATGAGACCATTTTCTTTATATCTTCAACGTTGTCGTTGTAGCCCGGGACTATCAGATTTGTGATTTCAACCCAAACTTTCTTCTGGTGCAATAGTTTTATTGTTTCTAGAACGGGTTCAATCTTGCCTTGACATATCTTTTCATAAAATAAAGAATTGCCTTTCAAATCGATGTTTGCAGCATCAATAAAAGCGCAGAGCTTTTTCAAAGGAAGAGGATTGATAAAGCCGTTACTCACAATATTGTTTCTCAATTTCTCTTTTTTTGCTATTTTTGCTATGTCAAGCATATATTCATAGAAAATTGTAGGCTCGGTATAGGTGTAGGAGATGCTTTGTGCTTGTTTTAGTTTTGCTTGTTGAACTATCTGTAATGGAGAAGCTGCAATGTAAGGAACATCTTCTATTTTTGCCTGTGATATTTCCCAGTTTTGGCAATGGGCGCAATGCAAATTACAGCCAACTGTTGCTATACTCAAAGATTTTGAGCTTGGTAAGAAATTGTAGAAGGGTTTTTTCTCGATTGGATCCAGAGCAATGTTACAAGGCTTTCCGTAAACCATAGAATACAGTTTACCATTAAGGTTCTCACGAACACCACAATTTCCCCTCGAGCCGTTTTTTATAACACAGAATCTTGGACAAAGATTACATCTAACAAGCTCATTCTTGAGCTTTCTGTAGTAAAGCGCTTCTTTCAACTCTTCTTTTTCTTCCAAAAGCTTATTTTTAGGCATTTTGAGCTTGAATCTAGAAATTCTTCGCCTCGCGAATTTCATTATGAGATATCGCGCAACCTTTATATTTCAGCGCGTAGAGAATGGCCTCTATCGCCTCTGTAGATTTCCCCGGCAATGAAATGATGCCTGCTTTGTAAGCAAGATAAGCTAGTTCAGAAGAGCGAATCACCTTAAATTTCTTGAAAAAACTATAATTGATGATATTCGCTTTAACTTTCCTATGGTTCTTGCTTTCAAGCAGTTTGTGAAGATTTTCTGGGGACTCGCACAGCATTCTTGTGGTTCTTTCATCGATAACAATTGCCTTCTTTTCAGTAGGTAAGAAATTGTAAAGCGAAAGACAGGAGGCTTCGCCTTCATGGATTATCCTCAAGTTTTCCCCATCTACTTCAAATGTGTTATTCGCCACATTGAGCAAGGTTTTTATTTCTTTTTCAACAATTCCATCTTCTTTTATCTTAATCACACCCTCATCTATCAATTTTTTTATCATTAGTGCTTCGAGCTTGAACCTCTTTATTTCAAGGGAGCGATCGATAAGTTCGTATTTCACTGATTCTGTGATATAGAATTCTCCTCCAAACAACTTTTTGAGAGGCTTTAGAATAAAAAGCAAGTCATTAAGCGTTAGAGTAATGATGCTCGATGAATCAAAAATTAATGCTTTCATCTTTCGAAAAGTTTTTTTGTGAGATTTATTCTTTCTTTAATCGGAAGTGTTACGCTCAAATCCACATCCCCTATACCAGTCATTCCCACATATTCTGCAAGCTCCCACGCCGTAATATCGAGAAGTGATGCTGTTTCTTCCATCGAAATTCCGTGCTCATAAAGCCTTGAAGCTTTATTGATGCTTGCACGCCTGAAAACATCTTGGATATAAAGTTTGAGATGCCCTGAAAGTTGATGCGCTGCTTTTCTTATATCGTGCAAGTCATCGCGGAATTCCTTGATTTGATTCTTGCTAAGGTGAGCTAATGCCAAATCCATATCATGGCTTATTCTCGTGAAGAAAGAGGGCCATTCTTTATACTGCTCATATTTTTTCCTCTCGATTATCTTGCTAAGAGCATAGATGGTTACAGCGATGGTTACAGAATCCGGATCTTTATAAAGAGAGGCGCTATGCACAGTTCGATTAGACATCTCTTTCATCAAAAGAATATCGTCTGTCTTAAGCGCTTTTTTGACATTCTTCAAGATATCGAGAATATTCTTTAGCTCATCCTCTTTTTCAAGTATACTCATATATATACTTATTAAACAATTTATTTAAAGGTTTCTCTGAACTTTTTAAAAACCTTTAAAAATATCTTATGCTTTGGATTAACATGGAAAAGGGAGCGAAAAAGCAGAGCAGGAAAGTCACTTTCAACATCAAGAAAAATGCCAATTTTTCGGAATGGTTCTCAGAAATAATCGACAAAGCCGAGCTTGCGGACTTGAGATATAATGTCAAGGGATTCCTTGTTTTCAGGCCCTGGGCGGTTAGATGCATGGAAAAGATGTATGATTTTCTAGAGGAAGACTTGCAAAGCAAAGGGCACGAGCCTGCATGGTTCCCGGCCGTAATTCCTGAAAAGAACTTTAAGCTTGAAGGTGAGCATATTAAAGGATTCTCGCCACAGGTTTTCTGGGTGACTCATGCTGCTGATTCTGCTCTTGAGGAAAAGATGGCATTGAGGCCGACAAGCGAAACAGCAATGTATCAGATGTATTCTTTATGGATTAGGGGTTATAAAGATCTGCCTTTTAAAATGTATCAACGCGCCCAAGTATGGAGATACGAGACTAAAGCTACAAGGCCTTTTATTAGGAGTAGAGAGTTTTACTGGATTGAAGGGCATGACTGTTTCGCCACAGAAAAAGACGCTGAAAAACAGGTTCTTGAAGACATTGGCACGACTGAAAATTTAATGCATCAAAAGCTTGGGATTCCTTTCATCGCGCTTAGAAGACCAGAATGGGACAAGTTTCCTGGGGCAGTTTATACTATAGGTTCTGACTCGTTAATGCCAGACGGCCGCGTTATACAGCAGCCCTCTACGCACTATCTCGGGCAAGGTTTCGCAAAAGTTTTCAATGTCAAGTTTAAAGACAAGGATGGAAAAGAAAAATATGTCTATCAGACTTGCTACGGGCCAGCAATCTCAAGAATTTTTGCTTCTGTGATATCAGTTCATGGGGATGATTCTGGATTAGTACTGCCTTTCATAATATCACCAATCCAAGTGATAATTGTACCTATATTTAACAATAACAATAAAGCGAGCATCTTCAAAAAAGTTGAGCAAATCGAGCAAGAACTAAAGAAAGCGGAGATAAGAACAAAAATAGACAAAGGAGGGGACAGACCAGGCGAAAAGTTTTTCTTTTGGGAGATGAAAGGAGTCCCTCTAAGAATAGAATTCGGAGAAAAGGAGCTGAAAAGCAAAAAGGTCACATTGTTTTTAAGGGATTTGAAAGAAAAGAGAATTATCGACGACAAAAAGCTTTTAACTGAAATAAAAAAACAGGGAACTTTATATGATGAAAGACTTAAGAAGAAAGCGGATTTATGGTTTAAGAGTATGATTACAGATTGCAAAAACAAAGATGAAATAAGAAAAGCCTTGAACGAGAAAAAAATCGTAAGATGCAATTTCTGTAGTATAAGCAAAGATGGAGAGAAATGCGCAGAAATAGTTGAGAAGAATTTGCTGGCTTCAGTAAGAGGTATAAGACACGATAAAAAAGAAACCCCCCGGGGCAAGTGCGCAATCTGCGGCAGGAAAGCAACTGTCATTGCTTACATCGCAAAGAGCTATTAATTATTTTTAATCAAAAATAAAAAATGAAAGAACAAATTATAGGCAGGGGCGCGGAAGCTTTATTAATCAAATCTGGCGACATGCTCAAGAAAAGGAGGATCAAGAAAGGCTACAGGCATGAAGCTCTTGATTTAATGCTTCGAGCAACAAGGACAAGAAAAGAAGCAAAACTGCTTGAAAAGGCCTTACGAGTTATTCTAGTGCCTAAAGTGAAAGCAATTGATGGCATCACGACGAAGAAAAAACTTGAGCCAGAGACAGAAATTGAGATGGAGTTTATCTACGGAAAAGCGTTAAGCTTTCACCTTGACAAATTTCCTTTAAATAAAGCACTAACAATATGTAGAGAAATCGGGAAAAGCACAGCAAAATTACATGATTTAGGAATAATCCATGGTGATTTAACAACAAGCAATATGATCTTGAAGCAAGATAAAGTTTATTTTGTTGATTTTGGATTGGGGTTTCATTCTGACAGGATAGAAGACAAAGCAGTGGATTTGCATTTGTTGCGAGAGGCTTTGGAAGCAAAGCATTTTAAACACTGGCCAGAGTTCTTTAAGGCAGTGGGTGAAGGTTATAAAATATCAAAAAATGCCTTGGCAGTTTTAGAAAGGCTTAAAAAGGTTGAAGGCAGAGGTAGATATAAGGGCAAAGGGAGTTAAACATTTTACTATGGGAAGAGTAAAATCACAGATAATCAAAAGAACTACAAGAAAACTCTTAAAAAAATATCCAGAACTATTTGATAATAGTTTTGAGAAGAACAAGAGAATAATGGCAAAGATATTGCCTGAAACAGACAAAAGAACAAGGAACAGCATTGCAGGCTACATAGCCAGAATAAAAAAACGGGAAACTAAGAATAAAAAAGTGGAAATAAAATAACAACAGTTCATACTAAGCATCAGCTTAGGCTACATACAACAAAAAACAAAAACAACGGAGGTAAAATGGAAGAAAAAAACAAAACAGATGAAAACATTGTGTTCATAGGAGGCAAGCCTTTTATGAATTATGTAACCGGTGTAGTGATGCAATTTACGACAAAAGGCGCGAAAGAAGTGACTATAAAGGCAAGAGGAAAGTTTATTGCAAGAGCAGTAGATGTAGCAGAAGTAGCCACGAAAAGATTTTTGAAAGAGCACGGGGTTGAAGTGAAAGAAATCAAGATAGACAGCGAAGAATTTGAAAACAAGGAAGGCAGACGAGTCAATGTTTCAACGATAGACATAACACTGCACAAGAAATAAACAACTTTTCTTTTTTTCTTTTTTTATTTTTTTATTTTTATTTGAGATTATTCTTAGAAATCTCGAAATTGATGAACTCTTTTGCAAAAGTCTCTGGATGCCATTTGGGGAATATTTTGGAATTGGTATGTAAAAGATAAAGAAATTTTTTTTCTTCGCCATACTGGAATCTTTTTGAATTAGCCATCGCCACAACCATCATAGGATCTTGGAAAGTGGTATCAACAACAAACTCAGAAAATGGTTTTGAATTTTTGGACAAAAGAATCGCAGAATAGTGCAGATTTTGGTCACATAACAAGTCAACTCTTACAGGAAATGAATTGAATAAAGTCAGTTTATCCCGTTCTTTTGTATAATTTTTTTCTACTTCTTGTTTATATTGCTCTAGAAACTCTGAAAAGAAATTTTTTAAGGAATCTATCGACAAATTCTCCATTTTTCCTCTTTTTTTCTTTTTTCTCTTTTTCTGTCTTTTTATTATTAAAATATTTATTTTTTTAATTTAAAAAGATTATTGTAGGAAATCGAAATGATTAAACCAGGAGAATGCCTCGGGCGTGAGTTGGACACGCGACCCCTGGCTTATGAGACCAGTGCTCTACCGCTGAGCTACCGAGGCTTGCTTTGAGAAAGTTTAAGAAATTTAAAAACCTTTAGTAAGGTCAATAGATATATTGCAAAACAAGATTGCCGTCGGAATCTCTCAAAAATAGAGCGTCATGATCATTGTTCCAGACTGACTGGCAAGCAAGATCAGAATTCCAAAAAAGCGAGGTTTCATTGTCCACGCCTTTGCCACTATATAAAGTAAAAGATTGATTGGATTTTGCTGTAAAATCCTTGAAAGTGTAAATTTTTCTTGAAGAGTCTTTTATTGTCCAGGATTTCATCTCAATGTCTTGGCAAATATTTTTTAATGTAACATATTCGTCATTTGCATTTTTACAATCATCACCTTCAGCGTCGTAATGAAACTGTTCTATAACAAAACAATCTTTATAATTGCTTAGCGCTCTCCAAATACACCCCTGTTCTTTTGAAGCCTCGTTGAGTGCTGTTTTGAAAACCTGTTGGTATTTTGTGTTAGGTTCAATCATAAGTAAAGAAGCATAACCTTCACGAATCATTATCAAATTTACAAAATCTTGATAGTCTTGGGGGTTTGTGTTAGGACTCAAAAAGATATATCTTAATTTTCTCTCATATTTATCCCTGTCTTCCATATCTCGCTCAAGCCAGACTGTTTTGTTTTCAACAAGTTCTTTCAATCTTGCCTTTGCTTCACTATAACATTTCTCGCCCTTTTCAGGAGTGTTGACATGTAATAATCTTATAGTCTCATTGTCAACTGTTTTAACTGTATCTCCGTCTACAACTTCAACAATTGTGGTCTGATAAAGAATTCTTTGGCTTGTTTGAGTTTGTTCTACAAGATCACAGCCTTGTTGGCCTGAGACTAAAAGCAGAATTACTAATAAAAAGATAAGAAAGAAATTAAATTTCACTTTAACTGTTCAATTTCCTTAATTTTATTTATTCTTCTTTTATGTCGTTCTTCTTCGCTAAATGGAGTTGAAAGCCATGCCGCTACTATTTCTTTTGCGACTTTTTCATCAAGAGTTTTGCCGCCAAGCACTAAAACGTTAGAATCAAGATGTTCGCGACTTTGTTTTGCAATTTCTGGCGTGTAACAAAGAGCGGCTCTTATGCCTGAAATCTTGTTTGCCGCAATGCTCATTCCAATACCTGTACTGCAAATTAAAATTCCTTTATCAAAACCTTCTTGTAATGCTTTTATGACTTTAATTGCATGATCTGGATAATCCACAGATTCCTCGTTGTAAGTGCCAAAGTCTTCATATTTGTATTTCAATTTTTCTAAGTAATTTTTAATTTCTTCTTTCAGTTTATAGCCAGCATGATCGCTTCCAATTGCTATGATTTCTTTTATTTCATTTGTCATTTTTATCTCAAAATGCCCCCACTGCGATTCGAACGCAGATCACAGGCTTTTCGCACTCTTTTGTCTTTCTTTTGTTTTACTTGCCAAAAGTTTACCGCAAGCCCGTAGTCTATCCATTGACCTATGGGGGCTTACTTAGAAAAGCTCGATAGACTTTTATATTTTGCTAAAGCGATTGAATTTTATGACTTAAAATCAACTCAAATAACGCGCTGGTTAAGGGGCTTGTAGCCCACAGCATTTATCTCATAAGAGATAATCGCCGGGACGCTAAATTAATCTAGAAATAATATAAAAACCTATTGAATTTTATTGACGACTATAATTCTTTGTCTGCAACTGGAACATAGAGAGTTCCATTGTGTCTGAATGACCTTTTTTGAGATAAAGCAGTTACAACAGATTCTAAATCAAAGTCTCTTACCCCAACAAGACGGCCATCGTGGTAGCCAACAAGGTCTCTAAAATAGCCAACCGCATTGGAACTGTCCTCTAACCTCTCAATGTACCACACCCCAAGAACTGGAGTTTCTTTTTTTGATGGAATACCAATACACATATTCCTATCAAGGCCAAATTTTTCTTTAACATCCTTAAATACAAAATCAGCATAATCTTTTAATAGGTGTTCTGAACCTCTTGCCAACTCATTCCAAATAGGATGGTTTATCACTTGCTCTTTAGTCAAACTCTTGCCAAGGATCATTCCTCTTTCATCTAGGTCAAGTTCTTTTGCCTTGATTGATGAATAGATCTCTTCATTTAAAATAAGCAATCCTTTGGATAATTTGCTGGCTAGATTAATTAACCTTAATTGTTTAGAATCTAGGTCTATTTTCAACTTTCCACTAGGATGAACCACACAGGCATCGCCTGTATAAAAATAATTGTCTATCCATACACTTCTAAGATAATTAATATAATATGAATTTCTTTAATATGAATTTCTTACTTCAAGCCTTCTTTTCATCAAGTCACTAGTAGAAAGCGGAATCCAGCCTTCTCCAATAAGCCTTGGCATCTGTTCGATAGTCTTTCCGTAAAATTCCTTGTATTGTTTTTGTTCGTTTAATTGCAATAACATTTTAATCAATATTTTCTAGGAAAAGGTCTTTTATAAATCTTTCGTTTTTGTTGTTATTTGAAAAAAGTAACAAAAACTAAATCAGAACAAAGTTTCTTGCCTCTCGGCTTCAAGGATTAACTCGCCATATTCGCCATCGTAGCCGGGCTTTACTTTAATCTTGCCCTCACGGTTGAGTTTAATAGCGTGAACTACCTTTGGCGACGTGATTTTCCTTAATTCATCAAAAGGAACATTAAGCAAAATGTTGAATTCATTACCAAATTCCTTAATTAATGAATTGTACTCTTGCCAAACCTTCTTCGAGGTCATTGAAACTTCAAACACAGCTCCAATAAGCTCGTGTAGAGGCAAGAGAGTTTTGAAAGGCTTTGCATGCTCTGGTTTAAAGCCCTCTTTTCTATCTGCTAATTCATTGACTCTGTGCAAAACCCCTATTGTCAGAGGCTTGTGGCATATTGGGCAGATATTGTCATATTTTTCTTCGCATTCTTTTGGAGCGCAAGAAAATTGACAAAAGCGATGGCCATCGTAATGGTATTTTCCATAAGAAGGTGAGGTTTCAATAGTAAAAGCAATCTTATTGTCCCTTATTGCTTCGATAATGTTTTTGTAAGTTAATCTTGGAAGCTCGAAAACTGTGGCTTCTCTGCCAATTCTCCAAGGCCAATAGCTGTGTGAATCGGAAAATGAGACTATAGTATATTTATCCAAGTTGCTCAAGCGCCAGTTCATTTCAGGATCTGAAGACATGCCTGTTTCAAATGCATGAATATGCTTCGATTGCTCTTTGAATGCCTCTTCTATTGAGTTAAACCCTGTCATTGAGCCGAAGATTCCAAACCATGGCGTCCAAGCATGAGCCGGAATAATTTCAATGTCGCTAGAGATTTCAAACATTGTTTTTGCAAATTCATCGCAAGGAATATTGAAAATAGGCCTGCCGTCATAATCTACTCGGCCTTTAGTTTTCAGATAATTGGTAATTTTGTCAACGATGTTGAAGTTTGGAGCGAGTATTACAAGATGAATTCTTCTTCCCTTGCCCTCTTGCGTGTACATCAAAGAAACTTCATTAGTTAATATGAAAGGAAATCCATTTTTTGTTCTTAGGATTCCTGAACCCTCTTCACTTAGCTCGGCCTTGAGTTCTTTCAGCCATTCTGGATGGCAAAAATCACCTGTGCCTAACAAGCCAAGTCCCTTGATATTTGCCCATTTCTCAAGATTAGCTATGTTTAAATCATTGCTAGTGGCTCGAGAGAATCTTGAATGTATGTGTAAGTCTGCTATAACCTGCATTTTTTCTTGCCTCTTAAACTATATTTTACATAACAAATTTGTTTAAATATTATTTGGTGCTAGCTTTCAAATGTTAAAATATAAGGGTTACATTATTACTCTAGAAGGACTCGATGGAGCAGGCAAAACAACTGCTATAGATGGTGCTCTTGAAACCCTCAGGCCAAAATATAGGGATATGCTCACTTGCTATAGAGATCCTGGCTCTACAGAATTTGCTGAGAAAGTGAGATGGCTGCTATTAGATTCTGGATTGAATATAAGCAAATGGGCTGAATATCATTTATATGTTTCGGCAAGGGCAGATCTTTTTGAAAATAAAATAAAGCCAGATCTGAAGCAAGGAAAAGTGGTCATTGTAGATAGATTTTATGACTCCACAATTGTTTACCAAGGATTTAAAAATGGAATCCCTTTGGAGGTTATTTTTAATGACAATAAGAGAATTTTACAGGGAATAAAACCAAACTTAACTTTATTGTATAGAATCCTTCCTGAAATTGCAATGCAGAGAAATGCGAGCAATGGAAAGATGAACAGAATCGACAGAGAAAGCATAGAAAAACATCAGAAGGTTTACGAAGGCTATGAGTGGATTGCCAGAAAGTTCGGTTATAGGGTTAAAATCATAGATGCTTTACAGTCTAAAGAGAAAGTGAAAGAAGAGACTATAAAAATACTTGATGAGTTCTTAGCAAATGTTTTAAATCCCGATTGATTGTAATTCTTGTGGTTTTTGTGCCGCGGTCGCGTAATGGTATCGCAGAGGCCTGGAAGTAAATCTTTTAGAAGATTCAATCAAAATCTAATAAGAAACCATAAAGCCTCGCCCGCAAGGGCATCGGGGTTCAATTCCCTGCCGCGGCGTTTATCCACACCATCGATCATTTTATATCATCAATCCATATAAATGGATGTTCCATGCTTAGGCCAGGACATGCGCTATTTATCCAACATTCAGTTTTAGGAAAGTTTTCTATTTGGTTTATATCAAAATTGTCAAAAAGAAAAATATAGCATTTCTTGCCTTGTTTTTGAAGTTTTCTCTTGATCTCTTCTGCTTCTTTTAGTTTATTTTGGCCAGGTTTTGTTGAAACCAAAATACCAATAGTTTTTGCTGAAAGAAACTTGATTTTTGCTGTCCTTTTTTTTGCCAACACTGAACGGATTTCTTTTTCATTTAAACGTGAGAACTCGTCTGTATTTGGATTGTAAACAAAAATTGGCTTGGGCTTTTTTAATGAAATGGCAATAGCGAGAGGATGAAATTTGCCAGAGCCAATGTAAAGAAAAGCTTGAACCTTGTCTTGAAGGCTCGTTGCATTTGTTGTGTTACAACCTAGAACTTGGCCATTGCCACCTATCATCACATTTTTGCCATGAGATTCTAAGAATTGCTTTAATTTTGGCAAAGTGTTGATGAACTGGACAGGGGCTATTAACCCAATAGACTTCGGAAGCTGTACTAACTTGATTTTATTAAAGGAAAAAGAAATAGAGGAAGTTGCGGTAACACATATGTATTTCATTTGTTTAGCGACTTGTTTTGATTACATCTGCAATGTTGTAGGTTGTTGTGTTGACTCACCTTTGTATACTTCAACAAAGGAAGGAGTCGCTACAATCGTGTTTTCGCCGAAACCTGCAATGTTGCCTTCTAAAGCATCGACTGTTTTCTTAAGCTTTGACACTGCGCGTTTAAGCTCACTGATGTCTTTTTGTTTTAATGGTTTGATGTCAATCAATGCAATTGTGTAGCCTTCTCTCAAGATTTCTAAGATCTTATTCACATCGTCGAAAGTCTTAAGAACAAAGGGCCTCACAACGATTTTCATCTTTTTGGCCTCTTCTTTACCTACATCAACTTCGATGTAATCCGGAGTTTCTGCTGGCTGTCCGCCGCCACCAAACACTTTTTTGAATAATCCCATTTTAAATTGACCCTTTTATGATTTTAATGAACTGCTTTCAGTTTATAAATTTTTTGTTGGTATTTTATATATATTAAAAAGCAGTCGATTATGCTTAATCTATCGTTAATAATGCCCTCGGTTACTCCTTAATCTGCTTTAGAAGGGCATCTCGATGCCTGAGAAGTTTATTCTTAAGTTCAGTTTCTTGTTTCTCTATGGCCTTGAGTCTCAAATTGATTATATCTTTCTTCCTTTCCAGCTCTTTTTCAAGATCTGACTTATTGGCTTTTATCATCAATGATCCTACAATTTTGAAAACTTCCTCTTGGTTTGTCTTTTTAAGTTCCTCCAAAGCATTATTTGTTTCTACGAATTCAAATTGAAACACTTGTTTCTGCAAAAGTAAGTTCTGCAGGGCCTGTTCAGAAATCTGCAACTGCGCCAAACTTGTGCCTTCTGCTGATTCCTGTATTTCTTTCTTTTTTTCTTCTTTTACTTTTCTAACCATTTTTAAAATTTTGACATTTAAAGCAGTTTATGTGAAGCAAAAGCCATACAAAGTTATACCGCTTTTACTTTCTTGACCAATGTTCGTGGCTTGAAAAAAATCTTCGAGCCACAATAAGGGCACAGGAATCTGGATTTCAGCTGCTTGACTGATATCTGCTTCCCACAAAAAAAGCATTTGTAATTTACCATTTTTATTTATTGAGATAATAAGCGTGAGCTGCGAAATTCTTCTGGCAAGCTTTGCAATGCCATACTCCCTTTGAAGTTCTTTTGGCGCTAAATTTTTTGCAGTAAGGACATTGCTGTTTTCTCACTTGTTTTGAGGCTATTGCATTATATTTTTCTCTGATTGTAGAGCCATAGCGCGCTCCGAACTTGCCTGCAACTCCTACTTTTCTCGTTCTTGTCATCTTTATTGTTTATTTTGATTCTTTGGTTGAATTATGTGATAATGGGGCTGCCCGGATTTGAACCGGGGCCACGAGTGCCCAAGACTCGGATACTAAACCAAGCTATACTACAGCCCCTTGCTGTTCCTGCTAAGGGCAATAGTTTTTGATATTTAAATGTTTTATCGGGATTATTTTTTCTTTTCCTCTGCTTTTGCAGGAGTTGTTGTTCCTATGGATGGAGCTGCGCCTTCTGCTGTGACTGCCCCTGCTGCCGCGCGGGCAGTTGCGGCTGCCTTCTCTTCTGCTTTCTTCTCTAATTCTTTAATGAAAGCTTCCTGTTTTTTCTTCACAATCTCAAAATCCTTCGCCAATTTTTCGAGCTTTTCTTTTGAGGGTATCTCATTGCCTTTGTCTATGATTGAATTATAAATACCCTTATCAATTTCTTCCATCACTATTTTAGGCTCTTTGCTCTCGACAAGAATTCCTATGCTATTGCATGAGCCAACAACTGACTTGACAGCAGCCTTAAAGCTATCGACTAACATATCGGGCTGCTTTATTTTTGCTATCTTGATTATATGTTCCATGGCTGCATTGGCCACTTTGATGTTGTTTGGCTGAGGCGAGCCCTTCTGTATTGCAAATTCTTTTTTTAACAACTCGGAAGTTGGAGGCGTTGAAACTTTCACAGAAACCTCTTTGGTTTTTGTGTTGATATTCAAAGTTATAGGAACTTTAATTCCTTTGAAATCCGCAGTGGCTCTGTTAACATCACTTATTATCTTCCCGAGATTTAATCCTAATGGCCCAATTTTTTGACTTAATGCAGGGCCTGGCTTCATCTCTCCACCTTCTACCAATAATTTGATTTCCATCTTAACTTTTCTTGAATTGTTTAATTTATTTAATTTCGACTTCTGTGTTTATTGCTTGTCCTGGCAAACCTTTTTCAAACACTGCTCGAACTAAACCTTTATTACCATGAGAAGCCGTAATCGTTCCTTTAATCTCTTTTCCTGCAGGACTTTTCCATAAAACTGTTTTATTTAAGAGTGCTTGTGCTCTTGCCTTATTCTCTATTCCCGATACTTGTAAAAGAAAGTGCCTTGGCTTGATTCTGTGCCTTCCTCTTCTGAACAATATAACTTGGGCTTTCATTTTAATGTTTTGAGTTTCTGAACGTGAATTTATACAAAAGAGCCTTTAAAAAATTAACTCGAACTCGCCAAATGTGTGTTTTAGATAAGTCATAAGCTCTTTGCTTATCTTTTTCTCCCCTTCGCCTTTTGCGAGCCATTCTTTGAGCTCGTCTTTGCTTGCTTCAGTTATCTTACCTTCACTGAATTTCTTGATTTCATCCTTTGCCATATCAGGCACGATAAATGCTGTACCCTCAAACACGAACAGCTCGGCGCGCTTTGATTCTTTACCTTCCTTGTAGATAAGCTCTATCCTTGATTTTTTAAGCTCAAGGATCTCACGGCGTTGTGAATATTCGAGTAAAGCAGAAATCAGCTCATGAGCAGCCCTTGTCACAGATACGATATCATGTTTTGTTAGCTTGTTTTTCTTGTATTTTTTCTTCGCTTCGATTATCTCCTTGAACAATGCAAGATTTCTTGAAGAAATTCTTGCTTTTGCAACCAGCTCTTTCTCAAATTTTATAAGGAGGGTGGTTTCAGAACCTTCACCTATAATTTTCTTTATTAGGTCTATGACTGTGTCGTAGTGCTGCAGTACCTCTTCTTCTGCTTTTTTTTCCTCTATCTGTTTCATCAATTCCTTAAGCCTTGAGATGTATTCAGAAGAAGCTTCTAGAAGAGAGTCTATCTCTTTACCAGAGATAGTCTTTATCTCTTCATGCTCATACTTTTTGTAAATATTTACTATTCTTTCTAAGATATCCGCATATTTAGGTTCGAGAAGCTTTTCTTTTTCTACGAAAATTTTCCTAAAGATTCCTTGTTGGATTTCTTTTGGTGTTGGAGGGGGCAAGCCATAAAGCATTATGAGGGCTTGACTAGGAGTTATAACACCCCAATAAATATCTTCTGTGACAATATCATTCATCTTCCTCTTCACGTTTTCCGAAACTCTCTCACCGAGGCTCATGAACATGTCAATCGCTTCAGGACTCGGCTTGATTTTACCCATTTTCAGAAGAAGTTTCCATGGCATGAAAGCACCCCTGTCATATAGAGGAACGCCATCTCTGATAAAAGTAAAAATTACTGGGTGGGCATCTTTGACAGCTTCCCAGAATTCTGTCAGGATATACACCTGAACATTGAGCTTGTTTTTTACTCCGGCGAGCTCAGAAGCTTCGATGGTGTAGCTATAGATTATTGCTCTGAGTTTTTCTCTGAGCTCATATCTGCTCATCCTCTTGACGTCAGTATCATCAATAACTATGAACACATCAACATCGCTTGTTTTGCTTGCCTCTTCTCTCACGAGCGAACCAGCAAGAACATAGCTCACGACATATCTCTCGAATTTTTTTAATACAAGGGTTTTGTGTATTGATGCCGCACGCAGCGCGCCAAGAATTCCTTTGTCATGAAGCGGGAATGCCATCGCAATTGCCTCAATAAGGGTATACTTGCCATCGAAACATAGCTCCCATAATTGCTTCATGCTTTTGACATGCAGCCAAATCTTCGGCTTGAGCGCTTGAACTAGCTTAATGCTCTCGAGCTTGATTTTGTCTATGTCTTTAGATTTTTCTTCTGGCACAATGACTATGAGATGTATAATTTTCTCATCTTTCTGCCGTGGGACTTCTTCTTCCTCTTCGATTAATGGAGAGGCTGGCGGTGGCAAGATGCCTATGGCTGCGATAGAAGGGAACTTCTTTGTTATATTTTTCTTGAACTCCTTGAGTTGTTCTCTAATTCTTTCTATCTCTTTCTTGACTTCTTCGGGAATCTCTTTCTCAAGCTGTTCAGGAGATTTTAACTGATATTTTTCTTCAGTTTCTTGTCCTTTAGTTTTGGTTTTTTCTTCGGATTTTGGCTTCTCTGTCTTGTATTTTGCCATGGATAAAAAAAGGGCGAAAACCTTTTTAAAGCTTTGGCTCTTTTTAACACAAAGCTGCAAAAGCAATAGGGCCTGTGGTCCAGTGGTTAAGACGTCTCCCTTACACGGAGAAGATCCCTGGTTCGATCCCAGGCAGGCCCATTCAAGTGAAAAATAAAGGAAAAACAAGGGAAAAATGTTCATAAAAAAATTGTTTGAAAATAAAATTGATGAAACTGTACATAAACAGTTTGTAAGATTTGGTAAGGGGACTTATGGCTTGAGAGCAATAATGAATGTTACAAGACAAACGGACAAAATTAAGATAAGCTCAACTTTCGAGTTGGCCAATGACTTTGTAGAGTTTATAGCGACTTTAGCCCCAAGATTTTCGGTGAGCGGGATTGTTTTGAGCAAAGATAAAATGGAAGGTTTTGAGTTCAGGAAAAAAGCAGGAATTTTGGCATGTGAAATACAGAAAGAGATGAGCAATATAGAATTAAAAGAATTGGCAGCAAAATCTTATGCAACTCTTCTTGATTGTAATATGCCTGGAGTCTCTTTAAAGATTAAAAAGACGCTGCCAAAGCCAAGCAAAAGCGGAGAAGGGAAAGTAAATGACAAATTTTGCGTGCTCGAGTTGGATAAGAAATTCTCGTCGCAGGTTCATAAAGAGTTTTTATTCGACTTGCCACAGGAATTCAAAAAAGCAAGAATCGAGCACACTTACATAATTAAAGATATAATCATGCCGCAAGGCGAGAAAGATTTCGAGAAAATAAGGATATTGGCTAAGAGGAAAGGAACCATCGTGAGAAAGATTATCGTTGATAGCAAAGAGATAGTCAAGGAAAAGGAATTCGTCGCTTAAATATACAAAATCTGGATAAAGCTTACAGTAAGCTTTATAAATTACCCTTAGATAAGGATTATAGGTTCAGGGTTCATAAAGGGTAGAAAATGTCAGATAAAACTGTAAATATTCCTAATATAAGAAATGCTAATGTAAGAAATGCCAAAGATATACAAACCACGAGCAGGATCGTTACAATATTGGCCGCGGAAGCGAGCGGCTAGGCTTCTACCTAGTGCGAACTGGCGAGTTCTCGGAGAAAAATATAAGGATAAAAAGGGTTTGTTAGGATTTATTTGCTATAAGGTAGGAATGGCTAGAGCTCTTTCTCGTGACTTGACTCCTGATTCTATGACAAAAAATAAACAAATTATTGTTCCGTTAACAGTTCTTGAATGCCCTTCCATGAGGATTTTTTCTGTCAGATTCTACAAAGATAATAAAGTTTTCAAAGAGGTCCTTGCTGACAGTCCAGACAAGGAATTAAAACATAAATTTAAGCTGCCAAAAGGAGGGAGAAAAGCTTCTGAAATATTGGCGGAATTTGAATCCAACTTGGATGAGTTCAATGATATAAGAGTCATAGTTTACAATGCTGTCAAACAAACAGGCATCAAGAAAACTCCGGATATTGTTGAGATTGGATTAGGCGGTAGCATCAGGGATAAATTCAATTGGATCAAAGAACATTTAAACAAAAACATTGAGGCTGTTGAGATTTTTACGAAAGGACAGCTCCTGGATATCCATGGGGTGACAAAGGGGCATGGATTTACCGGCCCAATAAAAAGATTGGGTATAGGGTTGAGGAGCCACAAAGCTGAGAAGGGTAGAAGACGCCCAGGAACCCTGGGACCATGGCATCCCGCAAGAGTCACTTTTCGCGTAGCGATGGCTGGACAGCATGGTTTTTTTACACGGACCAAATATAACTCAATGTTGTTGGACATTGGCAATGCAAGTAAGGTGCCTCTGGAATTTTTGTATTATGGTAAGATAAAAAGTACTTATGCTGCATTGAAAGGCTCTGTCCAAGGACCACCAAAAAGACAGTTACTAGTCACAATGCCGTTGCGAGAAACAAAAAGGACAGCAAAAGAAAATTTCGAGATAATAAATATACTTAAATAAAAATCAACGTAAAAAAAAGAACAGGAAATGAAAACTCACATTATTAATATGGAAGGCAAAGAAGTTAAAGAAATATTGTTACCTAAATGTTTCAATGCAACTATAAGAGAGGATTTGATACGTAAAGTATTCTTGGCAGTGCAAAAAAGACAGCAGCAGTTGTATGGAGCATACATTCTAGCTGGCAAAACGGTCTCAGCAAGCGGAAAACAAAGCCATGCGAGGAGGAAATGGAAAACTTTGTATGGTAAGGGCATGTCAAGGGTTCCAAGAAAAACCTTGAGTAGAAGAGGCGAACAATTTTATTGGGTTGGCGCATTCGTGCCAGGGACAGTCGGCGGAAGAGAGGCCCATCCCCCGAAACCTTTCCGAGCAACAATAAAAATTAACAAGAAAGAGAACAGAAAAGCGATAGAAAGCGCTATAGCGGCCTCAGCTTCCATGGAAGTCCTAAAAAAGAAATATCCAAAATTTAAGATAGAAAAAGTGCCAATTGTAATAGATTCTCAGGTTTTGAAGAGCCCTCCGAAAGAAATAGCAAGCCTTATCGAAAAATTGACTAAGACTAATTTGAAAAAAAAATTGAAAATAAGAGCAGGTAAGGGCAAGAGACGAGACCGCAAGTATAAAAATGTGTCAAGAACCTTGCTTGTGATAGGTAGGGATGAGAATGCCAGGAAAATAGAGAACTACAATGTTGAAATCTCAAAAATAAATACCCTTAACATCCTACAACTTGCGCCCGGCGGCACGCCTGGCCGAGTTATAGTGTGGACTGATAAAGCCATAGAAGAGTTGGGCAGGAAAATAGAAACAGAAACAAAAGTAGGAGGAAAATAAAATGAAAATCTTGCTAAATCCAATCACCACAGAGAAAGCAATAAGACAAATAGAGCTCGAGAACAAAATAAGTTTTATGGTTGATATGAGAGCCACGAAAGCGCAAATTGCTATGGCGATGAAAGAGATGTTCAAGGCAAAGATCTCCAAAATAAATGTACAGATAAGAAACAACAAAAAAATTGCAATCATAAAGCTGAAACAAGATTCACCTGCAATTGATATTGCAACTAAACTAGGGATGATGTAACTAGGTTTGAAAATGGGAAAAACAATCATACAGCAAGCGAGAGGGCATGGAAGTTTAGCTTACAGGACAAGAAAACAGGCCTATAGGATTAGTGTGAAATATCCTAAAACAGAGGGGGTTGGAGAAATTTTGAAACTTATGCATGTTCCTTGTTATGACGCGCCTATCGTAAAAATAAAATTGAATCATGAAATTTTCTACAATATCGCTGCAGAAGGAATGTACGAAGGTCAAAAGATTATGGTTGGAAAAGATGTCCCTATAGAAACGGGGAATATTATTCCTCTAGGGATGTTGCCTATTGGAACTTTAGTCTACAATATCGAAACTGTTCCAGGCATGGGCGGAAAATTGGTTAGAACAAGTGGAATTGTTGGAAGAATTACAAAAAAAGAACCACAAGGAATTTCGGTATTGTTGCCATCAAAACAAGAGAAGATATTCAATCCTAATGCTCGCGCGAGCATTGGAATTGTTGCAGCTTCAGGAAGACTTGAAAAACCTCTCGTAAAAGCTAGCAAGAGATTATTTATGGTTAAAGCCATTGGTGGGAGAGTTTATCCGAGAACTAGTGCTGTAAAAGTAAATGCTATAGATCATCCTTTCGGAAGCGGCAGAGGAAAAAGAATCAAAAGCAAAATCGCAAAAAGATGGGCGCCTGCTGGCAAAAAGGTTGGATTACTAAGGCCAAGAAGGACGGGAAGGAGGAGGTAAATAAATTTTTTAAAAAAGATTTAGTCAAAAATAAATAACACTCGGGCTAAAGCCCGAGGTATTAACAAATAAAAAAATGTC
>JBNAVB010000001.1:0-70241 GCA_049699715.1 Candidatus Pacearchaeota archaeon | reverse complement strand
TGTGATGGTGTTGTTTGTTAGAGTGTTTGTGCTGGATGAGTAGAGATAGATGCCAAGACCAGAACTGCCTGATGTTGTGATGGTGTTATTTGAAAGATTGTTTGTGCTGGATGAATCAACCCGTATACCATAACTAGAACTGCCTGATGTTGTTATGTTAGAATTAGATACAGATGAATTTGTTGTCATTACTAAAATAATCCCATCCTTGTTGATTATAGTTATATTTCTTATTGTGATGTTTGCAGAATTAGTTACATATAACTGCCCGATATTATACAGGTTTTCTATTGTTATTGAAGAGTTTGCAAAGTAGTAGTAAATAGGCTGTCCCTGCTCTGTATTTGTGGTGTCTATGGTGTGATTGTAATGAGAAACCGTTGTTGTCGGCTCTACATAAATTGCATAAGCATTTGCTGTATTCATCTTGTTTCCTGTTATGTTTGAGTAACTAGATGATGCGAGATAAATGCCATAACTATAACCGCCTGATGCTGTGATCGTGTTGTTTGTTAGAGTGTTTGAATTGCTGGATGAGTATAGATAGATGCCATAACCATAATGGCCTGATGTTGTTATTGTGTTGTTTGAGAGAGTGTTTGAATTGCTGGATGAGTAGAGATAGATGCCATAACCATAACTGCCTGATGTTGTGATGGTGTTGTTTGAAAGAGTGTTTGTGCTGGATGAGTCTAGATAGATGCTATAACCATAATGGCCTGATGTTGTGATCGTGTTGTTTTGTATCGTGCTGTTTGCCATCCCGCTTCCGTAAATTGCATAAGCATATGAAATGCTCGAACCTTGCACAATATTGCAATTCTTTATTGTTATATTATCAAAACCGTCTGAATTGTTAATGCCATAGCCTATGGCTGAGATACTGTAGTTAATTGTATAGCCACTACAATCAAGAATAATATCATTTGCAGAGATGTTGAAGCAAGTTCCATTAGATGAGACGCTCTGGTTTAAAGTATAAACTCCTGACGTATTAAGAGTTTGGCAAGAGTCTATGGGTATGGAGCCTGATATTGATACATTTCTTGTTTCAGTTGAATTGCTATTATTTGAATAGTCATAAGCAGTTGCATTGAAGTAATAAGTTCCTTCTGCCAAATTGGTAAAGTTAGCAAATAAAGGAGAACTTGTTGAGCTTGTTGAATTAATCAAAGCACCAGTTGAGTTGTAGAGATAAATTGTTATGTTCTTTAGCCCAGAGCCGCCATCAGAGGCAGTTACATTTATTTGAATATAGTTTCTGTTTATTGTTATTCCAGAGCTTTCTGTTGGCGGCACAAATTGAATGTTTGGCGCAAGTGTATCAGCAATGCTAAACCATCTCACTTCACTAACATTGCTCAGCTCACCATCTGAGCAGTTAATGCTCCAGTTATGGTTTCCATAACTAATTCCTGTAATCAAGAAGTTTGTTAGTGTATTGTTTTGAGTCAATGAATTTGTCTGATTCAGCACAGAATCAAGATAAATGCTGCAGCTCAATGTTGTGTTGTAATCGTCTGTTGCAGTGAAATTAAAATTAATGTTTTGAGTATCATTGAATTGTGTGTTGTTTAAAGGCAAGTTTAGAGCTATTTGAGGCGCTTTGTTCAAATAAATTGTCACATTCCTTGTTTCAGTTGAATTGCTATTATTTGAATAGTCATAAGCAGTTGCATTGAAGTAATAAGTTCCTTCTGCCAAATTGGTAAAGTTAGCAAATAAAGGAGAACTTGTTGAGCTTGTTGAATTAATCAAAGCACCAGTTGAGTTGTAGAGATAAATTGTTATGTTCTTTAGCCCAGAGCCGCCATCAGAGGCAGTTACATTTATTTGAATATAGTTTCTGTTTATTGTTATTCCAGAGCTTTCTGTTGGCGGCACAAATTGAATGTTTGGCGCAAGTGTATCAGCAATGCTAAACCATCTCACTTCACTAACATTGCTCAGCTCACCATCACTGCAATTTATAAACCAGTTATGGCTGCCATAACTTATTCCACTGATAAGGAAGTTTGTTAAAGTATTATTTTGAGTCGAAGAATTTGTCTGGTTAAGAACAGAATCAAGATAAATTGAACAGCTTAATGTTGTGTTCTGGTCATCAGTTGCTGTAAAGTTGAAGTTAATGTTTTGAGTATCATTGAATTGTGTGTTGTTTAAAGGCAAGTTTAGAGCTATTTGAGGCGCCCTATTCTGAACATTTATTATTTGTGTATCTGTAACATTCCATGCGTTTTCGCTATCATTTGCATAAATTCTCCACCCATAAGTTCCACTTGCCGAAGGAGCATTTTTGGTAACATTGCTCCAATTTGCTGCTCCAGTCAAAGGTTGCCAAGAATCATTTTGCCAAGTTCCTGAATAATTACTTGAAAATACATAGCCGCTTAGTGCATCGT
The DNA here is from genome assembly GCA_049699715.1 of Candidatus Pacearchaeota archaeon. Taxonomy (GTDB): domain Archaea; phylum Nanobdellota; class Nanobdellia; order Pacearchaeales; family UBA284; genus JAVZYK01. Next base: position 67,839 of record JBNAVB010000001.1, on the reverse strand, counting down.
TATCTTGCCAATAGGCATAATGCAACACTGGCTCGTTTGTGTAAGGAGTTGTTGTGTTGCTTCCAACATTGCTATACTGTGGCGCAGTATTTGTATAATTTATAGTAACAGTCCAGTTTGTCGAAGCAAATCTGCACTGGCTTGCATTGTCACAAGCTTGACAGTTCCACAGTATTACACCATTGCTCAAGTTTGTCCTAACAAAAGTTGTTTGATTGCTCGTTCCCGAAACAGCAACAGTCCCATTTGCCTGCCAGCTTCCCGAGTAATTCCAATAGAATGTTATATTACTTAATTGAATATCATCTGTTGCATTGCAAGTGAAGTTAACATTTTTGCTTATTGTGATATTGCCATTAGGAGGCGAAGCTAAAGTTACGGTTGGATAGTTATCTGTCCAGTTTATCTTCAAGCTTCTATTTGCATCGCCCCAATCAAATTGAGAAGCATTATCATAAGTTAAACAATTCCAAGTGTAATTGCCAACTCCAAGTGTTAATGTCCAAGCCGTACTGTTTGATGTACCGCTTATATTTGTTGTTCGGTTTAGGCTGAAAGATTGATTGCTTGAATTTGTTATGTAAAGTGAGATGTTCTTTAGAGGCACATCGGCTGTTGCAGAACAATTAAATGTTACATTAACAAAAGGCGCAGAATCATTGTAATAATTATCAAGCGGTGAATTTAGTGTTGTAACTGGCTTACTCGCAACTCTAAAAGCAACATCATCCTGATCTCTGTAACTGCCAGTTGGGCAAGCAGATGTTATGATTGTTCTTAATATGATTGCTCTCACAGCATGCTCGCCTGGCACATTGTCTAAAGTAAAAGTAATATTCCTTGTGAAATAGCCTGCTGTAAGGCAACGTATTGTTCCAGCAAGCTTGTTCACCCAATTTATTGACGATGTGCTGTTTGTATAGTAAAGCGCGATTCTGTCTGTAGTGTCATAGCAGTACCACCAAACAGTCACATTTACAGTATCGCCCGGCCTGAAATAGCTGCTGTTTAAATCAGTAATTGTAATGTTTTCAACTGACTCATCAGAATGACAAGTTCCTGAAGTTGTGCTATCTGTGCAAGTATCAATTGTATTCGGCTGATTTGGTTCTGGCCCGGGATATGCTTGATTATCATTACATTGCAGCAAAGAGGAATTTGCAATGCAGGGCGATTCAAAGTTCTTGCATTGTGGCGCGCCTAAAGTAGCATTATACTCAGCATAGCTGGGGTCTTCTGAAGTTAAGGTAAAACTATACTCTTGGCCAGGCACAATGTCCATAAGTTTTTGCCATCCACTTTGACAAACCTCTATTTGTTTTTCTGCATCAAAGCCACAAACAGGCTTGCATTCTCTAGCCTCAAAATCCCAGGTTTTGCATTTCCAAAGCTGATTGCCTTTGGCCTCTGAAACCGTTACAATCGCTTCTGTAAAGTTTAATTGCGACGGGTCGATTGCATAAACTTGAACAGCACCGTTAGGAACTTTATCTCGAGGCAAGTCTTCGTCTACTCTTAACTTGTATTCCTTGTTTTCACTAACTTCAAGAGAATTGATTTCAATTTCTTTGATTTTCTGTGTTAATTTTATTCTGAAATTGTGCTTACTTTCTTTTATTTCTGTTGTCCTGTCTAATTTTTTCCATTTTTTCTCTGATTCGTTGTAAAGTAAGATTTGTGAGTAGACTTGATCGCCATCATAGTCTTCAATAATTAAAGTGAAATTTGTTAAATTGGTTTCATTAGTTTTATTTGTTTCATTTGTAATATTAGTTTGATTCTGCGGAGGCTCGGTTTGATTACTCTCGTTTGTTTCATTTATTATTGATTCAGTTTGATGGGTTTCATTAGTTTCGTTTTGTGCGATTAAGACTGTTGATGAGATTACGATAAAAATTATGAGCGCGGCGAGCAAGACAAATGCTATAGTTTTAGTCATGCTTTCCTTATCTTTGAGTAATTTATTTAATAAATTCATTTTTTTATTTCCTCCCCTCTTGAAATTTCTTCCACCAAATCCAAACGCCTTTGCCCGGCCCTACAAACTTGCCAAGGATAAGGCCTTCGCCTCTCAATAAGGTTAGTCTATAGAAAAGCCTGGTTCTTGTGATTCCTTTAATTTTTGCAAGAGCTTGCTCGATTTCTTTAGTCTCGAGAGGCTCTGAGCTCTTATTAATGACCTTAAGAATTTCCTTTGCTAATACATCCTCATGAACCTTGCCATTTACCATTTCCTACCTCTTTTTCTTTTACCTTTCTACTTGTTAATTAAATAAATATTTAAAATAATAATTAAATAAATATCTATTTATAGATTTATCTATATCTTTTAAATAAATATCTATTTATAAATTTATCTATATCTTGATGTATGTATTAATAAATATATTAATCTATTCATTTATAGGTAAATAATATATAACTTGGACCTTAAAAATTCCTATAAATATTTCATTACAAAATATATTCAAAACATTTAAAAATAAGGAAGGCCTAACTTAAGCATATTTATATTGTATAACTGTATAACAGAAAAAAGAGGAAAAAAGAATAATAAAAAAAGAGGAAAATGAGACGAGAGTATCTTGTGTTGTTATTGGCTTTGATGTTTGTTCTACCTGTTTCCTTTATTTCCTCTATCAATTATGCGCTTGCAGGCACCCAGCATGGAGTGAACGGATTTGTGAACAATGCTAGCGATGGCACAGATGCAAATGGCGCGCAAGTTACTCTCAATGTTACAAGAAACAATATTTCTTATTGTATTCTTAGTGATACTGTTGGCATAGGGGGATTGTCAAAGCAAGCTAATTGGTATGCCCAAGATATAGGAAATTGCCAGCCGCAATGGCAAGAAAATGATACAGTTTATATCTACATTTTTAAGGATGAAAATCATACTGCAAACACAAGTGTTAAGTTAAGTAAGTCAGGGAATGATCAGGCGCCAACTGTTAACTTGAGTTCGCCCTTCTATTGCGGGGATGGTAATTGTACCGGCAATGAAACTTGCTTGACTTGTCCCCAAGATTGTGCGCCTGTATGTAACAACAACAGCATTTGCGAACCTATTCCTGACTTGACTAATGATTCCACAAGACGCAGGTGTGAGAATGTTACTAATTGTGTTGATTGTTTATGCAACCCGCCTAATGGAATTTGCGATAAAGATTATGGCGAGAACTGTAGTATTTGTCCTTTTGATTGTCACTGTCCTGACGGCAAATGCCAGCCCGAGCATAATGAAACTAATATTACTTGTCCTCAGGACTGTAGATGCGGCAACGGAATCTGTGATGTGATACATGGATTGTGCTTCAATTTCACTGAGACAACATTGAATTGCCCTATAGATTGTCCTGGTTGTATTTGTGGGGATAAGATTTGCCAAGCAGAATGTAATGAAACTGCCCTAACTTGTTGCGCAGATTGCTGTGGAGGTTGCGATTATGATAATGTTTGTGACCTTGGTGAGACTTATGCTTCATGCCCTGATTGTGCGATATTCTGTGGCAACCTAATATGTGAAGCAGACAAGAATGAAACGCCAGAAAATTGCCCTATTGACTGCGCAGCCTGCGGTAACGGAATCTGTGAGCCCGACAAAGGCGAAGACTGGAGAACCTGCCCTAATGATTGTTACGCTGCTAGATGTGGCGATGCGAGATGCGAGCTCGCTGAAAACCAGGAGAATTGTTGCAAGGATTGCGGATGCAAGCGCGAAGGCTTAGCTTTAGGCCCCGTGTTCTTGGGCAGGGTCTACAAGTGTGTAAGAAATGCCTGCAGGCCCGACTGCTGTTTGTTTGGGTTCTGTTGGGGGATTTATTTCTGGCAAGTTGGGATTTGTTGGTATTATCTTGTGATTCTTGCGGCATTGATTATAAGTCTAATGATATATTTCAAAAAGAGAAAAAAAATTGTGAGACATAAAGAACACAAAAAGTAAAAAGCAAAAAACTTTTTTGCTAATTCTCTATTTTATCAATTAAATAAGGCTTAATTCGGCAAAAAGATTTTTAAATATAGTTTACTTTGTTATAATTGTCGACGATAAAACCTTTATTCTCGACGATAAATTCAAGAAAAAAACATAACAAAAAACCCCCAAAAAATGTCTGGCGAAGGAAAAGAAATACAACAAAGCAAGGAAGAAAAACAGAAATATACAGCCGAAAGCATCAAGGTTCTTGAAGGATTGGAGGGAGTTAGGAAAAGGCCAGCGATGTATATAGGCTCTACAGGTAAGGAAGGTTTGCATCATCTCGTGTATGAGATAGTTGATAATGCCGTTGACGAGTGCCTGGCTGGAGTTTGCAATGCCATAAGAGTAACGCTCAACAAAGACGGAAGCGTCACAGTCGAAGATAACGGTCGTGGAATCCCTGTGGATATACATCCTATTTACAAGAAATCTGCCATGGAAATTATTGTCACAAAATTGCACGCTGGAGGCAAGTTTGACAACAAAGCTTATGCGATTTCTGGGGGGCTGCATGGTGTCGGTATCAGTGTTGTTGCAGCGCTGTCAAAAAAAATGATAGTTGAAGTCAAGCGCGATGGCAAGATATACATGCAAAGCTATAAAATAGGCAATCCATTGCATGAAGTCAAAATTATAGGCTCATGCGATAAAAGCTTGACAGGAACTAAGGTAACTTTTTATCCAGACGAGTCAATTTTTTCAACTACTGAACTTGATTTCGCGCTTTTAGCCACAAGGTTCCGCGAGTTAGCGTTTTTAAATGCAGGTCTAAGGATAATCCTTGAAGATAAGAGGGGAGAAAAAGAAAAGCGCGAAGAATTTGTCTATGATGGGGGCCTCCAAGAATTTGTAAAGTGGCTTAACAGAACTAAAGAACCGCTTCACAAGCCTATTTATTTCAGAAAAGAGGCAGATCATACAATTGTCGAAGTCGCAATTCAATACAACACCGGTTATCAAGAAAATATTTTTGGCTTTGTCAACACAATTAACACAATCGAAGGCGGAACGCATATTATTGGTTTCAAAACTGCTTTGACAAGAGTCATCAATGATTATGCCCAGAAACAAGGCATAATAAAGTCTGGCTCTCTCACAGGAGATGATGTTAGAGAAGGCTTAACAGCTATCGTTAGCATCAAGATAAAAAACCCCCAGTTCGAAGGCCAAACCAAAACAAAGCTTGGCAACAGTGAAGTAAAAGGTTATGTTGACTCTGTTGTAACTTCTTGCTTGTCAGAGATGTTTGAAGAGAATCCTCAAATCGCCAAGAAAATTGCTACAAAGGCAAGCGAAGCCGCGAAAGCAAGAGAAGCTGCGAAGAAAGCCAAAGAGCTTGTAAGAAGGAAAAGTGCTTTTGGCTTCAGTGGCTTGCCTGGAAAGCTCGCAGATTGTTCTAGCTCGAAGAAAGAAGAAACCGAGCTTTACATCGTTGAGGGAGAGAGCGCTGGAGGAAGCGCAAAACAGGCGAGAAACAAAGAAATCCAAGCTGTGCTGCCCTTGAAGGGGAAAATTTTGAATGTAGAAAAAGCCGCGCCGACAAAAGTTTTCTCAAACGAGGAAATTTCAAACTTGATAACTGTAATAGGCACAGGCGTAGGAGAAGATTTCAATATAGAAAAGCTGCGTTATTCTAAAATAATAATAATGACTGATGCAGATGTCGACGGCCAGCATATCAAAACTTTGCTCTTGACGTTTTTCTTCAGGTTTATGCGTCCGCTCATTGAAAACGGACACATATGGGTTGCAGTGCCACCTTTGTATAAAATCCGAAAGAAAAAAGATCATTATGTTTATTCAGACGGAGCATTGAAGAGGGTTCTTGACAAATTGGGCAATGCAAACGTAACAAGGTTCAAAGGTCTAGGAGAGATGAATCCACAACAGCTATGGGAAACAACAATGAACCCCAACACACGAAAGATAAAAAGAGTTACTATAGAAGATGCTGTAGAAGCCGACACCACATTCCAGATGCTTATGGGCGATGATGTTGCTCCTAGACGCGCCTTCATTGAGGAACATGCGAAGGAGGCAATACTCGACGTTTAATTTTAATCAAGATGGTAAAGGTAAATTCGACAGAGTTCGGCAAAATTGTTATAGACAATAAAACTTATAATTATGACATCATTATTGATGGGAACGGCGTCGTTGCAAAAAGAAGCGATATAGGGGAGAAGCATTATGGAACCCATCACCTTATTTGCACAGAAGAAATTAAAGATTTACTTGCTTCAAAACCCCAAGTTTTAATAGTCGGATTGGGGCAATACAAGGCATGCCATCTAGAACAGGGTGCTGAAAGAATTTGCGAAAAATACGGAACTAAACTCATAGCAGAACCCACGCCGAAAGCTATAAAAATTTTTAACGAAACTGAAGCGAGAAAGGCAGGCTTGTTTCATGTTACATGTTAATAATGTTAAATTTCAAAAATTTAGAAAAGTTAGAAAAGCCAAAGAAAAAATAAAATTGAAAATGAAAAGTAAAGACTAAAAATGATAACTAAGGGGAAAAGCCAACTGGAAAAACTTGCGGAAAATAATCTTGGAATAAAATTAAAACTAGATAAATTGCGAGAACTGTTCCAATTGTGTGATAAGTGTAAAATAATCTGGTTTCCAATCCAAAGAAAAATCTATTACTACTGTGATGAGTTATTTTGTAAAGAATGTCCAAAATATGAAATCCCCGGGGAGGGTTATTTCAAAGTCTTGGCGGTGTATGAAAGCAACAACCTGATTATTTATAAAAACAAAGAACAAATTAAGAAAAATTAAAATTTTAGATAATAAAAAAAATAGAAAATGGCCGAAAAAGAAGAGAAGAAAGAAAAAGAAACAAAGAAGGAAGAGACAGAAGAGGGGGAAGAAATGGGAGAGGAAAAGGAAAAAGGGCAGATTGATTCAGAAATCTCAGACGAGATGAAAAAAGCTTACATTGATTATGCCATGAGTGTCATAGTCTCGAGAGCATTGCCTGCAGTCGAAGATGGATTGAAGCCTGTTCAACGTAGAATCTTGTATTCAATGGATTTGATGGGCTTGCAGAAAGGGCAGACAAAGAAAAGTGCTAGAATCGTAGGTGAATGTTTTGTAAAAGATACACTAGTCTCTACACCAAAAGGGCTTATTCCTATTCAAAAATTAAAAAAAGGAGACAGGGTATTCACTTCGAACGGGATAAGAAAAATAACCAAATTATACATTATGCCCAAGCAAGAGCTAGTTGAAGTCACACTAAAAAATGGCTCTTCTAACACTTCTACTAAAGGGCAAATGTATATGGTTCTTACAAAAGATCTCAAATTTGAATGGAAGAAGGCCTCTGAATTGAAAAAGGGAGTTTATTTGGTACTCCAAGGAACATATCCAAAGATAAATAAATATGTTAAAAGGAATGGAATTGTTATCAATGAAAACCTTGCTTATCTTCTTGGAATGTTTTTGTCTGATGGATGGATAGACAGAAAAAAAGAGTATTTGAGGCTATCAATTCAGAATAATTGTAAAAGTGTAATTAATAAAATACAAAAAATATTCCAAAAAGAATTCGACACTAATGAAAATATTTGTATTAAAAACAACAGTTATTTAATTAGATTGAACAGCACAGATTATTCAAAAAGATTTTTGTCTTTATTTGATATTATGGATAAAAAAGCATACAACATTAAAGTTCCAGAAACAATATCAAAATCGCCAAAATCTGTTATTTTTGCATTTCTTTCAGGTATTATAGATGGAGATGGTTTTGTGCATAAAAATAGAAAAGTAATCAACATCACATCAATATCTGAAAAGTTTATTGATAGCTTGCAAACGTTGCTGTTCTCGTTAGGAATATTTTCTAGGAAGTACAGAAACAAAAAGAAAAATCATTCATACAAGGGAAGAATAATAAAACCTAATTTCGAAACATACTCTCTAGAAATCTGTGGAAGCAGTATACAATCTCTAAAAGATAACCTTAACTTGTCCAATGAGCAAAAAAAGGAAAGGCTCTTGAAAATAAAAACAAAAGTAAATCCTTCACAATTTGATATCCTTCCCTACTTTGGTAGCGCAATATTTTCTGAATTTTCAGAAAAACATCTTGGGGGAGGCTGGTATAAAGATGTCAATGGAAAAAAATTCAGATTAGGAATCAAATATGAAAATGGAACAAAAATTAGATATTATAAAGGCTTGAAAAACAAAATAAAAATATACAAAAGCACTATCAAGAAACTAAATATTTTAGAAAAACTTAAGAGAATCGGTTCTCCGTTGGCCGCAAAATTAAAACCAATTCTAGAAAATGATTTCTTTTTTGTTGAAGTAAAAAAAGTAGAGAGAGCAAAACCAGAAATCACTTACGATATCCAGGTTGAGAAAGAGCATGAATTTTTGGCAAATGGAATGCGTTCTCACAATTGTATGGGCAAATTCCATCCTCATGGCGACATGGCAATTTATGACGCACTCGTGAGAATGGCCCAGGATTTTTCGTTGCGTTATCCTTTAGTTCATGGGCAAGGGAACTTCGGCTCAATGGATGGAGACTCGCCAGCAGCAATGAGATACACGGAAGCAAAGCTAGCTGCAATATCAGCTGAGCTTCTCGAGGATATTGACAAAGAAACTGTCAAGTTCTTGCAAAACTTTGACAATTCACTCGAAGAGCCAGAAACTCTGCCCGGGAAACTTCCAAATCTACTAATCAACGGCGCAACAGGCATCGCAGTTGGCATGGCTACGAATTTGCCGCCGCACAACCTGGGCGAAGTTTGTGACGCTATCAATGCTTACATTAATAATCCAGATATAACTATAGAAAAACTTTCAGAAATAATAATCGGCCCTGACTTCCCGACAGGGGGCCAAGCAAACGCGAACTTCTTGGAGATTTATAAATCAGGCAAAGGCCGCATCATCTTAAGAGGAAAGACCACGACAGAAGAACACAAAGGCAGAACAAGCATTATTATCACAGAAATCCCTTACATGCTTAATAAGGCCGAGCTCGTCAAAGACATTGCGAAATTAATCCAGGAGAAGAAGCTCCCTGACGTGTGGGATCTGCGCGATGAAAGTGCCAAAGGAAAAGTGCGTATTGTCATAGAATTAAGAAAAGGTGCAGATTACAAGTTCACGCTCAACAGGCTTTACAAATTCACCAGGCTCCAGGACAATTTTGACGTAAACATGATTGCTCTCGTGAAAGGGCATCCAAAGCAATTAAATCTGAAGAACTTGATTGAGGAATATGTCAAATATCGCGAGGTTATTGTTACAAAAAGAACAAAATTCGAACTGAAGAAAGCCCAGGAGCGAAGGGAGATAGTCCAAGGATTGTTAATTGCGCTCAAGGACATTGATGCTGTTGTCAAATTAATAAAGGGGAGCAAGAATACAACCGAAGCTTATGAGTCACTTTTAAAAAAGTTCTCGTTGACTGGCAAGCAAGCGCAGGCAATCCTTGACATGAAGCTCAGCAGCCTGACTAACTTGGAGCAAGACAAGCTCAAAGATGAGGAAAAGAAATTGAGAGAATTGATTAAAGAGCTTGAGAAAATTCTCTCTAGCGGCAAGGAAATCTTGAATGTCATCAAGAAAGAAGTTTCAGAGCTAAAGAGGAAATATGGCGATGCCCGAAGAACACAAATTTTACAAAGAATCGCTGAAATCCAGGAAAAAGACATAATCAGCAAGAAAGATGTTGTTATAACAATCACAGACAAAGGATACTGTAAAAGGATTGACGTCAAGGATTATAAGGAGCAGAAGCGCGGCGGTAAGGGTGTCATTGGTTCTGACCTCGCAACAGGCGACTTCGTGAAACAAATAATAACTTGCTCAACTCATGATTACTTATTATTTTTCACAAACAAAGGCCGAGTGTACTGGCTTAAAGCGTATTATATTCCGGCTGTCGAGAAATATAGCAAAGGCAAGGCATTAATCAACATTTTAAATTTGAAAGATGAAACAATACAGAGCGTGATGGCTGTTAAAGAGTTCAAAGACTTTTTGATGATTGTCACAAAGAAAGGGCAAGTTAAAAAAATGAATCTCTCGCTCCTAAGCAAGCCAAGGGCTTCCGGGGTTCGTGTTATTAATTTGCCTCTAGATGGTTCGGATGTTGTCATTGATGTCAAGCCAATAAAAGAGAAGCAGGAAGTAATTCTTGTAACAAAAGAGGGCCAGGCAATAAGGTTCAATTCTGATGAAGTTCGAACAATGGGCCGTGCGAGTTATGGAGTGACAGGAATAAAGCTCGAGAAAGGTGATGAAGTTGTCTCTCTCGAGGTTCTTGATGACCCGAAAAGCACGATTCTCACAATCACAGAAAAAGGCTACGGCAAAAGAAGCGCAATTGAGGATTACAGGCTTACAGGCCGAGCATGCAAAGGCGTAATCAACTTGAAAATCTCAGACAAAACAGGCAAAGTTGTTACAACTGTGTCTGTAAACGACAAGGATTCTGGGATTGTTACGACATCTAAAGGAATGGTCATAAGAGTCCCTTGTAAGGATATTAGAGTAATGGGCAGAGCTACTCAGGGCGTTAGAATAATAAGGCTCAGGCCTGATGACAAAGTCACTGATCTTGCTAAAGTGGTCGAAATAACAGAATTAAATGGGAATAATAAATATAGTCAATAAAATTTAATAAAATGGAAATCAAAAAGAACAGAAAATATAAAATCACTCAAGAGCACGAGAAATGTATTGGCTGTGGTGCATGCGTATCTGTCTGTGGGGAGAACTGGGTAATAGGCAGCGACGGCAAAGCCAAGCCAAGGAAAACTTTAATCGAAGCAAAAGAATACAAGTGTAACAAGGAAGCCGCGGACATATGCCCAGTAAACATTATAAGCATCAAGGAAGTCAGGTAATTGGGCAGTAAAAAATGAGAAAGCATGGCAAGAGGGTTCATTTCTTAAGCTGTGGAAGATGGCTTGATGCCATCGAGTTCATCAAATATTTCGAGAGAAAAGTCCTTTATACAATTCGCAAGTATGAGCTCATTAACAAGAAAAACAAAATTGCTGTGGCCTTCTCTGGCGGCAAGGACAGCATTGTTTTACTTTATATCCTAACGAAATTCTGCAAAGAACGAGGCCAGAAGCTCGAGGCATTGATGGTTGATGAAGGCATCGGAGATTACAGGAAAAATTTGTTAAGAGACAGTAAAAAACTCTGTAAAGATTTAGGGATTTCTCTCAAAATTTTTACATTCAAAAAAGAGTTTGGGTTTAATCTTGGCGACAAGAGAGTTCAGAATAAAATTGAAAAGATGAAATTGAGCAATTGCGCGGTTTGCTCAATATTGAAAAGATGGTTGATCAACAAGAAAGCTAAAGAGCTGAAGTTTGATGTCATTGCGACAGCTCACTCTCTTGACGATGAGGCAGAGAACATTTTGCTCAATATTTTCAAGGGCAACAGTGAGCTTTTAGCAAAGCTAGGGCCAAAGGCAGGCACTCAAGAAACTAAAGCTTTTGTTCAACGCGTGAAACCATTTTACCTTTGCTCTACACAAGAAATAATGTGTTATGCCAAGCTCAAGAATTTGCCTATTCCAAAGAAAGAGATAGCAACTTGCCCTTCGCGCGGCGAAACTTTCAGGATAGAGATAAGGAATTTTCTTGATGAGATGGACAAGAAACATGTAGAGATAAAAAACGCGATAGTCAATTCATTTCTCAAGCTAATGCCATTAATCAAAGAAAAATTTAAGGATACTGAGTTCAAAAAATGCAAGAAATGCGGCTTTGCTTCTTCTCATGACTTGTGCAAAGCATGCTTGTTGCTAAGAGAATTGAAAAAATAAAAAAATAAAGAAAGAAAAATTATCTTGCAGAAGATTCTTCACATTTACATTGCCAACCACCACTTTGACACGTTACTTCATCATCTACAATGACATATCTTCCGTTCATCCCACCACTTCCTAAAGTCCCTACAGTATTAAAGCAAGAATCAGCGAAAACATTATCAGGAATTGTTGCCAGGACCATCTGGATGGACTCTCCGCTATTTGTTAGTTTTGATCTGATTTCAAGGATATCCACTGCAAATCCACTGTCTTCCGTTCCGCTTAGAATATCTTCTTCTGTACATAGCACATCATCTAAAAAATACTTATATTGTATATGGGCTACAAATTTCCTATGCATAGTATCAAAATAGACCCCATGGAGAGTCACCTCTTTTCTTCTGTTCCCGTCACTAAATATTGCTCTATCACATTTTGATAAATGGAAGATGCTATGCTCACTATCAAGACTGAAATCATTTGTTAAACCACAATGAAATAATTGAGAACTTTGTGTAGTTACATAATTATATATTTGCATAGATTCTGCAGATCCGCCAAAACCACTTGTCGCTGGCGTCGCTGGCACGCCACTGACGCTTCCCGTCGCAGCTTGAGATTTGTTGCTACCAACACAAGCACCATCATAACAGCCTGTATAACCATAACTAACACAATTATATACTTGCGATACACAATAGCTTATGTTTGTCCCGTTCATGCACCAATACTCTACTAGATTAGTCGGGCTGGAACAGACATCTGTTTTTGTCCCATAGGGATCTATGCATGCTCCCTTGACAGCAAGGTTAATCCCATCAGTGTCATTACAATTTATTGCTGGAGTAAAAGGAAAGAATGCGGCTCTGCCTGTTATTCCTGCAGGCAACCCATATATTGCAATTCCTAAAGTTAATCCTACAATAAAAGTAACTGCTAAAAATGCCCAAAAAATATTATTTTCCATTTCATTACCTCCTTTCAAATTCTTTCTTTTTCCTCTTTTTATTATTGATATTGTTAAACTAATAGGGATTTTTTAACCTTTTAACCTTTTCCTAGAGCTCGCCTGATGTACCACTGATTCTTGTTTCGTAGCTCTGCTTTCATACCGTCTTGTAATGAGTATATATTAATTGCTTGTTGCTCGCTCAAGTAATGTGGTTGCATCTTCCTTGCTTTGATTACATTAGCAACGCGGTCATAAACTTTTTCTGTGAACAATATCTCGCCTGCGCACGCTTTTGCTTGTAATGCCCTTGCCAAGGAAGTTGTATTGCCTATAGCAGTATATTTTACTGTGCCATTTTGAATGTTTGTGACGTTTGCCAAGCCAGTATTGATGCCTGCGCACACTCCAATCTTAACGCCCTTTGGCGCCAACGCTCTATTCAATTCCTCTGTGATTTGTTTAATTGCTTCTGCTGTCTTCAGCGCGGCAATGTCATGCCTGTATTGCTTGATTACATTGAACAAGACAATCAGGTTGTTATCATATAAATCCGCGACTCCCTGATGTTCTTTAATTTTCTGTGTGATTTCCTTGAAGTATTCATCTAAAATTTTTGCGTAGGTCATGGAATCTTTTTTCTTAATTTCGTTTAAGGAATCAACGCCCAAATGAACGAACAACGCTGTTATTTCTTGTTTTGTCCCATAGACTATTGTCGAGACAATCTTGTCCGCTGCGAGTTTTGAGGAGTGCCTTAAGAATATCTTCTTCAGTGTCACATCGCCCGAAGCAAAGTGGTCTAGCTTAGCGGATGCTATCAGATTTCCAGTTGTTGCGTGTGCAGCTATAGGAAATTCTTGGCCATTATTTTTCATCATCTTGATTATCCCCTTTTTTTCCTTGTGTGATCTTCTTGTTCTTAAGAGAATCATGATAACAATCAATACAACAGCCAGTGCTACCAAGCCTACCAACCCTCTAAAATCTAATTTTTGTGACTTGTTCAACTCGATTGTTGCTACAACATAGCCTGTCAATGGCACGCTTTTGAATTCAAGAATCTCAGAACCTGTATTCACTTTTATTGTGTAGGTTCCTTTTGGCGCTTCGAGCTTGAAAGTCGCGTTCTCATTTATCTTTAAATCCAAGTCAATAACTTTTTTTGTGCTTTGGTTCTCTATCATAAACTCAATTTCTATAGCGCGTTTGAAAGGCACGTTCCCAATGTTTGAAATGTACAAAGTGTCGCCTTGTAAATCGACTTTGATTTTTTCGTAATACTCAACTTTCAAAATTTTCTTTGAATTAAACTCACCTTTTGATGTGCTTGTCGAAGCTTCGATTATATAATCACCGGGCGGGCTGAATTCTGTGAATCTATAAACAGTATTGTTGCCACTTGCTATCAACTCTTCGAGAAGCTTCTCGTTTTTTATGAGCGAAACTTGTCTTGAAAGTTTCGTTGTTATCGTGGCATCTAAAGTGTTGTTTGCCTGATCAAGAAGTTTGGGGGTTATCATAAGCAAAGAATTAGGGATGAAACTATCATTGTTTGTCTCTATTGTTAAAGTTGTTGGGACAGAAAGTATTGTTATATTTATAGCTGCAGTGCCTTGATTGTTGTTATTGTCTTTGATGCTTACTGTTATTTGATGCTGGCCCGGAGCTATGTCTGCAGGCAAATCTAGCGAGAAAGAAATCTTTCCATTCGGGACACTTGAGCTATAATCTTTACCTTGACTGAGAGTTATTGTTGCTATTCCACTTGCTGCCTGGACATTTTCTTTAGTTGCTGTGCCACTGAGCTCTAATTTATCTTTAGGTTCGAACTCATTTTGATTAACATTTAGCACGATATTAATTTTATTACTAAGAGAAACTGTTGGAGTTTTAGTTTCCTCTATTTTTGTGTTATAATTATCTTCAAGTGTCGCGGATATATAACAAGATCCTGTTTTGGCCACAGGAAAATTAACTGTGATAGCCTTTTCTTTGTTCTTGACAAGATCTATTGGCGAGAAGTACATTAAAGTTTCTGTGTTATTGCAGAAGAGTCCTATGCGGAAGAAGCCAGAAAATGCCTCTGCCCTTGAAACTTTAGCTTCGAGCTTTATCATGTCGCCAAGATTGTATATGGGGTTGACATTTGACAAGATAATCGTGGCAGATGCCAAGTTGATAAGTAATAGCGATATGAAAAACAAGGGTAAAATCAAAAAAGTCTTGGTTATCTTTGTCATTTTATATACCTCTTTAATAACACTATTGTATTTAAAGTTTTTTGTATATTTTTGTATATAAATATTTATAAATTTCTTTATTTTTATGTTTAAATGGCTAATGAGAAAGATTTAAAATTCAAGATTCTAAAACTTCTTGAAGAAGGCAAAATTACTAGCGAAGAAGCCAAGACTCTTCTAGATAAAACTAAGGGCAGCTCAGAAATCCCCGAAAGTGGGAGTCAACTGTCACAGTCATTAATACATTTACCCAAAAAAAGCCATGCCCCAAGGAATTGGTTGGTTGGGGCTTTAATGACATTAAGTTTAGCTGCTGCCTTGTGTTATTATACTCTTTACATTCCCCATAAAAAAGCAGAGGAAGGAAAATCGAATATTACAGAACATTATTCACAACCATCAACACCTCAAAAAATAACTGAAGATGAACAAATACAAGTGAAAATTCAGAAGAAAGAAAAAGAAGAACAGCCAACATATAAGCAAGAACAAAGGCAAGAGCAAGTACAAGAAGAATCTCGTGAGGATTACAAGTACTCGGCAACGAATTATTATAATGTGGGCGAATGGGCGAACGCTGGCGACCTCGAATTTATGATTCGTGACTACCATTTACAAAGAGAGAAGTTCATCAGCAGCCGCGTTGGCGGGGATTATATGGGATGGAAATTATATGTTTTTACTACTATTAGGAATGTATCAGAGGGTCATTTCACCTTGCCATATTCTGAAATCAAATTTAGTGACGGCAACACAGAAGATGAATGTGAAGAAGGTGAAGAGGGTGTGAGAGGCTCGGCGAGCATTCCTCCAGGCGCGAGCATTGACAGAACTTTCTCAAAATGGGTTAATGGTTGGGATAATTTATATGTTAGGATGGTTATCAGAAAACTGGAAAGAACAGCAGATGGTGGCTATGAAAGAGGGGATGGCAAAACCTACATAAATATTTTAGAATTGGGAAACCTTCCTGTTGAAAACTAGGGTGTCAGGCATTAATTTTATAAATCTCATTTCTTTTTAACTATTGAAATAAAAGGTGAATGAACAGGACAGGCAAACAGAATGAAAATTTTAACGCTTCATTGTGACTATATAAAGTTCAAGCCGGTCAAGGAAGCAATAAAAGCAAGGGAAGAAGTCGAGAAGAAAGAGAAAACTGTAAAGGAATGTCTTGTTATTTTGGGTGCTGTCGAGAAAAACGATGAGGGGCATGAAACTGCTGTAGCAAAGGAGCTTGTTAGGAACATAAAAGATATCGCCTCTCAACTCAAAACCAAAACCATAGTTCTTTATCCTTATGTCCATCTCACAAACATGCCTTCAAAGCCTTCAAGTGCATTACAAATTTTGCAAGAAGGCGAGAAAGTCTTGGCAAAAGAAAAGTTTACTGTCACGAGGGCGCCTTTCGGATGGTACAAGGAGTTTGAGCTAAAATGCAAGGGGCATCCGCTTAGCGAGTTAAGTAGACAATTCGGAGCAGAGGGTAAAGTTGAAATAACACAAGGAAAAGTTTTGAAAGAAGAGAAATATGATTATAAACAGCTTTTGAATCAAATCTCTAAAGCCCAGCTCGATACGAGCAAGCTCAAAGAAAATGATCATAGGATTATTGGACAAAGGCTTGATTTGTTCTCGTTCAATGAAGTCGCGCCAGGAATGGTGTTCTGGCACAAAAATGGTTGGATAATCTATCAGGAGCTTTTGAAATTCTGGCGCGAGGAGCATCAAAAAGCGGGCTATCAAGAAATTTCAACTCCTCAGATAATGGATTCAAGGCTTTGGAAAATCTCTGGGCACTGGGAAAAATATCGCGAAAATATTTTTCTCACAAGATACGAAGACCGGGATTTTGCTGTTAAGCCCATGAACTGCCCTGGCGGGATTCTTGTTTATAAAACTCGCCCAAGAAGCTATAAAGAATTGCCTTTAAGAGTTGGCGAGTTAGGAACGGTTCATAGACAAGAGCTAAGTGGAGTGCTAGGGGGATTGTTCCGGGTAATAAAATTCACACAAGACGATGCCCACATTTATTGTACAGAAAGGCAGCTTGAAGATGAGATTTCCAAGGTAATAGAGCTGATAAATATTCTCTACAAGCCGTTCAAATTTGAGATAAGTGTTGAATTATCAACACGCCCAGAAAAAAGGATAGGCTCGGATGAGATGTGGGACAAAGCCGAAAAGGCTTTAGAAAATGTTTTGAAAAACAGAAAGATTAAATTTAAATTAAACAAAGGGGAAGGGGCTTTCTATGGCCCCAAAATAGATTTCTCGATGCACGATTCTTTAGGGAGGCATTGGCAGTGCGCGACTATCCAAGTAGATTTTGCGATGCCAGAACGCTTTGATTTGACTTACACAAATGAAAATAACGAAAGGTTAAGGCCGGTTATGATTCATCGAGCGATTTATGGTTCAATAGAAAGGTTCATAGGAGTGCTATTAGAACATTTGAATGGGAACCTTCCAGTGTGGCTTGCTCCGATCCAAGCCCGCATTCTCAGCTTCACAGAAAGAAATGTCAAAGCAGCTGAGAAAATTGTCAAATCTCTTGAGAAAGAAGGCTTGCGGGTGGATTCTGATTTCCGTGATAGCACAGTCGATTATAAGGTTCGCGAGGCTGAACTGATGAAAATCCCTTACATAATTGTCATAGGAGACAAAGAAGAGAAACAAGGAACATTAGCTGTGAGAGCCCGCGGAAAGAAGCCAGAGTTTGGGGTTAAGCTTGAGAAATTTGTTAAGGAAATTAGAGAGAGAATAGCGAAAAGAGAATTGTAGTATAAATAACATAACAATTGATAATGTCATTTCAAAATTCTCTGAAAATTCTGCAAGGCAGCAAGGAATTCAAAAGATTCAAGGAAAAGCATAAGAACACGTTCTTATTTAGCGCTTTCTTCGCGCTTAACTCGAAGCTCGAGCTCGAGACACAGCAGCTTGATTATATCATCGGCAAGACTAAGGTGGCAACCTTTCTTGTCAGCGAAGAAGGCAAAATTGAATACAAAGAAGATGAAATCAATCCGACAAGCGAGTTGAGCGCGCTAGATGAAAAAATAAAGATAGATATTGAAAAGCTGAAGAAAATAATTGAAGGCGAGATTAAAAGGAGAGCCCTGACAGAATTCAACATAAGCAAAATATTCATTGTGCTGCAGAAAATAAACAATGTTCAATTGTGGAATGTTACATGCCTTATGGATTGCCTGAAAATCTTGAGGATACATGTGGATTGCTTCAATGGCAAAGTTCTAGAAGAAAAAGAGGAGAGCATTGCTGATTTTCTAAGCTTCCAGAAAGGGAACAAAAAATAAAGAGAGCCTCGGATGGGATTTGAACCCACAACCGCCTGCTTACGAAGCAGATGCTCTGCCGTTGAGCTACCGAGGCATAATCATCTATAATCTAAAGAATTAGAAATTTAAAAATCCTCGCCTCGCAGTGCTTATTCCATCGTTTCTTCGCTCTTTCTCTCTTCCTTTTCTTCCCTCTCCACTTCTTCTGTTTCCTTTTTCTCTTTGCTTTCTTTCTCGGCTTCTCTTTCCTTCTTTTCTTTTGTTTCTTTTTTCTCTGATTCTTTCTTTTCTTCATCGAGCTGAATTCTCTTGAGAAGCTCTTCTTTCAGCCTTTTTCTGCCTGCTGTCTCTTTGACTTCGCTTTCTTCTATCTCATAAAAATCGCGAGGATTAAGTTTCTTTTTTATCCCTTTCTTTTCAAGATAAAGCTTCGCTATGAGATAGAGCACTAAGCCTATACTTTTGGGAGCCTTGTTGTTGCAAGGAACGACTATATCGATATTTGTGGTTACATTGTTGGTATCGCATAGTGCAACAACAGGAATGTTAATTCTTGTAGCATCATGCAACGCATTTTTGTCAAGCCAGGGGTCAACGATAAACAGAACTTTGGGTTCGAAAAAGTTCTCTAAGTCTGAGTTGGTTATAATGCCGGCAGGATATCTCATAAAAATCTTCACGTCGCCTAAAGCTTCCTTGAAAGCCTCAAGACTTTTCCATCCAACCTCGCGCTTGCAGCAGACAAGCATGTCTTTCGGTTCGAACTGCGCGAGGAATTTGGCAGCGACAGCTATTTTCTCATCAATCTTTTTTGTGTTAAGGACTGCTATCCCATCGGCCTTTCTTCTGTAGACATACTGCCTCATGTCGGGAGTTATCGCCCTAGTTCCAAGATGAACAGCTGCCTTGATATACTCTTCAAGAGGCACGAGCAGGACTTCTTTTTCTTTTATTTTCTCTCCTTCCTTCTCTCCAACTTCTTCCTTCTCTTTCTTTGGTTTATCTTCCACTACTTCCCTGACTTCTTCTGGTTTTTCTATTACTTCTTCGATTTTTTCTTCTATTTTGGTTTCTTCAGTTTTCTTTTTTCGCGGCATTAAAGTGTAAGAAAGTCTTGCTTTAAAAAGGTTGCGAGAATATGCGAGAAGAATAAAAAAAAACGCCGCGACTGGGAATTGAACCCAGATATCCTTTCGGAAACAGGTTGTTTGCATTTTTTGATAGAATCTTTTTTCTAAAAAGATTCTTTAGCAAACCTGCGCCTTACCATTGGGCCATCGCGGCTTAAATTTATGAAGAATCAAGAACTTTTAAATTTATTTCTTGTTGGTTCTTTTATAATAGTTTATTACATTCTTGATTAATCTGTTGTTTGTAGCCCCTTCTATTTCTTCAAGTTCTTCGGGCCTTGATTCTATGCTTTTATAAATCGAGTAACTAATCCCGGAAATACAAAAGCCGATTATTAATGAGGCTGTGGCTGCACCGTTCAGGAGCCAGTCGTTGCTATTGCTTCCATCAAGAATATTATAAAAAGAAAAAGTAGCAGAACCAAGATAGGGAAACACAGAACCAAAGTTGATATTAGCACTTATTTCAAAAAATTCTTCTACTCTCTTAGTTAAACTCATTTTTATGCAAAGAAAATTTAATTTCTTTGTTTAATTTCTCTGATATTTTAATATGATGATGCTGATGTTGTCCTATTGGAAACTTCGTTTAGCCCGAAGAGGACGTCACTTTAATTCTCGCTTTTTTTAATTAATTTCCCGGCTCTTTCAAGCATTTCTCGCTTTAGTCCAATAAAACAACCTCCTGATTTGCCAGCGCAATACGTTGCCTCGCCTTCCTTGATAATTTCAGCAATTTTAGGATGCTCTATATCTATATGAGTTATTCTGGCTCGTGATTTGCCTTGCTCATGTAAATAGACTTTTGCTCCTTTTAATTCATACTTGCCCTCACCTTTTCCTGACATGAAAATCTTAATAAAGCTATATATTTAAGATTTATTATGGGGCTGTAGTATAGCTTGGTCTAGTATACGAGTCTAGGGCACTCGCGGCCCCGGTTCAAATCCGGGCAGCCCCATTTTTTATAAGATGGCAAAATTAAAAGAGGAGAAAATCGCCGAATTCATAGGAGTAATGTTGGGAGACGGAAGTATAGGTATTTATGATTTTAAACAAGAAAATAAAAGTAAAAAATTACACCAATTGAAAGTTACCCTCGATTCTAGAAATAAGCAATATATTGGCCATGTTTTTAATTTAATGAAAGAAGTAATGGGACTCCCTCCAAAAGTGCATTTCAAAAAAAGTGAAAATGCTACAGATATAAGAATTTTCAGAAAAGATAAGGTACTTTATGCTATAAATGTCCTTGGACTTAAAAAATCTCCAAAATGGAACAGAATGGAAATTCCTAAAGACTATGTTAAAGGAAGACTGGCTTTGTTAGTTTTAAGAGGCTTATTTGATACTGATGGTTCTGTGACTATATTTAGAAATAATGGGATTCTTTATCCTAGAATAGAAATTAGAATGTCTCCTTGCCCAGCGCAGAAACAAATTATAGATATCTTAAAAGAAAACAATTTTTCTTATAGAATTCAGCGATTAGAAAAAGGCAAATTAAAAATTAGAATAAGTGGTAAAAAAGAATTGAAAAAATGGTTTGATGTAGTGGGCAGTTCGAATGAGTTATATAAACGACGTGCAGAAAAGTTCTTATAAGAAAACTTTATAAGGATTATCTTCGATAAACTATTGCGGGGATAGACCTTTATGGTTTTTCCAGGTATAGCGGGGTGGAAACACTAAAAACAATAAGTGTTGCCCAAAGCAGCCTGGTTAGCTCGCAATTTTGTTTTAAAACAAAAGCGAAGGGCCCATAACCTTGAGGTCGCGTGGTTCAAATCCCGCCCCCGCTACTCTTTTTAGATAAAGAGGTAACTACGATGTTTAAAATCGGGATAGATGATGCTGGCAGGGGCCCAGTTATAGGGCCAATGGTTTTAGCAGGTATTCTCGTTGACGAGAAACAGGAAGCCAAGTTAAAGCTTATCAAAGTTAAGGATTCTAAGATGCTTTCACCACAGCATCGAGAATTTCTTGCCAGAGAAATCAAGAAAATTGCTAATGCGTATGTGATTTTAAAAACAACGGCAAGTGAGATTGATTCAATGCTTGAGCAGAAGATCAACTTGAACAAGATTGAAGCGCTCAAATCAGCAGAAATCATAAATATTTTGATAAAAAATATCACTCAAGCGGAAGTTATTATAGATTGCCCTTCAAATAATGTAATGGCATGGCGAAATTATGTTTTGTCTCATGTGAACAATATAGATAAAATTGTTTTGAAATGCGAGCATAAAGCTGATGTCCATCATCCGGTCTGCTCTGCAGCGAGTATCTTGGCAAAAGTTACGCGAGACTCGGAAATGGAAAAGATAAGGCGCGAATATGACATTGAGTGCGGAAGTGGCTATCCTTCTGACCCCTTGTGTGTTAAGTTTTTGAAAACCCCTAAGGCCAAAGAACTTGCAAAGATTGGCCTCATCAGAAAATCATGGCAAACTTGGAAGAATCAAGAAGGCAAAAAAGGACAGAAAAAGCTCGGTGAGTTTTGATTATTAGAATTCAAAATTCCATCAGCTTTTTCTGTTGTTTTCCTAACAACTCGCCTTTCTTGATGCCAAAAACCTCAAAGATGTTCTCGACTGCCGGAATTATTTGATGTTCCAGATAATATTTGATGTTATACTCTCCTTTTTCATCTGGAAGCTTGACTTTCTCACGAACAAGTTTCTTGGTGTCGCGGGTTTCAGCGATGAAATAACTTATAAGCATGCCTGCGTCCACAGGAATGTTGGCTTCTTCCATTTTTTTGGCTGCAATGACATGGGGAGTGATGGATTTATACTCTGAAATTGGCTTCTTAAGTTGAGTTCTAATAATTATGTCTTCTTTGCTGACTTTCCTTTCTTTAAGCCTTTTGATTATTTCTTTTGTATGTTCGAGAGCACTTTTTTCATTACCTTCTTTCAAGATTCTCAAAAGAACTTGGTTTTGTAACTCTCGAGCCAAATTGCACCAGTCTCGCCTAACAGTTTCAAAGCCCCTGACTTTTAATTTGCCTTCTTCTGTTATCAAGGCATATTTTTTCTTTGCGCCGAACTCGCCTGTCCTCTTTGTAACCCATATTCCTCGAGCATAGAAATCTTCGAGTTCCATCTCCATTATTCCCGGTAGCTCGGAATTGAGTTTTTTCAGGAATTCGAGAGCCTCGGATTTTTTGTGTTTTCCTAACAAAAACGCGATAGAATCTGTGTCAGAATAAATAACTTGATAATCTGCGTTTTTTATCTTGTCAATTGTTGTGAGAATTGCTTTTCTTGCGAGAGCGGCTGTGGCGGCAGCAGCTTCCCTGCAATAATATCTCGCTCCAAAAAAACCCTGGTAACCGTAGCAGGCGTTGGCAAGCAATTTATAAGCATTGCTCCGAGCTCTTCTAACAGGGGAAGGATCTTTTTTGTATTCTTCTTTGTATTTTTTTCTTTTCTCTACCATATCTTTAAGCATCAACGGGAAAAAACCTTGATTTTTCGAAAAATAAACTTTGCCTTCTTCGAGTTCGGCTTTGTAAGCTTCATTTTCAGTTTTTTTGCTCGTGAGAAGAGTTGCTTTTGAGAGATTGTAAGTTACAATTACAGAAGAATACATACTTGTAAAATCAAACATCACAATGTTCTCATACAAACCGGGAGTGGGCTGAAAAACAAAAGCGCCTTCGTACTTGCCCTGAGCCCTTCTCTGCTCGATTTCATCGTGTAACGGCCTTTTTTCAGCGATTTCATCATATTCATAGAGATGATGTAAAATGTAACCTTCAACGAGCTGCGACATCCCGTCACGGGTTATCTCGAACGCTGGCTCTTGAATAATTTTACAGAACTCTTGCATGTCCGGCCAGAATTTTTCTGTTAGCTTGTAAGTGAGTATAGAATCTTGCAAGTTATATTCAAAGTAATCAAGCCATTCATGTTCCTTGAGTCTTGTGGAATGCTTGAATTTGAAATCCTTTTTGCCCTCGCCAAGAAACTCGGTAGCAACTTCATCCAAACTTAAAGTTTCGGACTGCATATATGGCGAGTAGATTGTTTCAATAAAGCGAAGCAAATCAACATGAACTATCCCATTGATTCGCGCAGAAGTGACGCGGCCTCTGGCGAATGTTGGCGGGGAATCATCTAAACCAAGAGCAAGCTTAACTTTAAATTTCTCGGCTCGCGCTCGGAGATAAGGCAAGTCAAAGCCATCTGAAAAATAGCCCACTAAGATGTCTGGCTGTTCTTTTTTTATATGCTCTACAAATTTTTCAATCATCTCGGCTTCGTTTTTACAGAATTCAACGAAATCAGGAGCTCGAGGAACGCGCTTCCACGTCAGAACTCTCTTGAAGTTTTTTCCAACAAGAGAAATCATCAGAATCTCGCCACGGCCAATCTCGAATTCATCCGCCTCTATATCGTAAGCCATAATCTTTGGCTCAAACTTTAACTCTGGCTCAATCTTTTCTATTTTCTCTACTTTAATACAAACATCAACATCTATCAAGTTTGATAAGCCCCCAAAATCAGAAGAATCGATTAAATCTCCTGAAATTTTATGCCAAGTCAAAGGCGCGAGTTTCTTGTCAATTATATATTTTGTAATTAGGTTCAAATCGTACTCTCTGCGGGCTTCGATTTCTAGAAAGTCTATTTTGTCTGCGACTAGGTGAGCATCCTTATAGTTGGTTATGAATATCTTGAGAGCTTTGACTGGCTTTCCAAGAAATTTTTTCTCGAGGACTTGGGTTTTTTCTACTGCAGTTTTACGGCTTGGCTGCTCGATTTTTATTTTTTCTATCTTTTGCTGGATTTCTTTTATTTTTTTCTCGCTCGTGCCTTGCTTGAAGATTGCCCATAAATAGGGCTCGAAGCTGTCCACAAGGCATATTCGTCTGCCTTTATCATCGCGGCCGATTATTTTCACGTAATTGCGAGACTGCCAATCAAAGTAATCATAGTCTACTGGAATAAAATTTAATGTAAGCATATATTGAGCAAGCGGCTTTATCTTATAAATCTAATTCTGTTTTCTAAGGCGTTTACTAAAGCAAAGATTTATAAATAAGTGTTATTTTTTGATGGTAACAAAATTAACGATATCAAATACAAAAAAATGCCCAAAATAGGAAGATGGATACTGTTAGGATGTTTGGCTTCAGTGGCTGCTCTTAAAGGGATCCCTGCTTTCCTTGAATGGCAAGCAAAGAAAAAGGAGCGAGAAAAACTTGAAGAATATTTAAGCAAATTTGTAAAGATTATCCAGACAGAACATAAAGCATACTGGGGCGATACTTTAGACTATAATGAAGCTTATTCTTTTGCTAAAGGTTCTTATATCGCAAGCAAAGAGTATAAGGTACCGCAGGAATTGCTACTTTCATTGGCTATCATTGAAACCGGAGTCGAGAATATGGTGACTGACAGAAATTTAAAAAAATTTTCTTGGGGTTATTATTCTATAAATGAAACTAACCACAGATGGCTTGAAGAGCAAATAAAAAAACATGATTCTACTGCCAATACAGTTAACAATCTCAAAGGACACAGATTGTTATTGAACCCAGACTATCAGCATAAGTATGCCGCTTTTTTTTTAAGACACCACATGAACCAGAAAAAAATTGAAGCCCCAGATTCTGCAATTTATGTTCTTAAATATTGGAATAAAGACCCGAGGCATAACACGAAAGTCAAAAACAAATTTTATAATATAAGAGATTGTTTAAATGGTAAAGAGAAAAAGAAATAAAAAAGAAAAAAATAAAAAATGGCTAGAAGTTTAGAATGGCGATTAAGGAGAGAAGAAATTTACAGACGATTCCACAGAGATAGCGCTGGGCTTTCCACGAGTTTCGAAAAAGATGTCAAAAGGAAAAAAGAGCTCCTAATAAAATATTTCCCTAAGAGGTTCGGACCCGGCGGAAAACAGGATTTGAACGCGAGAGGCTATGATAATTTGCAGATAGGAGCACTATTTAATTATCTCTTGACTTACGCAGGCAAATATGTCGGATGAATCAAAATGAAATCTCACAAATTAAAACAAGCGGAATTGAATGAGATGGAAGCTTGTCTCAAGGAGATGGCATTTATCGGAACGTCCAAAAACAAATTTAAAAAAATTGAAAGACAAGCTTATTTTTTCAATACATTCGAGATAAAGAGGGAATTGCCTAATTTTGCAGAGTTCATAGATGAAAAATATCTTAAAGAAATAAGCCAAAAATTCGGCGGGCCAATAATATTTATAGGAGGCACCACAGAATTTGATGTCCCTACATTTATGAGGAAAAAATATTCCCCGACTGAGGAAGAGATTCTCTTAAGGATAATATACCCTTCTGAATTCAGGACATATGAGGTTTTTGTGGATTCAGACAGGATTGAAGCAAGGATTCTCTATAAAAAAATAAGGGGCGATGATTATATTTGTTATGAGCATTATATAAGGGCAGAGGGTATTGAAGAAATAACAAGTCGCTATGTCGAAGATGTATTAGAGCAAATTATTTAAGTTTCATTTTCTTTCTTGTTTTATGGGTTTGCAAATTGGAGAGATTATTCCGAAAAAAGAGATAAAGCTCGAGGATTTGAAAGGCAAAATCTTGGCGGTAGATGCTTTCAATGTTATTTATCAGTTTCTTGCTAACATAAGACAGCCTGATGGCACCCCATTAATGGATAGCAAGAAACGAGTGACTTCACATCTATCGGGATTGTTTTATAGGACGACTAATTTAATGGCCCAAGGTTTAAAGCTCGTTTATGTTTTTGACGGCAAGCCTCATGAGTTGAAGGGTGAAACAGTCTCTGAAAGAATAGCGCGCAAGGAAGAAGCAAAAGAGAAATATGAAAGGGCTAAAGCTCGAGGGAGCGAGGAAGAGATGTTTAAGTATTCTAGACAGGCTTTGCATTTGACAGACGAGATGATTGTTGAATCAAAAGAACTTTTGAAAGCTTTAGGACTCTCAGTTGTGCAAGCTCCGAGTGAAGGGGAGGCTCAATGTTCTTTCATGGCCAAGAATCACGATGCTTATGCTGTCGCCTCGCAGGATTATGACTCGCTTGCTTTTGGGGCACCGAGACTCATTCAGAATTTAACGCTCGCCAGAAAAAGAAAACTTGCCTCAGGAGCCTATGTGTCTATCATGCCTGAGATGATTGAGCTTGAGCAAGTTTTAAACTCGCTGCAGATAAATCATGAACAACTCATTTGTTTGGGCATTCTTGTCGGAACAGATTTCAATCCTATGGGGGTAAAAGGAATAGGGCCTAAAAGAGCTTTACAACTTGTGCAGCAGTATAAATCTCCGGCATTGCTTTTCAATGCTTTAGGCAAGCTCGCGGAAGAAGGCAAAATTAACAATCCTGATTTTGACTGGCAAGATATCTTTGAACTTTTCAAAAAACCAAATGTCACGAAAGATTACAAAATAGAATTCAAGAGCGTGAATGAAAAAGCTGTCAAGAAGTTATTATGCACAGAACATGACTTCAGTGAAGAGCGAGTTTCTTCAGCTTTGGAAAAGATTCATGAGCACAAAGAAAAAGCAAGCCAGAAAGGCTTGGGCGATTTTTAGTTTTGATTACTAGTAAACAACTTTTCTATGTTTTAGTCCCAGAACTATGGCGAGGATACTAATGACTAAAATAGTAATCAAATAGAATGTGGCTGATGTTGGGAAATCAAGTTTTTCTTCCAAAAAGGTTGAGACTGTTGCAAAGCCGGTTATGCTTGTACCTTGTAACAAAGCAAGGATGCTTAATATTGCTATAAGAAGTCCAAACACTATTAACATCACTCGTGGTTTCATTTTTTGTTTATTTACCTCAGATTTTTATTAGTACAGTGACCTTTGGAAACTAAAGATTACTAGCAATAATCCAATAATAGCATCTATAGCCAAATATATCATAGGGTTTGAAGGCAATGCCTCTAAAAATGCAAAAGCGTAACCTAAATTAATCGCTAATCCTGCAGCACTTACAACCAATGCGATTATCCCTGCAATAAACATCAAAGTTTTTGCATACATTTTTATTTTTACCTCTTTTATTTTATTATCTATTCGGGATTTATAAATTTGTTGATTATTTCCTAAGCTCGTGTAATCGTTTTTGTAATCTGTTGCGCATTGCAAGGAGCTTATCAATTCTTTGTTGATTTGCTCTCTCTCCTTTCTTCATCTCCTTGTCTGTGAGACTTTGCACGCGCATCAGATCTCGCTTGATTCTGTTTATCTCAGCTGGCGGAGGTAACATCTTTTTCTCTTCATAAGTTATGGCTTTTCTTTCTTCTTGCTCTTTCTTCTTTCCCTCGCGAGCAAAGAACGCTCGGACATAAGTTCGTTTTTTGACTTTGATTGTTAAAGTGTATGCCCTAACACTGTGCCCATCGACAGTCCAATGATCAATGACATGGCCATAATCTAGAATTGGAACTATTGTTGCTACGCTATTTTTTTGAACAGGATAAGAGCCTGGCGGTGGATTAGTTGTTCCGCCAGGGGTTGATTCGATAATCAATTCAACTGCCTCTGGACCTCCCCCCTTTTGCCTGACTCCTCTTCTTAATTTGTTGAACAATGCCCACAATAACCTTATGATCAAAATTATAATAAGAATTATAGCAATAACATCAAGGATGACACAGAGCTCTTGGAAAAGAATTCCGAAAGGAGGACATAACTGTCCTCGGAGAAACAAAAGCCAGATTAATGAAGCAACAGCTAATGCGATAAAGACAACTGTCTTAGCATGTCTGAACTGGAACCATAATAATAAAATTATTCCTGCGAAGACTGCGAAGAAGATTAGGTTGCCGAATCTAGCTATGATTGGGCCGTACATGTAAACAACACCAAAAGCAGCTATCAACGCAAGAATTATCGAGATAACAACCGCTGCTGGTTTGCTTGCGTTGAAAACTTGCTGTGTGATAAACCACACGAATGCGAACACAAACAAGAAGATTACAGCAGCATTGACCCACTCGTTGTTCACGAGCTCAGCAATAGAAGGCAATCCCCCAAAGCCGCTCGTGCCGTAGCCATAATTGTAGTATTGAGCTGATGCCAAACCCAATGAGAGTATTAATACAAACAAAACCAACGGCAGCAATTCTCTTTTCATAATAACTTGAGGAAATTATAATTTAAAAATTTATGGCTCTTTACGGCTTCAGCTCAAGAATAAGTTTCTCTTTCTCGAGCTTGTAATTCTGGATAGGCAAATCTAAGGGGATTAACTTGAAATAAGCCTTGTCTTTTGCAAAAGCCTTGATCTCGATGCTGTTCTGCAGCTTATTTATGATTATATTTTTCTCCTCGAGAACTCCGGGCAATGAGATTTCATAAACAATTTTGTCTGTCAATCTTCTAACCTTCGTTTCTGGTTCTTTCCTTGGAAGTTTTGCTAGTCTCGTTGCCTCTGCTTCGCTGATTCTTGCTTTGGGCAATTTCTTTATTTTCTCTTCCTTGATCTTCCGAGGTTTTATCTCCTTTTCAGCTTCTTGTCCTTGACCAAACTGCTTGACTTCTATGACTGGCTGACCTTCCGGCGAGGAGTTTATGCTTATACTGATTCCAGACGAGACTACATTTGGCTCTTTCTGAGCATTTGCGAGTTGCTCGTCGTATTCTTGGAATTGCTTGTCTACTTCTTTCATCATCTGTTTAACAAGTTTCTCGAACGGGAATTTCATGAGAAAAGGAACATTGAAAGCTTCCTCCACTTGTTTGATCATTCCATTAATTTCTTTCTCGCGAACCTTGTCCTTCTCGAGCTTGGCCTTAAGGTTGCGGCCGCAAAAAGGGCAGAAGTTATACTTAGCGTCGATTTTCTTCCCACAGACACATTTGATTTTTTTGTTGAACATATATTTTAAAACCTGAATGTTTATTTAAAGTTTTCCACTTTTTAACGCATCCTATAATCCATTATTTGTCACTACTTAAATGAGACAACAACCGAAAGATTTATAAACTTCAAAATACTGAGATAATTATGACAAATCAAACAAAGTCTTACAATAAAACTCAAATAGTAATCTATAAAGAAAAGGGGGTTTTCCCTCAGGATCATGAAGGCCTGGAAGAGGCTTTAACTAAAGATTTGTCAGATGAAAGTCAGGTGAAAGAGTTAAATACTCAAAACCAGATGCTAAATCAAATAAACTAAATAAAAATGGCAGAACAAAAGCAAACTACAAGTCTTGAGCAACTTGCTAGGAACGAATATGCTGCTTTAGCAGGCTCCATAGCTAAAACAGATCCTGCAATGGCAGTAAATGCAATGAGATACCATTACTACAAAGCTTACGGTTTGACTAAGGATGACCCTATTATCGGCCAATCCTTGGAAAGGGCCATGGAAGGAGTAGGGGCTGGAACAGGGATAGGAGATAGCGCCTTAGTCCACGCAATCGGGCTTTATAGCCAACACTATGGAAGCGCTTTGGAAAATGCGACTGTGGCTACAATTGTTAAAAGAGCTATGGACAAGGGATACAAAATTCCAGCAGAAGCTTTAGAGGGCCTTAAGAAATATATGACTTATACCGTTAGCCAATTAAAGGAAGTGGCTAAAGGAAAAAATGATGAAGGCAAAGAAGCAAAAAAAGCATTGACTGCGATAAGCATAATTGACACACAAAAACTCAAAGGAAACTTGTACGCTGAGCTCATGACTGACATGAGCAATGAAACACTTGTAGAGATGTATAAAAAGAAAGAAGAAGAAGGAAGGAAAGCTGCATAATTTTTTATTTAATTTTTCAGCTTTCTTTTAATTTTTCAGATTAAAATAGGTAAAAATAAAGATTTGAGACGGAACTAATAATTTATGGGATTCCTTATCATACAAGAAAAAGAATAGACTGAAATATCTGCAGATGAGAGATGAAGAATGTAGTTGCTCTAGGAATGATACAAAATGCACATCCGGGGGCATCGAAGAAGACATAAACGACATAATATATTTTTTAGAAAAGGTTTGATTTTTTTCTATTTTCTCTGCTATTGTAATTTATTTTCTTTGATAGCTTCTTGTTCTGCTTTAACAGCCTCTTGCGCTTCCTCCCGCTTTCTGAGCTCCTTTAGCCAGATGTTTATCTCTGAAAAAGGCTCTTGCTGCTCCAAATATATTTTTTCCTGAGTGTCTAAATGCAATACAGGCAAGAAACAAGCTATTTTCTCATCTTTGCTTGTGCCAGCAAGCTCGCTAAAAGTCAAGAACTCGCCGGTTTTTTTCCTTGTGAAAAATTCCTTGATTTTATTATAAAGTTCTTTGATTTTTTCCCTTATATCCACAGTTTTTTTTGGCATGACAAAACCAACATCGTAAGTAACTCGTTTCAATGACAATTCCCTCCTTATTCTCCTGTGTTCTGTATTGATAGCCCTGTCTAATGCCCCCATAAGCTCTTGCAATGTAATTTTTCTAGCGCGAGGAATAGGGGTTCGAGGCAATATCTCATAGTCTTCAGAGACAAAATCAATTACGCTTGATGAGTCTATCAACTCGCTCGCGCTTGTTTTCTTCTTCCTATCGAAAAGAATCTCGTCGATAGCGACAATATTTTCTCTTAGCAACTCACTCTTGATTCTGAGCAGGATGGCCGCAGCAAGTAAAACCTTACTTGAGATGAAGAAAACATGCTCCTCTTCTAGCTGATGAACCTTTTCAAGATATTTTTGCGCAAGAAATATCAAGTCAATGTTCCAAGGGTCGAGCTGTTCAGTCTTAATCAAATCATAGATAATCGCCTGCCATGATACTTCTCTAGAAACAAGCATGTCATAGAGCTGTTCTTGACCCACGGTATTATTCTTATTGCCTTTTCCTTGCTCTTTTATCATCAATAATCCTAGCTTTTCCGACTTAAAAATCTAATTATGCTTAAAGGGAACAGCCCTAAAATCCCGGGAATTAGTAACTACTATATAATTACTACAAACCGAAAGATTTAAATACTTCTTCTGCTTCAAAATATTATCACCTCTTTTTACCCAGGAAAGGCTTGAGGGGCATCTGCTTGATTTTCCCAAGAGTCTTTCCCAGGGTTTTTAATCACGCATCAATATTCAATTTATTAATAAAAACTGAGGTTTTTAGCGGATTACAGCCATTATTTCTTTAAATTCTGGCCCCGCTTTTTATTTTTAATCTATCTCCTTAGAATTTTTATTCTAGATATTTTACCCTAGATTTACCCTAGATATTTCCCTACATTTGTCGTCTCGACTTTTGTCTTGCCTTTCACTTCCTTGCTTTTGAGCTCCCTGTCAAATTTCTCGAGGCTCTCTCCTAAAGCTTTTTCAAGCGCTTCTGCAGTGCCCCTTGAAACTACAACTCGCGAAACAGCCTGGTGAGTGAGAGTGTCTATAAAAATTAGTGTAACATAACCCTCTTTCTTAATATGTTTCTTTTTCTTCCAGTCTTCGGTATGCGCTTTGATTATGTTAGCAACAAGAACGTGGTCTGCAAATATAGGCATGACCCTCTTTACATCGACGGCTACAGCTTTTTCAGGTTTTTGTTCAGTCATCTTCTAACATAAAAATTAAAATATCTAAATTAAAAAAATAAAAAGTAAAAATAAAGATTTATTTTTTCTTGTAGCTATAGTTTCTTATGAGCTTGCCTATGCCTATAACAAGTACTACTAAAGCAACTACCCAATTAAACCACAGTCCAGAGAAAGTGGCAGGCAAAAGCAATGCTAAAACGAGTAGCACTCCTATTAAAGTAACAAGCCATGCAGTCAATTTTGCCATTTTACCTCCTTTTTTACTTTTTTAATTATATAATATAGCTGATATAATCAGTTTTTTACCCTTTTTATTTCTTTTTACGCTCTTTTTTTCTCTCTGTGCTCTACCTTTGTTTCTGTTTTACCTTTGAACTCTGTGTAGTGGCATCTCCCGCAGAAAATCCTGTCATTCATATTGGCCAAGAAAACTCCGGGGCCACACCTCGGACAGAATTTTGCGCTTCTTTCAACATGTTCGCCAGATACTTTATACTTCTTCCATCTCTCGCTCGGCTTCCTCGGTTTTCTTTTCTTTTTCCCTTTTTGAACTACTTTCGCCATTTTATTTAATTTACTTTTTCTCCCCCTGTCTTTGCAGGAGCCCCTGCAACTGCTTTCTTTTCTTTTTTTGCATGCTCGAACTTTTTCAAGGCTTCAGGAGATTCATAAACATAAACCCATGCGTTAGCTTCTTTTTTGCCGTAAGCTTGCAACACTTTTTTCATTACAATCAAATCAGAAGATTTGTTGGTTGCTTTTGACACCTCTTGTTTCACATATTCGTTTGAAGGGGTTGGGCCCGTGTCCTCTATCTTTACATACAATTCGTATCTTTCCATTAAAGGATTGTCTTCTTTTTTTTCGATCTTGAATTTCATTCTTCTCTTTTCTTTTAATCAATTTAGATTTTTATCGCGTAAGTGCCCTTCTGTTTGATACCTATTTCCTTCGCGATTTCGCTTTCCTCAGGTTTCAATATGACAACCTGCCCTTTCCACGAGTCCACGAGTTGGGTGCTCTGACACAATGGGCATTTGTCTCCGCTCTCTACTAATGCTTTACATTTCTTGCACGCTTTTTTACCTTTCTTCATTTTTATTCCTTGTTTTTATTCTTTATTTTTTCTTTCCCTTGCCTTTGCCTTTTACTTCCTTGCCTTCTGCCCTCGCAAGTTTGTCAGCTGCTATCTTTGCCCTTCTCTTGTCTTCTTGTATCCATTCTATCTTTCCTAATCCCGGCTGTCTCATCGTTAATCCTATCTTGGGGGGCAATGTTTTGTAACTCACCGAGACTATTTTTGCGATACACAAATCATCCTTCCTCAATGCGTGTTTCGAGCTCTTGCCTATGAGCGCGTCGCTTTTGCTGAAAGAGACATAATCATCCATAGTTTGGCTTATGTGAATCATGGCTTCCATTGCTCCGAGATTCATGAACGCGCCAAAATTGGTGATTTGGGTTATCTGCCCATAAACTAGCTCTTGCAGAACCGGTTTGAATATGAGCAACTTGAATTCTGAGTCATAGTAAGCAGCGGCATCTCCTGGGATAAGAATGCCTTCGCCGACATGTAACACGTCTAACACAGCCACTACAGCGCCAAGTTCCTCGTCGATATAATTCTCAAAGCTCTTCTGAAGTTGTTGCAGAACAGCTTCTTTAACAGGCAAGCCAAACAACTCTGGTTCAACCCTTACGTGATCTTGAATTTCAACAATATAAAACATTTTTCAAATTTTTCAAGAGATTATGTTAGTTTATATTTTGAAAGCTTTTTAAACCTTTTTAAGAGCATCATTAACGATTCTAATGGCTTTTTTCTGATTCGGCCATCTCAAAAGTTTCACTGCTTTTGCATAAGACAGCCACTTGAAATTATCATGCTCTTTCTTGCTTATTTTTACCCTGCCTTTTTTAACTTCACATCCAAATAAAATATAGCTAAATCCTTTAGCTTTTCTTTCACGCTGTGTTTTTTTGTCATAAGTAAACTCCCCCTTACTTTTGAATGGAATAATATTTAGAACCTTTAACCCTGTTTCTTCTTGAACTTCCCTTCTAACAGTATTCTCTATCTTCTCTCGCGCTATCACGCCGCCCTTAGGAAATTCCCATCCTTTCCAGTGAAGTTTGCGACGCAAGAGCAAATAGCGAAGAGGTTTCAAGCTGAATACAACAACAAAAACCCCTTTTCTTAACCTTTTCATCTTTTTTCACCTCAAATATTTTTTCTGCCTGATTTTTATTATTTTTATACCTTTTTTTTTAGCTTTTGAGCTTAGGCCCTTGTCCATCGTTCCTACAGCCGCGCCAAGTTTTTTTGCAAGCGCGATGATTGCGTCATCCACAAGGCCTTCCTGTTTCTTAATCTCGGGCCTTTTCGATATAAAATAGTCTAAAGCGATAGAGGCAGCAACCCTATCGTCGACTTTCACCTTCTTTGCTTTGGTTATTTTGTCCAATTCTTCAAGAATTTGTTTGATGGTTATAAGTTTATAATTATCAAGCTCATCTAACATCTTGAATTTTACAAGATAAATTAAAAAATTAGTATCCGGAATCAACAATTGCATTTTCTTTGTTTACCTCTTTCTCGCTCTTTTCTTTCACTTCGACTTTCCCTTCCTTATCCAGATTGAAATAATCATAGAACCTTTCGCTTACATTTAATTCGTAAGTTCTCCCCGCTTTTTTTGACTTGACAAGGCCGTATTCAATGAAATGTTTAATGTGGTCATAAGCTTTGTTTCCACGAATCTTGACAACAACGCTCTGCTTGATTGGTTTCTTGTAAGCTATCACAGCCAAAGTCTCTTGTTCTGCCTTGGTAAACTCGCTCTCTCCTGTGGCTATTTTGTTGATGAGCTGATGGAACTCTTGCCTGACATCCATCTTCCATAACTCTTTACCTTCTACATTCTGTCTGATAATTGTCAAGCCGCTGTCCTCTTTGTTGTATCTTTTAATCAGCTCGAGCATGATTTCTTTTACAGTTAGTGGATTAACCCCTGTGAATCTCACGATGTCATCGGTAGTGAGATATCTCGCTGAGAGAAACAACACTGCCTCAATCTTCTTGATGACTTCTTTGTTTTCTTTTGTCATTTCTTAATCTTTTTTTAATTTTTATAGATTTACTGGATTGCGAACCTCAATATTGCGCCAATACCTCCCTTAAGATGGCTGAACTGGATTCCTTCATCAGTTTCAGTTGAAACGTAAACTACCTCCGCAGCAATGCTGAAAGCTTTCTTTTCAAGCTCCCGCGCTTCATTTTTGTCAAACTTGGTTGAAATTATAATGGTATCAACAGCACCCATTTCCAAGGCCTTGGCAACGTCTTCCTTGCCATAAGCAACCTTGTTGGATGACTTGCCCAGCAGATTGAAGAATCTCTCGAGAATTTTCTTTTCTTTTGTTATTTCAGCCTCTGCCAACTCTTCTTTGGCTGCTTCAACCAAATGCGTCAATCCTCGCTCGTCAGTGTAGCCGACATCTTTAATCGCAACAATTTTTCTTTGGAGTTCAGGAGTTAGATTCCCTTCCTTAAGCCATTCCTCTTTTGTAGGCCCTGGGCCTCCGACGATTATTCCTTTAAGCTTTGTCATATCATAAAACAAGTCTTTAGCATGTTCTGAGATTCTTCTGTAGAATTCTTTGGCTATTTCTTCTGTCAATCTTTCAAATCTCGCAGCACTCTGCCCCCCTGCCTTGATTTTGCCGGGCACTCCGCTTGACAATTTTCTTAAGAACTTGATACTTTTGCCTTCGAGCAAGCCAAAAGTAGCCTCTTTACGGTCAAGTACAATCAATCCATACACCTCTGTGGCTTCAAGCATCTCTTTAAGAGGTTCTAAAACAAAAGTCTGGTCGCATCTGTAGAACTTTGTTTTCATCGGCTGTGGAGGCTCAATAGCCCATATCCTTATGTCAGGTTGCCCTTCTGTCTTGCTGACATTGCCGCAGAATATCGCAAAGCCGTTCTCAGGCAATTTTTTATAAAGCTTGAGATGTCTCATGATCCGCTCGAGAGCATCTATAACATTAGTCCTCGTAGTTTTGCTCTTTATATTCATTGCAGTACTCTGTTCCGAGAGCAATTGATTAGCTATCTGATTTATGCTGTAACCAGCAGGTGCGTAAACAGTTATGAGCTCTGTGTGCCTTCCTCTGTAACTCTCAAGCTCTTCAATCAGTTCGCGTAACTTAGCTTTTTCACTTTCTTCCATTTTCTATTTTATCTATTTCATTTTTTTATTTTATATTTGGATTAATAATTGGGAGTTTAAAAATTTCTCTGAATTAAGCTACAGCAATTGGATTGAGAATTTCCCCTCTTTTATCTCTCTTGCGCGGGTTACGGCTTTTAAATCCTCAAGAATGGGCTTCAATTCTCCGAGTTTTTCCTTCTCAATTGTTAAAATAACCTCTGTTTTCAGTGATTTCTGATTTTTTGACTTGAATTGTCTCACATTATTGATTATCTCACAAGCCATATCACCCACTTTTTCAATTTTATCGTCAATAAATCCTTCATCATGCTTCGGCCATTTGCATAGATGAATACTCTTGACTTTCTCATTTGTTTTGAAATATTGCTGATACAATTCTTCTGTTATATGTGGCATTATAGGGGCGAAAAGTTTGAGGATGGTTAAAAAAGCATTGTATAAAGTATATCGCGCTGAAATTTTCTCTTGTGCGTTTCCTTGATAAATCCTTTTTTTGATAATCTCGAGATAGTTGTCGCAAAAAACTTTCCAAAAAAAATGTTCTGTCGCTGCCTTCGCCTTGGAATACTCATAATTTTCAAATGCCTCGGTACATTCTTTTACAGCCTTGTTTAATTTCGAGAGAAGCCACAAGTCAAATACCTCTAAAATTTTTGGTTTAGGCACATTTTTTAAATTAAGCGAGACAAATTTTGCGGCATTCCATAATTTTGTGATGGTTCTCTGCCCTGTGAGCAAATCTTTCTCCTGATATTCCAAATCCTCTCCTAATTTCGCACTTGCCGCCCAGAATCTAAGGGCATCTGTTCCGAATTTTTCCATAATATTATGAGGCTCTATTATAATCCCTTTTGATTTTGACATTTTCTCTCCGCCAAGTGTAACGAAGCCAGATATCATTATATTTTCCCAAGGAATCTTGTTGTAATGATAAAACACCTTAACAATAGTATAGAAAGCCCATGTCCTTATAATGTCGTGAGCTTGCGGCCTTAAGTCCATAGGCAACAATTTTTCTGGCTTTTTTGTTATTAACGATAAAGCAAGTTCAGGTGTCAATGAGCTTGTAGCCCAAGTGTCAAGAACATCTTGCTCAGCTTCGAAGTCACTTGAACCGCATTTGCATTTCCCTGAAGGCTTATCTTTCAATGGGTCGACTGGAAGCTGCTCTTCATCAGGCAAAATAACCTCTTTACATTTTTTGCACTGCCACACTGGAATAGGCACCCCAAAGTGCCTCTCTCTTGAAACACTCCAGTCCCACTCCAAGCCGTTAATCCAGTTTTCATAGCGCTTTACCATAAAATTTGGAAACCATTTAATTTTTCTTCCTTGCTCTATCAATTCTTTTTTCTTGTCGAGGATTTTAATAAACCACTGCCTTGTTGTCAAAAACTCGATAGGCGTGCCGCACTTGTCATGCACATTCACGGAATGCATAATTTTCTCCTGTTTGACAATAAGCTTTTTCTCTTCAAGCTCTTTCAATATAGCTTCTCTCGCGGCTTTTATTTTCATTCCTTTGAACTTTCCTCCAAACTCGTTCATCGTGCCATCATTATTAAAAATAATTTTTGGCTTGAGTTTCTTTCTCTTTATCGCTTCAACATCATATTTGTCTCCGTAAGAACAAATCATCATTGCCCCAGTGCCTTTTGTCATGTCTGCTGAATCGTCTTCAAGAATCGGAACCTCTTGCCCAAACACCGGCACGATAACTTTTTTACCAACGAGTTTCTTGTATCGCGAATCTTTAGGATTTACAAAAATTGCAAGGCAGGAAGCCAGAAATTCGGGCCTTGTTGTTGCTATATCGACGCTCGATTTCGAACCTTTGATTTGGAAAGCTATTGTTGTGAATAATGCTTGTTCCTGCTTGTCTTCAAGTTCAGCTTGTGCAACAGGCGTCTGGCATTCAACGCAGAAGATTGTTGGAAATTCGGCTTTGTAAATTAGCCCTTTCTTGTACAGCTCGATGAACGATTTTTGGCTGATTCTTTGGCAGTGTTTATCGATAGTTGAATAATAAAGGTCATAGTCGCACGATATTGCCAAGTCTTTCCAGTCCTGTATGAAATCTTTTCTTGTTTTGGCTAAAGTTTTTAA
Source organism: Candidatus Pacearchaeota archaeon (assembly GCA_049699715.1). Classification (GTDB taxonomy): domain Archaea; phylum Nanobdellota; class Nanobdellia; order Pacearchaeales; family UBA284; genus JAVZYK01. Next base: position 29,567 of record JBNAVB010000001.1, on the reverse strand, counting down.
ACACAAATCAATGAAATCTGCTCGTGACATATTTTTGCTTTTTACATTGTTAATTTTCTCAACAAGTCGCTCGGTTGGCAACCCATTGTCATCTGTGCCGAAAGGATAAAAAATATTGCCATGAAACATTCTTCGAAATCTTGCAATAAAATCTTGTTGCGCATAAGAAAAAGCATGCCCGATATGCATCTTGCCTGAAACCGTTGGTGGCGGCGTGTCAATAGAGAAAGCAATTTTCTTCTTCGCGTCGAATCTGTAGACCCGCTCCTTTTCCCAGTAATCTCGCCATTTCCTTTCTATCTCTCTGATGTCAAAATTAAAATTCCCCCCTCCCTTATCACTTTTCTTTCTCTTAGATTTTTCTATATCTTTCTCTTTTGTCTCTTTTTTTACCATCTATCCACAAAGCAAAGAGTTTTTTTAAATCTTACTTTAACTGGTTTTGGCTACTTTGCTACTTTTTAACTTCTTTATTAATTAAAAATCTTGCCTCCTTTTTTTGACTATTTTATCAACGAAATGTATTTAAAGGGAGATAGACACCTTACTATAACGCACTTTATTATAAAAGGGGAAGATGGCGGCATTAAAAAAGAAATTAAAAGTTAAGCCGAAAGTTAAGTCCCTAGGGGCTTCTCAATATCAGAACCAACCTCAGAACAATACTTTAGAGAAGGCCATAATCAGTTTATTTTTAATATTAATTCTCCTTGCAGTGATAATTTTATTCAAGGCTCCCGAAGAGAACACAGAGCAGCTTACAGGCAAAGCACTCTCTTCAATACAGCTCGAAAAAATTCAGTATAATGCCTCGGAAAGGTTGAAAGGAAATATCTCTCTACAAGTGGATGTAGAAGATATATTGCCAGCAGCCACAAAAATTGACATTTTTGTTTCAGCTAACCTGCCAAACTGTTCCACACACTACATCTGCCCAGACAATTCTCTTGTAGCATGGCACAATTATAGTGATGGCACATGTAATTTGATTGATGCAGATCCAGAAGGAACTTGCTGCTTGAAAGCAGGCGCAAACTGTAAGCAAGTTATCTTAAATAGCAAATTCAATGCGGCATTGTTCCCAGGCTGGTTTACCTTTGCTTCTAACATTGATATGGGCAATGCCGGCATAGAGTCTCAAGTAGTTAACACTACTGGAGATGTCCTTTTTGAAAATGCTTTATTCTTAGACTCAACCATCTCATCTGAAACTAATTCAAACATCTCTGTTGTTCAAGCACTTGGCACAAGGGCTTTTAAAGTTAAGGAACTTACAAAACCAACCCAATATGTAACAATTACTGGCCGAGATAATATAAAAGTTAAATATGGGACAATTTCCGGAGCAAACTGGACAACAGGTAAAGAAGGAAATGCCTTGCAGTTCAATTTAAATTCCAATGAGTCTAAAGTGGTTTTTGGACCGATTACTATTACTAATAAATACACTATAGAATCCTGGATATATCCTTTAAAATTTAGGTCTCCAGATCAATATAGTACCATTGTTGCACAAAATAATCGTTATGGTTTTTTCCTTAAAGGAAACAAATTATCTTTTTTTCACTGGGGGGGCGATACACTTATCGGTAAAACTAGTTTAAATATTAATCAATGGTATCACGTTGTTTTGACATCGAATGGCACACATATGGCTTTATACTTAAATGGCACCCCGGATAACTTTACAAGCTTTTCATCACTTCCAATAAATTGGAGCATAATAGGAAATGATCTTATTTTAGAATATTTCAACGGCACAATTGATGAAGTAAGGATTTACACTAGGGCACTCTCTGCTGATGAAGTAACAGCAAGATACAATGGCATAGATATAAGAAATGGGCTTGTTGCTGAATTCAAATTTGATGAAAATAATGGCACAAAAACAGCATGGGGCAATTCAAACGTGAGTATTTTTAATGCCTCTATGATAGTAGACAACGTAGACGTAACAAATCAAGCAACATTTGCATGGGCTCAGTCTCCAGTTAAAGGCATACTTGCTAACATCACGTCTAATGGAAAATCGAAATTTACACCAACAGTTGCTGGCAGAACAACACTAACTGTAATAGGCACCTACAATGATCGAATTGCTACAGCAAGCAAAAGCATTTGTATTTATTTTGACTCGCCTGATGAATGTGCTACGGCTCCTTCAGGAGATGCAGCAGTAACGTTATCGAATTTGCCAAATTTGCCTAAAGAAGAAAATAAAAAAGAAAAGTTACCAGAATTATATTTCCAAACAGAAAAGCAATTGAAATGGAGCGTAGCTTTAGATCCAGCAACAACACCTGGAACTGGCTACGCATTTGAAATTATTGTTAAAGGCAAGACTTCTCAGAATGCTGAAAGAGCACTGCACTACTGGTATAATTTAGGAGGGGGGGCGGCATCGGCATGCCCTTACGGAGATGCTTGCGTGAATAAGACGGTTCCTCCAGCTGATAAAGTATTGAATGACGGGGCTAATTTGTTTGATGACTGGACACAGCACGGTGGAAGTCCTGAAGATACAATAACAGAAATATGGCTTGTATCGCATGGCAAGATAGACAACTACAATTATTATGGTCAACGCGTGTATTTTGATAATGTCGAACTTTGGAAATATGGAAGCCAAGAACCTTCGACAGCATGCTCAAGAAAAGGGCACTGCTGCGCTACAGGAGCAGGTTTTGGGAAATATTATGGTGAGCAGCTAACTTGTCCTCAAGATCAAGAGTGCTGGGAAAATTGTACCGCCAATGCCACTCTCGAGCTAGGCAATTTCATTTCGCAATCAGAAACCCAGAAATGGAATCGAACAGAAGGATATTGCCAGGCAAGTGTCGAAGGACAAATAATCCAATTGTATGATGCATGCTATGGCAATAATGCAGGCTATACCGCTTGTCTTGACACCTCAAGTAACTCATGCAATACAGCATTATGCAAATGCCGCGATTGGAACAATATCTACACAGTGAGACTAAATAAAACTATATTTGGCAATTTCAAGGCGCCGACACAGAATGGAACTTACTCTTTAACAGTTCGTGTGCGCTACAAGCCTGTTCAAGTTCCTGTCAACGAAACTTTAATTCATCAAGTTTCAACTCCTTTCTATGTTGGAGTTGCGGGCGCGCCAACAGATTGCAACGATACTTTCTATAACTGTACTGACGCGCCAGTTATTTCAAACTGGAGCTCATGCATTGGGGGAATCCAAACAAGAATTGTTAATTGTACTTACATAGGAACCGCTTCTTGTCCTCAATTTAAAGCAATAACCCAAACACAATCATGCGCAGCTGCGCTGCCTTGTTCTGAAAATGATTACAGTTGTAGCGAATGGCAGCCATTGCCATGCAGGCCACAAGCCACGCAGACAAGACAATGTGATCTAATGAGCACGACATGTAACACGAGCGATCCTTATTCAACAATCCCATCAGCCCAGAGGACTTGTGACATAAGTATTATTACAGAATATGTTCAGACCAGAGCTCAGCAAGGCGCATCAAGAGCTGAGATGAAACAGCAGCTTCAGCAGTTCGGATGGACTGGCGCTGATCTTGATATGATCCTTAATTCAGTTTATGTAATAGAAGAAAAGCCGGCAATAGGATGGCTTGTGTATGTGGTCATTAGCGTTGTTATAGCGGCTATAGCAGTTGTAGTCATCATATTTGTCATAATCCCCTCGGCGAAGAAAGGGGCGGGAGCACAAGCAAAAGCCGAGGCGTACCCTGAGCTTACAAGTTATATTCGCGATGCCTTAACGACGGGCGCGACAAAACAAGAAATCGTAGCCAAGCTCCAGGAAGCAGGTTGGCCTAAAGAAGCAATAGAAGCTGCATTCCGCGCAGCAATGACATGATTGCCCGACAAACATCACTTTTCAATCATTTTTCACATATCTTAACAATTAAAAGGGAAACTTTTTTTAATCCTCTCGCTCTTATTAACAGATGATAAATATGAGACTTTCAACAATCGTGCTTTTTTTATCATTTATTCTTTTACTTCTCGCGGTTGTTGGCGCAAGTGGATGTGCGCCACAAGCCGAGTGTCTCACAGACAACGATTGTGTAAAAGTTCAGATAACATGCTGCCCTTGCAATTCAGGAGGCACAGAACAATGTGTTCCTAGAGGTTTGGCGAGTGTCTATGAAGACAAGCTAAAAGATTGCCCGCCACAAAATCAGCTTATATGCACAGCGCTCTATAACTGTAAAATTAGCAATTGCACTTGCATCAAGGGCAAATGCGGGCCCGAGTGAAAATAAAAAAAGAAAAAATGAAGAAACAGAAACCAATCGAGAAAAAACTTAAACTTTTGCCAACATTGCGAGAGAAAAGGCATTATCTTGTCATCAAGTCAAAAAAAGTGCTGAACGAAAACGAGTTGAAAGAGAAGATAGACAAGGCAATCTTGGATTTCATCGGCATTTATGGCTATGCTAAAGCGGGAGTGCTCTTTATAGAACTCAGGAAAAATTATGCTATAATCAGCATTGTTACAAAATTGGTTGATAAGGTTAAAGCTTCTCTCACTCTTACAGATTTAGAATGTGTAGGAGTTTCAGGAACGATTAAGAAAGTTAGAAGGTTCATCTAAAAATTTTTCTTCTTTAGTAATTTAAAAAATCAAAAAAGCATCGACATCATAGTAAGAAATGCACAATGTGATGATTGGAAGCCTTACTTGTTAAAAAGAGGCTTTTAGTAGTTGCGGGCTGAAACCATCGTTGCCTTTGGCCTTACACCCCAACTCTATCAACGTTGTTTTCTTCAACGGCCTTAGTTGCCTATTTTTGCGGGCTGCTTCGAGCTTAGATGCTTTCAGCTCTTATCAGTCAAAGCGTAGCTGCGCGGCCTGCCCGATAAGGACAACCGCTAAACCAGAGGCTTCGAAGCAAGGTTCCTCTCGTACTACTTGCTTCTTCCACTCAGGCAACAACACGTCTAGTAGATATCAAACAAACTGTCTCGCGACGTTCTTAACCCAGCTAACGATCCCTTTTAATGCGTGAACCCCGACACCCTTGGCTGCTTGTGCACAGCCAGGATAGGAAGAGCCGACGGCGATGTACCAAACCGCACCGTCAATATGGACTATCGGGTGCGACAAGCCTGTTATCCTTGGGGTACCTTTTCTGTCACATTGAGCTCCCACTAAAGGAGCATCAAGGTTCGCTGAGCCCTACTTTCGTATCTGCGACTCTCTCTTTGCGAGTCACAGTCAGGCGAGCTTTTGCCTCTGCACTCTACACATAGTTTCCAACTACGCTGAGCTCACCATTGGGCCCTTCCGATATCTTTTCGGAAGGGTGCCGCCCCAGCCAAACTGCCCGCCAGTAGCTGTCCTTTTTCAAGTGAGTCTCTTGTAAAAAAATAGCTAGTGTTACACTTTCGATCCGCCTCGCCAAAGCTACGCTTCATCTCTCCTAGCTACTCTATGCATTTCATTACAAAAAACAACTACAAGTTGCAGTAAAGGTCCACAAGGTCTTCGCTTCCCACTAGACGTCCCTGGTCTTTGCACCAGGATGAGAGGTTCGGAAGCTCGCTGGTAGGGACAGTGACCACCTCGTTAAACCATTCATGCAAGTCGCCATTCAGACGACAAGGTATTACGCTACCTTAAGAGCCTCACAGTTAGGCCCGCCGTTTCACGGGTCTTAGCTCCCTTGAAAAGGAGTTTTAAACACCGCGACTGGGCAGGTCTCACCAAGTGTACGAAGCCTTTCGGCCTAGCACTTGGCTACGTTTTTGATAAACAGTCGGGCGATCCTTGTTATTGCAACCTACCTTCGCATCTAAGAATTTCTAAACACGAATATAGGCATCCCTTCTACCGAAGCTACAGGACCAATATGCCGAATTCCCTTACCAGCTTTAAGCTTGCAGATCTTTGCCTTCTCAGCAAGAGCACCAGTGCAAGTTCTAGGTACGATTGCCTAACATCTTCATTTTCGACTTTTCACGGACTCCAAGAATCAACAGACTTTCGTTCTCGCAATTCAATCGTTTCTCATCATTACGATACTCCACAATCTTCTTGCAAGAAATGTCTTTGCAGATACACTCTGTTTATCTCGAAGTGTCCTCGAAAACTTTAACGATGCTAGGCAGCGCATGAATATTAACATGCCCCCCATTTTCCCGTGTATCAGTTAAGTACACAGTTAGGATCGACTAACCCTCGACTAATCGATATTGTCGAGGAACCCTAGCTCTTACGACCCTTACGGCTCTCACGTAAGTATGATCCTACTAATGCCAAGATTCTCGTTACTATCCGGTCCACCCCTTCTTACGAAGAGGCTTCTGCCCAGACAGCACGCCTGCTTACCTGTTTTTCCCGAAGGAAAAACACAAGAGTCTCGGTAGTTAACTTAGCCCCGTCAATCTTCAGTGCCCTGATTCTCGATAGGTGAGCTGTTACGCTTTCTTTAAAGGGTGGCTGCCTCTGAGCCTACCTCCCAACTGTCTCAGAATCAAGACTCCTTTCAAAAGCACTTAGTTAACATTTTGGGACCTTAACTCTAGTCTCCGTTGTTCCGGTTTCGGTGTACAAGCTTACCCCGCACACCTGTTTCCCTTGCTGCGTTGCTACCACATTCGGAGTTGGAAAGGACACCGACAAGAAAACTTGCCTGCATGTCCCATCCGTCGCTCTACCATGATAGCCAACTAACAAGAGGCTATACTAAAGTATATTTCAGCAGGAACCAGCCATCGCCAGGTTAGATTGGCTTTTCACCCCTACTCACAAGTCATCAAAGCACTTGCCCATAGCACTTGTTCGGACCTCCACTCCCCGTTAGGGAAGCTTCATCCTGCTCGCGAGTAGATCACCTGGTTTCAGGTCTGATGCTAGTGACTAATGCATTTTCATACACTGTTCCTTTCTTGCGATACGAACATTCGCTTTCGCTTTGGTTCCGTTGCATAGCAACTTAACCTTGCCACTCACATCAACTCCTTGGCCCGTTTTCCAAAACGTATGTTACAACTCTCCGTAGAGAGCAGTAACTGACTATAACTGCTAGATTTCAGGTCTTTGCACTCTTCGCTAGAAGTACTTTTCAACATTCCCTCACGGTACTAGTGCGCTATCGGTCTTAGATTCATATTTAAAGTTAGTTCTTAGTAGAACCATATTCACGCGTCCTAACCGGGACGCGCTACTCTTGGACACGGGCACTCACCATAATCATCCTGTTTACGAGGCTATCACTCTCTACGGCGCTCCTTTCCAGGAGACTTCAACTCAATGACCTTAGGTGTAACCCGGCCAACTCCACATCTCCGCTAAGTTTCCCTAGCGGATTCGGTTTGCCTTGTTCCCTCTTCGCTCGCTGCTAATAAGGGAATCATTATTATTTTCTTTTCCTGCCGGTACTAAGATGTTTCAATTCCCAGCGTATGCTTTCTCAAAGAATATTGTTCTCTTCGAACAATCTGTTTCAGATTCGGAGACCTTGAGATCAAAGCCTGCATGCGGCTCCCTCAAGCTTATCGCAGCTTGCCGCGTCCTTCATCACAATCTAAGCCAAGTCATCCGTCTAGCAGTTTAATAAATTAATCAAGCTTAACGCTTCCAACCACTTTGATAAATCTTTTTCGAAGATGAAAAAGACTTATGTCTAGTTGTTGTGCTTTCTTACTATGATATCTCATTTGCCTTTTCAGGAAAGATTTCTTTTGATACGCTCGAAAATCAAAGATTTTCGGCGCTCAGAAAAGTTTCATTTTCTTGGGAAATCTTTTCCTAAAAGATTTTCTAAGCATCAACTCGGCCGGCAAGTTACACTTACCAGCGTCATATTTTGTGATTCATCTGAAGAATTGCAACGTTTCCGACGTTGCTGATGAACATGATTTCTCTCTCGTATATTGTCATGCAGTAGAGCAGTAGAAAATTATGGACCCGGTGGGAATCGAACCCACGACCTCCTCCGTTCTTAGTGAGAGTTGTGAAGGGACACTTCCCTCACGTGCAAGGGAGGCATTCTACCGCTGAACTACAGGCCCTCCTTATTTTCAGAGCTTGTAGCTTTTTAAAGTTTTTATTTTTTGATTTTTTATTGATAAAATTTTTTTAGGTGCTTCCTTAATTAACTTTTCTTTCCTAAAAAATTTGTTGTAAAGGCAGTCTCGCTATCGACTATCTCCGATTTTTTAATTTTATTTGCCATATAAATTTTCTTTTTTTAAAGAAAATTTATAGGAGGTGATCCATCCGCAGGTTCCCCTACGGATACCTTGTGTCGACTTAACCTACCTTGTCATGCCGAGGTTCCTTCTCTAAAGACATCACCAAAACATAACTCGGTTGGTTTGACGGGCGGTGTGTGCAAGGAGCAGGGACATTATTCACCGGACGCTGCTAACGTCCGATTACTAGGGATTCCAGCGTCATGAGGGTAGGTTGCAACCCTCAATCTGAACTAAGACTGCATTTCTGGGATTAGCTTTGCCTTTCGGCATTGCAACTCATTGTTACAGCCATTGCCGCGCGCGTGTAGCCCAGGGGATTCGGGCCGTACTCACCTAACGTTGCCTGCACCTTCCTCTCCCTTGCGGGAGCAGTCTGCTTAGAGTGCTTCCTTACCGGATCGCAACTAAGCACGCAGGTCTCGCCTGTTACCTGATTTAACAGATCATCTCACGACACAGGCTGACGTCGGCCATGCAACTCCTCTCAGCGTGTCAGGTAAGCCCTTCAGACTGACCTTCATTCTGCTGTCGCTCCTGGTGAGGTTCACGGGGTAGAATCTAATTAAACCGCACGCGTCACCCCTTGTAGTGCTCCCCCGCCAATTCCTTTAAGTTTCGGTCTTGCGACTATACTCCCCAGGTAGCTCACTCTCGCCTTCGCTTCAGCACTGCAACCTCTCGAGGAGGTCACAATGTTTAGTGAGCAGTGTTTACAGCCAAGACTACTTGGGTATCTAATCCAATTTGCGCCCTTGGCCTTCATCCCTCACCGTCAGAGCTGTTCTCGTAGCGTGCCTTCGCCATTGTTAGTCCAACCGAGATTAACACATTTTACCGCTACCTCGGCCGTACTCGCTACGTCTCCCAGTCTCTAGCTATGCAGTATCTTATGCAGCTGTTGGGTTAAGCCCAACAATTTAACACAAGACTTACAAAGCCAGCTACGGATGTTTTAGACCCAATAAAAGTGAGTCCCACTCGGACCGCCGGGATTACCGCGGCTGCTGGCACCGGTCTTGCCCAGTCCTTATTCGCCATGCTTTTTAGACATGGCAAAAGTTCAAGTTAAAACTTGAACACTCAGAATTCCTTTGTCACACTTGCGTGCATTGCAAAATTTTCGCGCCTGCTGCACCCCGTAGGGCTAGGACTAGTGTCTCAGAGTCCTTCTGGGGGCTCCGCCTCTCAGCGCCCCTACCCGTCATAGGCTTGTTGAGCCATTACCTCAACAACAACCTGATAGGCCGCAGCCTCATCCTTAAGTCTTGCGTTTGAACGAAAATGCATTCCAGCCTTCTTCGTCTATGCGGTATTATCCTCAGTTTCCCGAGGTTATCCCGCGCTTAAGGGCAGATTAGCTACGTGTTACTCAGCAGTTCGCCCCTCGCTGCCTTGCGACAGCAAGGTAACTTGCATGGCTAAATCGAATTCTGATAGCAGCACTCTCCAGCAGGATAAACTGGAATTAATTTGGGTGTCGCAATCATTAAGCAAGTCATCGAAAAAGACAATTGAGCCGCAATTGTCCCATCTCATTAACTTAATTCTTACATTATTCTAAAAGAATCGTCGAGTTCACGAATAACTGCCATTACAACATCATACCTTAACTTGTATGACTATTAAGGCACTCATTCGTGACATTTTAGTATAATCCACGCGCGTTTATAATTTATAAAGCTTTCGCTGGTTTTTCACTGGTGCATGGTTTTCAATAATTATTAATTTTCAAAGATTATTAACACACTAGATAATAAGTAGCGTTTGAGAATTAAAATCCGAATAAATCATATAGAATAGATCATGCAGCACACCTCTAAAAACAATTCCTTCAATTACTATTCATTCAATTATCATGAGTTTTATTTTTATTTCTTATGTAGTTTAGTTCAATATCTAAAACTGTTCTAACAAGACTCCCCTCCCCGGAATTCTTATAAAGACCATAGAGAGGCAAAACTCCTCCTTGATTTTTATTATTTACGGAAATGTGAACATCCGGATCATAAAGATTAGGTAAAATTCCAATTTCTTTATCATCTTCTTCTAAAACCTTGCTATATTTGATTGAAAGGCCAATAAATTCGTTGAGCACCGACTTATAATAAGAATTTCCTTTAGTTGCTTCTTCCAAAGCTCTTTTTTCAAGCCCATCCTGAACTTTCCCCAATTTTTCTGAAAAGTCTTTCTTCTTAACTTCTACAATTTCACCAATTTTATTTATTCTTTCAACAAGGTTAACATAACTCCCATCATTGTGTTCCTTGACAAAATCTTTCAGGAAATCATAATGCTCTTGAACTTCGTCTTGAAAGAAAAATTTTTCAAAATTATAGTCATTAATTAAAAAAATATTTTTTTCTATAAAAGACAACTCCTTTTCAGCATAACTAATTGCCATATCCAAGATTTCTTTATCCTCAAGGTATCTTTCTTTAGTCCCTTCCTTTACATATACCTTTTTTTCGAGGCCTATTTCTTTCAATTTATCTAAAATTTTCTTTAGGAAATCGAATTCTTCTAAAAGTGTTAATTCATTCAGTTCTCCAGACAATTTCTTTAAATTGGTTGTTAGAGCAGCATAGTAGTGCTCTACAAAATTATTAAAATAGTTTTTTAATTTTTCTTTATTAAGTTCAAATTTTTCTTCTAAAATATTTTTAAGCGTGTATTTCCCATTTTTATCTTCATTTTCATCTTCAATCTGGCTATTCTTATTCCCCCTCAAAAAATCAAAAAAACTTTTTTTCTCTTTCCTTTTGCTTTTTAATCTTTCTGGATCCTTCTGCATTAAAAAAAACTCTAAATGTTCATCAAAATTTTGGAATGCTCCTTTGTTATAGTTAATTATCCTATTCAAAATTTCATTTGCTACTACACTATCTAAAATTTGTTTATTACTCTGAATTCCTAGTTCTTCCAGCTCTTTAGAGCTTCCGGCATCAATGCCTATAAAGAAACCCAAAAGTGGATGCGGCCGAGAGAATGGGGACAAATCCTTTTCTATTTCAACTATCTTTTTTTTCGCCTCATAAAGATCATCTAGCATTCTAAAAATGCCATTTAGGGTATATTTCTCACTATCCTTTTGCGCGTTTTCAATAATTCTATAACAACTTTTCAGTTTCCTTTTCAATTCTCTTTCTTTGCTCATTTTTCTTTGCCTTTCGTTTTTTGTTTTCTCGATTTATAAAAATCATAACCAATTTGATATTTGTTGAACAATTCCAGAGCCAAATTTTCCACTTTCTTTTCGCTTAAATTTGGATATCTCCCATGGATCAGCTCATGATTCAGAGTTATCTCTCTTTCATCTCTTGGCAAATCACAGTTAATAACAATAATCCCCTTTTCATCATCGATATATCCATTATCAGTACGATATCTATGATTCTTTGTTCTCAGTTCTTCTTCTTTTATATAAAAAGGCCCTTTTTTGTATTGTATGTCATAATCCTCTAAGGTTTCCTCTAAGATTCTTCTCCAAACTTTTCTTCCAAAATAATGTAAGACTTGTTCTGCCATTTTATATCAATTATTATAAAATATAGAGGCAAAACCCCTATTTAAATCTTTCTATTTGTTACTATCTGATAGTAGTATAATAACTATATAAAACTCAAAGGAAACTTAAATTAAATGGAATCAAAACAAAAATTGCCGAAAGAACTCAAAGCAGAGTTGACTGAATTGCTTGGAGCCATGAAAAGAAGTTTGAAAGCTCCGGCTGTTTATAACTCCGAACCAGAAGAAATTTTTTTAAAAAGAATAGTTGAATTAGAGAAACAAGGTTATTCATCTGAACTTGAGGAATATAAAAAGAAATATGAGAAATTGCGCTATCAAAAAGAACAGCTCGAAAAAATATGGCTAGGAGAAAAATAAAAGATAAAAGTAATTGCTTAGCTTTTTGAAGTTCCTACGACGAAATTGTCTGCAATTGTCTGAAAATTTTTTATCTGTCCCTTAGTATTTTACCTGTCTTTTAGTATTTTCAAGATATCGATGATATTTTCATTATTTTTACAAATTTTATTCAGAATACTGAACAAATAAAATTAAAAGATAACTTTTTATAGCCCTTTTCTTTTTTTATTTTATGATTTCATTTGAGCCCTTACACATTTTATTCCAGATAGGAAGCTTCAAAGTGTTCACTTGGGGTTTTATGTTTGTCATAGGCTTTCTTGTAGCTTTATTGTTAATCTGGCGAGAAGCCAAAAAACAAAAAATTCAAGATAAACACCTCTATAATATTGCCTTGCTCGTTTTGATAGGCGCAATTATTGGCCCTCGTTTAGTGTTTGTTCTGGAACATCTTGCATATTTTATCGCAAACCCCGTTGAGATTATAGCGACGTGGCAAGGAGGAATAACAAGTTACGGCACTTTTCTTAGCTTGTTGTTTGTGTGGCTTTACACAAGAAAGCAAAAAGACATAACTTTTACACAGATTCTTGATTTAGTTGCTCCTTATCTTTTGCTCGCCATAGCAATAACTCGAGTTGGCTGTTTCTTGAACTGGGATGATTATGGTTCAGTATCGCAGTTGCCTTGGGCAATTAAAGTTGGCGACGATTTCGCGAGACATCCAACGCAGCTCTATGAATCTCTTTACTCGCTTGCATCGTTTTTTATTCTTCTTGGATTCAAAAAAATCAGAGAAAAAGGCCGCGACACGAGATTCAAAAAACTTTTAGAAAACCCTAGCTCGCTTTTTCTGTTTTTCTTGCTCTTCTATTCCTTTTTCCGCTTCTTCAATGACTTTCTTCGCGAGTATGAAACAATTTTCCTTGGCTTAGCTCTCTCGCAATGGATTTGTCTTGTTTTGTTTGCCTTGAGCTCTGCGATGCTCTGTTTTCGAGTCCGCGAGTCAAGTCACATTGTAGGATAATTTCCTTTAATCTTGCTCTTTCTTCTTGATAAGGAATTTGTTTTAAAGAACTCATATTAAGGGGATAAATCCTAACTTCCTTGTTTCTCGAGCCTTCAACTATCTCTATGCTGATTATATCTTGGCAGTTTTTGTCTGAACAAGTTAAATGTTCAGTTGAAACACTTATATCCTGCGGGAAAGAATAATAAATTACAGCAATATGAGTCGCATCCTCGCCGCAAACTCCGCATTTGTATTTTGGCATTACAATAACAACTAAAGCTTCTTTAAAACAATTTATGCTCGAGAAAACATATTTTGCTTTACAGCAATTCGCCCCAGCCAATCAATCTCCAATGGCCCTGATAGTTACGAGCCAAGCCAACTCGCTCACCTTTAAATGGAACTATAGGAATCTTCAACACAAGCTCTATATCATTGCCCTTGATTTTTGTTATAGTCCCTACGGTAGTAGCAGTGTTTGCACTGAGCATTAAGAACTCGTTGGTTTTAAGCGGCTCGATTTTGATAGCCTCTTTCTCTTTCGCTCCGACAATTTCCTTGAAAATGTTTGCTTTGATGGTTATTTTATAGACAATTTCCGGCAGCGAGCCCACTAAACCAGAAATGCAGCCAGCCAATGAATCCGCTTTTGTCAAAAAAGGATCCAAGCTCGTTTGTATGGCCAAACTGCCAGAGGGCAAAGCTTCTTTCAAATCATTATGCCCGGCCCTTATCGCTAAAATTTTAGTTTTGATAGTTTTGTAAATTGTCTGGTCATGCTTTTTTGAAGACAATCCCGGCTTGATTTCAATCTCATCGCCAACTTTCAGAATGCCTTGCTTCAAAGTGCCTCCTAACACACCTCCTTGGAGATCCTTGGGCCTGGTTCCTGGCTTATTGATATCAAATGAGCGAGCCACCAAGAACAATGGTTTGGATTTCTCATCCCTCTGTGGAACTTTTAGCTGTGTTATCGCTTCAAGCAGCGCATCAATATTAATGGATTGTTGCGCGCATATAGGAACGATAACTGCATTTTCCGCACTCGTTCCTTTGATAAACGCCCTAATCTCCTTATATTGTTTCAATGCCTGTTCTTTTGTAACTAAATCAAGTTTGTTCTGAACAATTATAACCTGTTTGATGCCTTTTGCTTCTAATGCGAGCAAATGTTCTTTTGTCTGAGGCTGAGGAAAAGGCTCATTAGCCGCAATTACTAGCAATGCAGCATCAATTATAGCCGCGCCTCCGAGCATAGTAGCCATCAGCATCTCATGACCGGGGGCATCAACAAAACTTACATACTCTATATCGCGAGCTTTGCCACCGCATTCACATTCCTTGCCCGTAATAAATTTGTTACATTTCTCACATTTCCTGATAATTATGTCAGCATAGCCTAACTTGATTGTTATGCCTCTCTTCAGCTCTTCACTATGCTTGTCAGCCCATACCCCTGTAAGCTGATAAAGTAAAGTGGTCTTGCCATGGTCTATATGCCCGACTATCCCAATGTTAAGCAATGGTTGTTTTGTCAAGGTGATTTGAGATTCTTGCATCCCAGAACAAAAGAAAGAGAACTTTTAAATCTTATTGAAGTTAAATCAAGAAATCCATAACAGGATAATCGGTTGTTGTGATATAAGTCGTTCCTTTATAATCTAAAACATGGAAATAATTCCCGTTCTCATGTTTCTGAAACCCATTTTTCAAAACAAGCTTACCCCCCAATCTCAAAGCATCGCAGAAAGTGTCAAATTCTATTGGAATCGCCATGTTTGTTATTGCAACCAATCCCGAATTTTCCTTTGTTCTTTCTTCCGTCATTTTATTTCTTTTGAGATCCTTTCAGAAAATTCATTACGTCCTTCAAAAGGTTTTCAGCTGCAATGATTCCTGGCTCATCTTTTTTATTTTTCGAATTGTAATTCCTAATTTCATTATTTTTTCCATCTACAACCAAAACATAATCCACTTTTCCGTCTTTTCCAAAATCAACTATTGTAGCTTCGCCTTCCTCATTTATCCTTCTATAAATAATGTCTTGTGTAGAATCCGCGTTTAACGAGACAACCTGCTCCTTAACTCCATATTCCCTGCTGATATCCCACAACTTGCCTTTGGGCAGTATTAATTCATACACAATTGGTTGACTTGCTTGCGAAAATAAACTCAATATCGAAACTAAATTTGCTAGCGACATTTTTATTTCTCTATTTAACTATTCATAATCAACTTTAATCATTTTTGGCGTAGCTGTGATAAAATTAATCCCTCTGTACATAATATCATGGACATAATTACCCTTTTCTTGCATCCTGTTTAACTTGAGGAACTCTCTTCCCGGGCCAAGGCCCTCATTTAAAGCCTCTTGCAGTATAATAAGAAACTCTTCTGGATAAACAAAATACTTGTCGTCTTTACTCTCAGCTATATATCTTTCCCCATCTTCGAGTATCATCTCGATAGTCTTATGTATTGTTTTTGCCATAAAAAACAGGGTCTTCAGATATATTTAAATCTTTCCTTTAAAGTGACAACAATATTCTTAAAAAGTGCACTGTTTGTCTGCTTTGTCAATTTTAATCAGATTGTCTATGATTGTATGCCTTGCTTTTAATTCCCTCAGTTTTTTATCATTTTCACCCGCTTCATTAGCTATGTCTTCCTGTTGTTCAATATCTATAAAATATTTTTTTCTAGCTTCTTCGTAGGGGCAAATCAGTTTGAAATTTTCTCTGCCACTAAAATGCCAGGTCCTAAAAAGATACCATCCGGGGTTGAGGTTTTCTCTGAAAAAATAAATTTCTCCCTTGTCAAAATGCCTGTTGTAATAATAGAGCGAAGCGGGCTTCTTTTTTGCTAATCGTGAGAATCTGTGGTTATATGGCATAAGTTCCTTGCACAACAAAAGCTCGCAAACTTCCTTGAAGATAGTTTTCAAATGGTAATCTTTCCCTATAGCCGCAATAGGCTTACCATACATGGATTCTAGCAATGCCGCGATAATTTTTTCATCAGTGTGTAGATTCAGTGGCCCTTTCCGGTAAGACTTTGCTTTATACCACTCAGGGAAGTTCTTCGGCCCCTTTAGTTTCTCCGAAGTTGTTATTATTCTAACAATCTCCAGAAACGCCTCGTAACATTCGGTTTTTTTGGGTCTGTAAATTTTTTGTTTTGCTATCTTTGTTCTCTCTAAAGAAAGCAAACATATCTCTTCAAAGAGTCTCTTTTTATTGTCAATACTTTCTTTATCCAGCTCGCCGTTAAATCTCCTCATTGAATTAAAATAACACGCTTTTCTGCTTATTATTTTTTGGAACGCCACCAATTCTTCTAAAGTTTCCTCTAAAACCATAATTTTGGGTTTGTTCAAAACTTCCAAATCTTTCTTTATTATTTCTATATTTTTCCGAAGCGAGTACTCGTCCAATTCTTTGTAAGAGGTTTTGTCATAGAGCCCACGGAAAAAGTTCCTCCGCTTTGTTAGAAACGATGCATCCATCAGAACAATTGTTTCTTTAGCCAAGATTTTCTCAAGATTCAAGTTAAGAGAATTGAATTTTCCCATTTCTCACGAATCTGAATATTTAAGATTTCCTTATGCCACAAGCAATTTGAGAATAGTTCCTTATATAAAGATTTATTTAGAAAAAGTCAATAATCACTCTTTCTTCTCTTCTGCATTTTCTTCCTTCTCGTTTTCTTTCGTCTCTTCTTTTGCCCCACCTTCTGCTCCTTCTTTTTTAATTTCTTCTTTACTTTCTTTCTTTTCCTCGGCTTTTTCCTCTTTCTTGCCAAAGATTTCATCAAAGCTCCTAGTGCCTTGCTTTGAAACTTTCAGATTGATTTGAATAATATCTTCTGCAATGGTATTCCCCCTAATAAGCTTTCTTAGCCTTAGGCCTTTGGGCTTTTTGGTTCTCATTCCTTTTCCTCTAGTCAAAAGAACTCTCTTTCTTCCAACTCCTTCAACAATGCTTAAAGCTGGAAATCCTGCCTTGTCACTCGCTCCGGTTATAACAAACTCATAATCTTTAAAGTCAGGGATCTCTTTAATCACATTTCCTAGTAAAGTGTCTCCTATTTTTTTACCGATAAACGCATCGCTATTTGTCTCTATGTGCACCGTTCTATTGCTCTTAGGATCTCCAATGTCTAATTTGAATTGCATTATAATCTCTCGATTTGATTATTTAAAAAACTATCTAAAAATCAATAGTTGCTAAATCCCCCAGGTCGCCTTGGTTTTTCTTTTTATCTCGGCAACTTCTTGAAGCACTTTAATCTCGCTCCCGTTCAAATATCTCTTGTTTTCTTTCCATTTGCGGAACTCTTCCTCACCCAAGTCTACATAAAGTGTCTCGTCTTCTTTAATTTGTCTGCCGAAAGTTACATTGGGCAAAGAAATAGCAAGCTCTGTGCCAGTCATGGCTTTTTCAACACTCTTGCTTTCACTTTGCATTCCCTTTACCTTGTCAATTTCCTCGCCATTTTCATTAATCAGTAATGTTCCCGGTTTTAGCATTCCTGTTTCGATTCTTACACCAAAAATTGCTGGCTTACTTTGTCTGAAACAACAATTTCTTAAGATTTTGATTTTACAAGGCCATATCAATCCTCCGAGCTTCTCCCGTTCAATTTCCAGAGCTTTTTCCTGTCGCCATTTTATTAACTGTTCGATTATATGGTAGATGACATCGCTTTCTATTATCTTGACTTTTTCATCAGGCATCACTCCTTCCTCTCGTGCAACATTGAAACCCACAACGACTGTCTCTAGAGGCCGGGTTTCTTGATTAGCCGCAGCAAGTGTAATATCCTGCCTTTTGATATTGCCAATCTCTGCTTTTTTTACTCTCACTCCCTCTTTTCTCAACAAGAACAGCAAAGCTTCTAAAGAGCCTAATGAATCTGCCTTGACTATAATCCCTTCTTTATCAAGGTTCAAAACCTGCTCAACCTCTTTCTGCAGCAACTCTTTTAACTTGGCGATTTTTTCTGTTTTTGAATCCTTTACAACAATAAATGGCATGCCCGGAACAAGTTCTTCGGTAATTGGCAAGTATAATCTGATCCCAGTTGCCGCTCGCACTTCATCAGCAGGTTCATAACCTTTCCCTAATGGAAGAGCGCGGAACAATGCTCGTACTTTGGTTTCAACAGCTTTTCCAAGAGTCGCGATAACCAAAGTATCACGCTTTGTCAAAATGCTGTCATAAAGCACAGCCTCAATTGTCACAAATCCTTTTTCTTTTTTTATTTCAAGTATAGTGCCCTTGCCTTCTGTCCCTATCAATAATCTTCCTTTCAGGAATTTCTGAGCAAGGCCAGCCAACATTACAATCAGTTCAGGCAGCCCTTCACAAGTTTTGGCAGAGCAAGGCACTAACGCGAGCTGTTTAGTAAAATCGCTTATCCTATAAAACAAATCAGAATCAAATCCTAAACTTGTGAAGCCATTGATTATCGTGTAAAGTTTCTTGTCAAATTCCTCACGAGTGAATTTTGTCTGTTTTTCTATATTTTCAACTAAACTCTCGCTTCGTTTTGTCCATCCCGTAATGTTGTCTATTTTGTTCAGCGCAACAATAAAAGGCACTTTATTAGCTCTAAGAACCTCAATGCTCTCGCGAGTTTGTTCCATAATCCCCTCGTTAATATCTATAACTAGTATTGCTAAATCGGCTAAAGCGCCTCCTCTTTTTCTCAAGTTAGTGAAAGCCGCATGCCCGGGAGTATCAATAAACAAAAATCCAGGAATCTCAAGCTTAATATTAAATTTATCCAATAATTTAGAGCATCTCTCTCTGACAATTGATGAAGGCACAAGAGTAAAAGAAATTTTTTGTGTTATCTTGCCGGCTTCCTTTGCCGCGACACAGGTCCCTCGAATGCTATCCAACAATGTGGTTTTGCCATGGTCGACATGCCCGGCAACTGTCACAATTGGCTGCCTTATGTTCGAGAGAGCGAGAGCTGGCGCGGGTTTTTGTATTGGTTTCTTCTCTCTGACTTTTACTTTAATCTCAACTTTAGTTGCCATCAAGTCAAAAAGAAAAAGAAACTTTTAAACTTTGTCTTGTTTTCTGTAAGCAAGGCATTTAAATCCTTTTCTTTTGGGGCAATCCACCAAATAAATGTCAGTGACTTTCTTTGCCAAGCCACACTCATAATTCTCCATAAAAAGAGCATTCTCTTCGATACATCCTCTTATTAATGCATTATAAATTTTTTTCAATTCTTCATCTATCATCTTACTTGTTTATTTTTCAAGTATAGACACTTTATATTTTCCAGGATTATCTGGATTTTTTATATTATTGTATTCTGTTATCCCGTGTAGCCAAATATCCCAAGCTATCCCATAAGGTTCTCCGTATTTTTTCCAAGAGCCCCATATTGTTCCAGAATATTCAATTGTAGAATCCGGATTCATGATTTTTTTAAGGTCTCTCTCGTTTTTGATCAAGGGATTAATCCCGAAATGCCATACAATTGCGCTTATCCCTGCAACAGCGCTAGCACCCAATGCCCCTAATATAATCCCTGCTAATTTGTCGTTATCCATTTTTTTATTTTTTAAACCTTTTTAATTATTTAATTTTTATCTTTATTTTTATAAGTTTTGATAGGTTTCAAAAGAAAATGAGATTTATAAACCTTTCTGTTTGTTACCACAGATAAGTGACATAATTTATAAGAATGGTTAAAATTTTTAAATGATAAATCGCTAAGAAGGAAGCGAGAAAATGGCTAATCTAATCATAAATATAGAAAATTATGGAAAGAGCAGGGTTGTCTTTGACCTTGGGGCTTTGAAGATGAAAAAACTAAAGGGTTGTGTTCTATAATCCGAATAAATGGAACCCTAATTCCCTTAAAATCAAAAATGCACGATCTTCGGGGTATATGCAGGGATTATCTTATATACAAATATAAAGGTAATTTAAAAATCAATAATATGAGCGATTTTTATTTTTACGGCACTTTCAAGGAGCTGATTATAGATTACAATGGCAAGGAATGCCATTTAGGAAATTTAGAGTTACAAAAATTTAGGGATAAATACATTATAAATACTCCTAAGAATGGGGCTGGGTCATATTACTACAAAATCCCCATCAAGCAACTTAAGTTGGATTATAACAAGGTTCATTTAATCCCGATAGTCTTTAATGAAATTAAAAAAGGAATCAAAGAGATATATACTGCTCTAGACAAAGTCTCACTTAGAAACCTCCCCAGAGAACATATCTCCCAACTTTTTACTAACTATCCATCTGCTTTCAGAGAAAAAGCAATAGAAAAAGGACATTTTTATTGGACCGAGAGAAGATATAAATAATCAAGAGCAAAACTTTTTAATAAATATTAAAAAAGATAAAAATTTAAACTATAAAAAATTTAAACTATAGATACACTATAAATACTATACAAAAAATATATAAAAAAATGACGCAGGAAGTCGAAGAGGCATATCAAAAATATAAAAACAGGGAAGAAGGGTGGTTTAAATCTTTTAAAGGTAAAGAAATTATGGCTTATGTGGAGAGTCTGGGCTTCAAATTTATACGACAAAAAGGAGATCACAAGATTTATGGTTTCAGTTATGAAAAAATGGCGTGACTCATCGTCCTACGCTTCCAATTCCCAACAGGAATTTATCTCCAGTCGAGGTCAAAAAAATATTCAAAGAAATAGAGGGAATTCTAACAAAAATTGAAGAAGGTAAATAATTATCATGTATTGTTTACATCATAAAATAGAAAAGGGAATAAAACTCGAGGAGGTTGTTATGGCTTATTGCCCTCGATGTTATGATTACGAGCTTTCTCATCCAGCCGATTTAGTGTTCCATAGCATCTCTATAGAACACCTTAAAATCTTCAAAGATTTTATTATAACTCCAAAACAAGATATACAAGATGATTTTTATAGGATATGCAAATATTATTTTTATTATTTATCTGAACCCAAGATTCATCTAAGCAGTTTGGATCGTTCGGGATTATCTAATTTGGATTATGACGTGCATTTTGCATTTAAGCTGGATGTATTAAAAAAAATACAAATGATATTAAATATATAGATGGTCGTACTTGGGATTTTCTTGCTTTCTATGATTGTTCAAAAAGAGAGCGAACATCTAAAGAAAAGAAACTTTTTCGAGAGAACTACATTTATATTCCTAAAAAAACTTGGACAGAAGTTATTCTTGAAAAATTGGATTTAAGATTATCTGAATTTGCAATAGTTTATTCTGGAAAAGCAAGTAAATATATTAATTCTGTAAAGCCCAAGTTTAATAATAATCTTAAAGTGTTTAGAGGGGACTCTTTAAGAAAAGTGATCCAAGAATATAGGGAGAGCTAATTGTTTGATTAACGTTTGTATTCAATCTATTCTATCACAATGCTCGCATATCCGACCGCGCTACTATAATCATTAACAACATCTCCACTAGTATAATATTTCAGAAGCTCTGCTTTCTTCGCCCCGAGTTCCTTTACAAGCTCGAGCATCATTACGATAGGCGAATAGCCGCAGATCGTCAAGCTCGTAGCTTTCTTGTAAAAATTCTTTGAGTCAAGCTTAAGGATCAGAGATATTGCGGCTTTGTCTAAAGCATACAAATTTTCCTTGACATTTCTCGTGAATGGAAGGAATCCATAGCTCAATCCGTAATGAGTAAAATCGCTCGAAGCAATCACACAGACTTTTTTGTTTATTTTCTGTTCATCGAGGACTTTCGCTATCGCCATGGCAAGTTTTGCGCACGAGTCATAATCGATTGATGACACAACAATTGGTACAATCCTGAATTCTTTTTTTGCCAATTTGTAACAAAACTGCAGGAAAGGCAGCTGCACTTCAATACTGTGCTCGAGCTTATGAGCTGCTTCATCCTGCTGCAATCCTAATGAGCTCAAAGCTTCAATAAGTGAATTTCCAAGCTCAATATTATTTTTGACAAGCCCGAGTGGAGTTTCAAAATTTTCAAGGGATAACGAGAAAGGAGTTTTGCCATAACCGCTGTGACAGGGCCCGAAGATAATAAAAGTTTCTGGCATGTCCTCTTTCTTTACTTCCATCAGCGCTTTGTAGGCCCAGGCAGCGCAAGCTCCAGAATAAGGGTAGCCTGCATGAGGAACAATCAATCCAAGTTTTCTTGCTTTCAAGTTAAATGCTTTCGGAAGCGAACCAGGCCCTAACTTATTGAAAAAACACGATTCGACTTGGCCATTCAACCCGCTTTTATCACTCAAATAAAACTGTCCAGAAACTATAGCCTTTCTCATTTTTTAATTCCTTTTGCTTTATTGAAATATAAAGTTTCTCATTCTTTAAAAAACTTTATAAAAGCACTAAGCTGTATATTATTATGCCCCGGAAAAGCTATATTAATAATCCAGCAGACCATTACACATCTAGAAAAACCTTCGCGGTGGTAATACTGATAGGGCTGTTAATACTTGCCTTTTTCCTGATAAAGCCTTTTATAGTCGCAGTGATATTTGGTTTAGTCCTTGCATTTATTTTGGCCCCCCTATATAAACAAATTTTGAAGCTTGTCAAAAATCCAACAGCAGCATCTTTAATAATTACAATAGTCACTGTTCTAGTGTTGGCCGTTGCACTCTATTTTATTGCGCAGATAACAATCAAAGAAGCATTCAACCTTTATATTGAAATACAAAAAATTGATTTTTACACTTTGATTAACGGTTTTCTCTCTAGAATATTTGAAACCCCCGACTTAAGCAGGCAAATTACGACGACAATCCAGCAGGCGATTATAACATTAACTTCGAGCTTTACAGAGAATGTCGGAAAAGTGCTGACAGACGCCCCAACGATTATCCTACAATTATTTGTTGTGTTTTTTGTTGCTTATTATTCGCTCAAGGAAGGCCCTAAAATAACCAATTACATTAAGGAAATCCTGCCATTCACATCCGAAGTTAACGAACGATTGATAAAACGCTCAAAAGAGATTAGTTCTGCTACTATTTACGGGCAAGTTGTTGTAGGGATAATCCAAGGAGCAGTGGCAGGTGTAGGCTTCTACATATTCGGCGCGCCTTCCCCTCTATTTTTTACATTACTAGCAATATTGCTTTCAATAATCCCCTTTATTGGCCCGGCATTTGTGTGGGTGCCTGTTAGTATAGTAATGATTGCGATGGGAAACACCACAAACGGAATATTGATGTTCATATTCGGGGTGTTGGTGGTTTCGTGGATAGATAACATAATTAAACCGGGCATTGTAGGCAAAAAAGGAAAGATAAACGAAGTTGTTGCATTAATCGGGATGTTAGGCGGTTTAGCACTGATAGGGCCCGTCGGTATTATTGTGGGCCCTCTTGTCTTGGAATACTTGCTCATTTTCATAGAGCTCTACAGAACCGGCACAATAAAATTAGCTAGTTAAAAATAAACAGAAAGAAGAGGAAATAAAGAAAAAGAGGTAAAGGCGAGAATGTTACTGAAAGTTAAAGCTTTGCACTTGATAGCTGGCAAACCAATCGCAATAATCCATGAGGACACTGCAAAATGGCTTAATTTGCATGTGGGCGAACGCGTTAGGATCAAAAGATATGACAGAAAACAAGAGATTATCGCGCCGATAGATATCGCAGGCGGCGGCACGATTCTAGACCCAGAAGATATAGCGCTCTCCCAGGAAATAACCAAAGAACTGAAACTCCGAAGCAAAGAAATAGTCGATGTTAATCCGGCATTGAGGCCGCTGAGCATTGATTATATAAAGAAAAAGCTTCGCGGCGAGCCCCTGACATTCACAGAAATATTTACGATAGTTTCTGACATTGTGAACAACAAGTTGACAGAAGCCGAGGTTGCCTATTTTGTTTCCGGGGTTTACTTGAAAGGTATGAACCTCACTGAGATTACTTCGTTGACAAAATCTATGGTTAAGACAGGCCATCAGCTAGATTTTCACAAGAAAATAGTGATAGACAAGCATAGCATCGGCGGTATCGAAGGCAACAGGACAACTCCAATTGTAGTTTCAATTATTGCTGCGGCAATTGATGAGCTTAAACTCAATGCGATAATCCCAAAAACTTCTTCTCGTGCAATAACAAGCGCAGCAGGCACAGCTGATGTGATAGAAACTGTTGCTAAGGTTGAGTTTGACATCAATGAAATAAGGAGAATTATTAACAAGACAAATGCCTGTTTGGTTTGGGGCGGTTCCCTTGGCTTGGCGCCTGCTGATGATAAAATAATCCAAGTCGAAAGGCTATTGTCTCTTGATCCAGAACCTCAGCTCATAGCCTCAATCCTCTCGAAAAAATTGGCAGTCAACGCGACCCATGTCTTGCTCGATATTTCATATGGCAGGGGCGCCAAGATGCCGAACATCGCCACAGCAAAGAAACTCAAAGAAAAGTTCGAGAAAGTCGCCGCAAACCTTAATCTTGCAATAAAAGTCACCCTCACAGATGGCAGCCAGCCAATCGGCAATGGTATAGGCCCAGCGCTTGAGATGCAGGATATAATAAAGGTTTTGAGGCAAGATGTTAACCGCCCAAGAGACCTAGAAACTAGAGCTATTTATTTGGCTTCGGCATTACTCTCTTTTGTGCTGAACATTCCAGAAGGGGAAGCCTCGAAGACTTGCAACGAAATTCTTGGCTCTGGTCGTGCATTAAGTAAATTTGAACAGATTATAGCAGCACAAAAAGGCTCTTTGGCGAAGTTGGATGAGAAACTTGCGCTAGGCAAATTCAAAGCAGACATTCTTGCAGAAGATCAAGGGACAGTTTCGGAAATCTCAAACAAGAGGATGTCAAAGATCGCGAGAATGGCTGGCTCGCCTGCAGACAACGGCGCAGGACTCTTTCTTTACAAACATGTTGGCGAGCAAGTAAAAAGAAATGAGAAACTTTTCACAATCTACGCCGAAACAAAGGAAAAGTTAGCTTATGCAAAACGAATCGCAGAGAGAATCAGGCCAGTCATAATTAAAAAACACTAAACCGAACTTACAATCCAATCTTCTTCCCAAATAATTCCCAAAGAATTAAGATTATATCCAAGATGAACAGCGCAACTATTGCAGCTTCGAGCCAAATATTCCTGCTTGTTTGTAGCCTGTCCCAGCTTTTCGAATATAAGCTTTCAAGTAGCTCCAGCTTTTCTTTAACACTCGACTTCCATTTCTCAAGATAGAATTTGTTCGAAGCGGCAACATAAATCTTTCCAAGATAAGAATCGTCAATTAACTTAATAAAATTCTCTACTTTTTCTTTAACTTCCGAAACCTCAAGCTTTATCTGGGACAATTTGTCTATGATCTTCCCCCTTGCGAAAAACTTTTTCTTGCCCAGTTCCTCATAAGTTGTCTCAAGCACAGAATCAAGGAAATTATCATAAACTCTTAACTCAGTCAGTTCGATGATAGCATATTCCAAAACATCCGGTACATCATAGCTTTTGCGGGGATCATAAATTAACGCCGCATTGAAATCAATTATCGTCAGGTCATCGCTATAGTAAGAGAGTGGATTTTTTATTATATCTCTAATTTCCGGTTCGCTGAGTTTTTTACTTTCATATCTCAAGAAATGTGCGATTTCATCACCGAACCTCTTAACAATATCTTGTGGTTTCCAAGCTCTTTCGAACCTCTGCACAAAAAATATATTATAATTGCTAAAAGTCTTTTCCACATCGATAAGAGGCTTTTCGATATAAGCTTTAATCTCGCCTAAGATTTTGTTTAAAATTGTGAAAGCTTTTTTCTTTATTTCCTGCTCTGCTTTGTTGAGGGATTTTGTAATTTCTACAGTCGTGCCTTCAATTCCGGTCCAAAGCCTCACAGTCACAACACCAAAATCATAAATCTTCGCATCGATGCCCCATTCCTTGCCATTAACCTTCTCGACCCCCACCCTTATAAACAAAGGCGGAGTTTTATACTGGACGTATTCAGGCGTTAGTCTTTCATAGGTAAGCAAAATCTGTTCAGCTTTTTTTCCGAGAACTTTTTCAATTTCTTCGAGCCTTATTTCATTGCCCACATCAAAACAAAAATAGCTCATAACAATCCCTTCTTCAATTCTCAACATCTTTCACCTCTTCTTCTCCTATCCATTTCCTCTTTCATCTAATATAAGTTAGATTTATAAATTTAAAAACGTTTCCTATGGCAAGAGAGAAGAAATGAAAAACTCAAATCAAATTTTAACAAACCAAATTTTAACGAACGTCATAAGAAAGATAACACCACCTCACGAAGAAAAGATTGCTCTAGACAAAGCTCTTCTCAAGTTCGAAGCAAAGCTGAAACCAAAGCTCAAGAAATACGGCGCAAAAATTTTTATTGGTGGCTCACTAGCAAAACAAACTCTTGTGAAGAGAGATACAAGTTATGACATTGACATTTTCATTCTTTTTCCCTACAATAAATTCAGCAAGAAATCAAGCGAATTATCAAACCTCCTAGAAAAAGCACTCAAAAGCGCAAAAATCCGATATATCACATTAAAAGGCTCGAGAAATTATTTCCAAATCAAATTCAAGAACTTAACTCTTGAACTGATTCCCATTCTCGCAATAAAAAAAGCTTCCGAAGCCCTGAACATTACAGACATCTCGCCTTTACATGTTTTTTATGTTCTAAGCAAAACAAAAAAGAACAAGAAACTCGCGAATGAAATCAAGCTTGCCAAGGCTTTCTGTTATGCTAGTGATTGTTATGGCGCTGAGAGTTACATCAGGGGCTTTTCAGGCTATGCCCTTGAAATCCTTGTTTCTTATTATGGTTCTTTCTTGAAATTTTTGAAAGCAGCGACAAAATGGAAAATTCCCACAAGTCTTGAAACAAGAATCGTAATCGATTCAAAACACTATTACAAATCAAAGCGACAATTGCTCGAGGAAATGAACGAAGCCAAGCTTCACTCTCCAATAATCCTTGTTGATCCTGTCCAGAAAGAAAGAAATGCTTGCGCAGCATTAAGCTTTGAAACTCTAAAGAAATTTATTGAAGCAGCAAAAAAATTCCTTGCTCATCCATCAGAATCTTACTTTTTCAAGGAAAAAATTGATATCAATAATTTAAAAACACGGGCAAAAAAAACAAAAGCCAAGTTTATCACATTAAAAGCTTTGAGTTTCAAAAACAAAGTTGACGTTGCGGGTGCGAAGCTAAAAAAACTTTACGAGTTCTTATATTTCTTGTTAAAGAAAAATGGTTTTAAAATTTTGAAAGGCGAGTTTGAATTTAATGAAAAAACTTTCATTGCGACATTTTATTTTATCTTGAAAGAGCCTTCAAAAGAGTATATTGTTAAGGGCCCGCCATTGGGCGTTCAAGAGAAATATCTCAAAGCATTCAAGAAAAAATGGCCCAAAGCTTTCATCAAGAATAATCAGTTGTGGGCGAAATCCAAAAGAGATATAACCAACATCCACGAGTTGCTCAAGTCAGTAAGCCAAGCCCAGTTGAAAGAAATGGGCATAAGAAAGATAAAAGAGATAAAGAGTTAATAAAGGGTTCGATGTAATTCCTTTAGATATTCAAAATGTTCTTTTTTCAGCTTTGCGAGCCGTTCTTTATTTTTGCTTATATTTTCAGCTTCT
This sequence comes from Candidatus Pacearchaeota archaeon, assembly GCA_049699715.1. Lineage (GTDB taxonomy): Archaea > Nanobdellota > Nanobdellia > Pacearchaeales > UBA284 > JAVZYK01. Next base: position 1,852 of record JBNAVB010000001.1, on the reverse strand, counting down.
TTCACGATATCCAGACTTTTCTCCCCCCCGACTACTTGCGGCAAAATGACATAATCTGCGCCTAGATTGTAAAGTTTCAAAGCATCATGAATCTTGTCCGCTTCGACAATCATAAAAATCTGGGGGTTCAATTTTTTCAGTTTGCCTATGAGTAATATATTGTCCGCTATGTTCGGGATTGTCGAAATGGCAATCTTGGCATCTTTTACCGGTAAACACTCTATAACTTCATCACTCCTGGAGTCTCCATAAATACAAGAAACATTTTGTTTTGTCAATGCTTTGATGATATCAGGGTTATAATCTACAACCATTATATTCTCTTTAGCGTTGTTCAGCGCTTTCAGGAAAATTGAGCCCATCCTGTGGCATCCGAACAATAAAATGCCCTTCTTGTTCTTTGTGATATGCTTTGGCTCTTCTTTATATATTGAGATTCCATTAAGAAAATTAAATAGTGAGGCTGTTTTGCCATAGACTAGAGTGCTTATCCTCATTAAGTAAGGAGACAATGCCATTGTTATTATCGCTATTAACACAACCATGTTAAAAGTCCCTTGTGCGAGAATCCCAAATAGCAGGCCTTGGAACGCCAAGATTAAGGAGAATTCTGAAATTTGCGCCAAGCTTATCCCACTCAAGATGCTGGTTCTTGTCTTGTAGCCAAAGAGTCTTATTGTTGCAGCTGTGATGAATGGTTTCACAAGCAATACAAAAGCCAAGAATATAAAAAAAGGAATCACCGTTTTAGTTATATCGAGAGTAGTGAGCCATGTTCCTAGAGAAACGAAAAATATTATAGCAAAGAAATCTCTGAGCGGCCTTACTTTGCTCTCAATCTCGAGCTTGTAAGGTAAGTTCGCAATGGTAATGCCTGCAATAAAAGCCCCTATCACAATTGACAAGTTTAGAAGATAAGCCAAACCCGCGAACAGGAACACGAATGCTACCGCGACTAATGACAAAAGCTCGGTTGATGATGAAGCAAACTTAAATAAAGGCCCAAGCACAGTTTTGTTAAGGAAAAACGCTATTAACATTATCAAGAAAAGTTTCAATAAAGCAGTGATTATGAAACTTGTGTTATAACTTGAGGAGAAAACTGCTAAAGCGAATATTGCAGCAATATCTTGAAGCACAAGGATGCTTACAGCTATCCTCCCATGCAAAGTGTCTAATTCTTTACTATCCGCAAGAAGCTTTACAACAATTATCGTTGAGCTAAATGCGATGATGAGCGCAAGATAGAAGGATTCCATTAAAGCGAATCCCAAAGCTCGAGACACAAAAAATGTTGCCGCACCTATGACGAGAACCTGTATCAAGCCGGCAAGAAAGGAGCTTACTGTTTCTTTCATTTTTGAAACGCTGATTTCGAGCCCGGCCACAAAAAGCAGGAATGCGATGCCTATCTCTGCTAAAGCCGATACTAGTGAAGTGTGCCTCACAATCCCTAAAATTAAGGGCCCTATAATCAATCCTGCAAGAATATATCCGGGAATTAGCTCTTGTTTTAGCACTTTAAGAATGCAAGCAAACAATGCGGCCACAACGATAATAGCGCCAATACTTATCAAAATTTCCTGGTTCGCAGGTAAAGTCGATAAAGAATGCTGCAAGGATGAAATTCCATTAGAAACAAAAAGGATAGCATTTCCAGTTATCTTGCCAGCTACATTCGAAAGGTCAAACATTTCAAAAGTTTTCCTCTATTTTTTGATTATTCCCGCTTGTTATCTATTTTAAGTTTTTGTATAAAATTATATAGGATAGATATATAAAAATATTTGCCTTTGGTTGGTGTGTTGCACGATTCCTAAAAAGTAACATAGCTCTCGCTAATTTCTTTTCC